>CAYVVW010000067.1:0-11127 GCA_964455335.1 uncultured Marvinbryantia sp.
TTTTTGCAAACCCCGCGCACCCAGTCGCGAATCGCCCCCAACTCCTGCCTCTTGCACTCCCCCGCGCGGCCGATTTTATTGACCGTGGCATACATCTTTTGCCGCTTGTCGACCTCGCTTTCCACAAAGAGGAAAACGGACGTGGGGGGCGCCTGCTCTAAATAGGACGCAAGGGCAGCGTTCGCGGATTTGAAAAACCCGCTCTCTTTTACCACCAACAGGCGGCGATCGGCAAAAAATGGAAAGGTCTCCGCCTGGTCAATCAATTCCGAAACCGCGATTTTCTTTCCCTCGTAGACATTGAGGTTCATGGTGTCGCCGCCTGGCAGGACGGCCTGGCGGATGCGCAGGGCATATTGCTGCTTGAGATATTCCTCCTCGCCCCACAGCAGGTAGAGGCCGCGGATTTTCCCCTCCCGCAATTCCCTGTTTAAGTTGTTCATCGCGCGCCTCTTTGCCTTTGCCTGCCCCTGCGCGCCGCAGTTCTCGCACGCGCGGCTTCCCTTTTGCGCATGCGGGATTTTGGCCTGCACCCGATAAAGGCGCAAACGCCCCCCGCCGCCGCAAGCAGCGCAAGGAACAGCAAAGCGCAGTGGAAAAAGTAAATGTCCGGCAAGATCCGGATCACGGGGTCTACCTGGGGGTCAAAAATCCAGAGGTCGTTCCGAAACAGCACTTTGTGGAACAGCGTGAAAAACCCATCCCAGTCCGTGGCAGCCGCGAGCAGGACAACGCTCACGAATGCCAGCAAAAAAATGCCCGCAAACTTAAAATGCCCATACCTGCGCTGCTTCCACCTGAACGGAAGCAAAATGAGGAGAAACACCGTCGCCACCTTGCCCATCCGGACGATAAACACGCAAATATGGTTCACTTCTTTCATGTGTGTCTGCGCATCATCAGAGAGCGGCATGGACGGCAACACGAGCGTAATATCCCTGTCCAGTGTGCAATAACGGACCAGCTCCTCATAGTTTTCCAGGATTTTCTCCTCCGAATACCCGGTTTTTTGGGGAATCTCCAGCAATTCCATGTCCTTGACATAAAGTGCGTGACACCGCAAGGTAAAAATCAGTGCGGCGGCAAAGAAAAAAAACACCAAACACATCGCAGCAAATGCGTCACCGATGTTCCTGGCGACACGCTCGAACCAATACTCCTCGCTCATTGCCCGTTTCCCTCCTGTGCCTGCTCTTTTTTTTGCGCCTCGTAAGTGACAATCGCAGAGATGTTTGCGACCTCAAAGCTGTTGAACACCTGGGATGCGTAGTCCTCTGTGAACTGATCCCCGGAGAGAACCGGCTGGTACCAGCTTTTCGACGCAAAATACGCCTGCAGGGCATCCTCGTTGAAAATAAACCCGCGCCGCGCGTAAATCTCATTGCGCGCAAGCAGCAATTCCATGTCTGAAAGCGGCGACAAATCCTCCTGTGTCAGGTAACGCCTGTCGCTGTCCGCAAACACAAAGTCGCCGTCGTAGGCATACGTTCCGGCAGCCGCTCCGCCGTCTGGCCCTTGCGCATTGCCGCCAGCGCCCGCATCGCCAGCCCCGCCGCCTGGCGCGGTCGCTTCCCCATCCGCCCGGCTTTGCGCCGTCACAAATTCTTTTTGCAGCTTATTTTCGGCATCCCCGTTCACAAAGCTCTGAAACTGCGTCTTCCCATACGGCTTTGCCTCGCCGCCAAAAGTGGCCGGGTCTGCTTGCAGGACGGACGCGTCGTCAATGGCGCGCCGCACCTGGCAAACCCAGTCCACCCAGTCATTTTGATCCGTCGCCATCTCGACGGTCGGGTCTGTCGGGGTAAGCCCCAGGCTGCCCATGGTGGCCACAATCCCGGAAAAATCTACCTCCTCAAACGACGTTCCCCTGAGGGAATGGGCGCCGACTTCCTGGAAATCTGCGCCGTCAAAGGAAATGGCGCGAAAACTCCACCCGAGATCCCCCGCCGGCGTGGGGTTCGTTCCCCGCGCCTCGCAGCAGAGTACCGGCCCGCTCTCCAAATGCACAAAAAACACGTCGATCTGTGCCGCGCAAAAAGACAGTTTTCCCTCCGCAAGCACAGATTGCGCCGCGCGGCGCAGGGAATTTTCCTGCCTGCGGTACACTTCCGCCACGATGGCGTCCACCGTCTGCCCATCGCCATTTTTCCATGGCATGGCGCGGATGGCCAGCAGCTCCTGTGCCCCGTCCGCGTCCAAATCCGCTTGCGCGAGCGCCAAAAAACCGTCGTAAAGTTTTTGCGCCGTCTCCCCGCTCGGCAGCCGCTCCGCCGGATCTGTGTAGTCAAAAACCACGTTGTCCTTGGTATAGCGGTAAAACAACTCCGCAAGCTCTGCCTGCGACTCCTGCGCAAGGACGGCGCCTTGTGGCATTTGCGGGAAAAACGCCCATGCCACTCCCAAAAGCAGGAACAAGCCAGCGCGCCTGCAAATGCCCATCCGAACCATCTTCCACCCCAGCCCTTGCGGCAATCGATTTGCCCCTCTGCGCATGATGCGGTTTCCTCCTTATTTCTCAAGATTTGCCCGTGCTTCCGAAACCTCCCCGATCCGCGCCGCCTAAGGCCTCCACCCGCTCAAAGGAGATGGGCGGCTGGTGTTTCACGATGCGGAACTGGCAAATGCGGTCGTTGGCGCGAATTTGTGTGTCCCGCACCGCATAGGCCGGAAACCGCCACTCGTCGTTGTCGCCGCAATACGACTCGTCCACGACGCCCATGTGGTTCGTCTGCAGGATGCCAAAATTTTTGAAAGTGGAACTGCGGGGAACGATGTGCGCCTCATATCCCTTTGGCAGTTTCATCGCCACCCCGAGCGGGATCAGCCGGTACTCCCCCGCGCGCATCGTGACATCCTGCGCCGCGCGCAAGTCGATCCAGTCCGATTTCCCCTCCCCGATATAGGCGAGCGGCTCGATGCGGTCGCTTAGGTAGCGGATCTGTATCGTCTCTGTCTCTTTTCCTTGCATCCCCTGTTCCCTCCTGTTCCAAAGCCTCGGTTCGTCGTCGTGTCTTTGCTGTGCAAGGATGCCGGGGCAGTTCACCGCGCCAGCAGGATGCGATCGTTGTCCAGGTCTTTTCCCGCGCCCGCGTAAAATTTTTCCAACAGCCCCTCAACGGTGAGGTTTTTGCGCTCCTCTCCCTTGATGTCCAGCACAATTTTCCCGCCGTCCATCATCAGCGTGCGGTTTCCGAGCCGCAGAGCCGCGTGCATGTTGTGCGTGATCATCATGCACGCCAGGTGGTTTTCCTCCACCACCTCCTGCGTCAGCTGCAGCACTTTTTCCGCCGTTCCCGGGTCAAGCGCCGCCGTGTGCTCGTCCAAGAGCAAGATCTTGGGCGGAACCAAGGTGGCGGCCATCAAAAGCGTGAGCGCCTGGCGCTGCCCACCGGAGAGCATCCCAACGGGCTGGCGCATGCGATCCTCCAGTCCCATCCCCAAAAGGGCGAGCTTTTCCCGAAACAGCTTCCGCTCCGCGCCCGTGATGCGGGAAAAGGCGGAAAAACGCCCCCGCTTGGACGCACGCAGATAGGCGAGGGTCAAATTCTCCTCGATGGTCATGCCGGGCGCCGTGCCCCGCATGGGGTCCTGAAAGAGCCTGCCGATCCGCGTGGCGCGCCGAAAATCTGGCAAAAAGGTGATGTCCTCGCCATCGAGTTCCACGCTGCCCGCGTCCGGGTAAAAACTCCCCGCGACGCAATTGAACAAGGTTGACTTGCCCGCGCCGTTGCTCCCGACGATGGTGGCAAACTCCCCATCCCCGACCGTTAAGGTGATGTCGTTGAGCGCCGTTTTTTCATTGACCGTGCCGGGGTAAAACGTTTTTTTGATGTGAGAGAGCCTTAACATGACTGGCCTCCCCTCCTGGCGGCCATCGCCTGGCGCTTTTTCTGCCAGAAGTCGAACTGCCGCTTCAGATAAGGCGCGGCGATCGCCACCGCGACGATGACGGCCGACACCAATTTCAGACATTCCGCCGGCACGTGCAGGCGCAGGGCGATGGCCATCACGAACCGGTACAGGCAGCTGCCCAAAACCACGCCCGCGATGTGACGCCTGACCGACCCTTTCCCCACGAGGGATTCGCCGATGATCAGGCTCGCCAGCGCGATCGTCACCATGCCCGTGCCCAGGTTGATGTCACACATCTTTTGGTAATGCCCGATGAGGCACCCTGAGAGCGCCGTTAAGGAACTGGAAATGCAAAGGCCCACCGTGACCGTAAATCCCGGGTTGATGCTCGACGTTTTCACCATGTCGGCGTTGTCGCCCGTGGCGCGGATGGAAAGCCCCATGCGCGTGCCAAAGAACCACGCAAGCGCCGCGCAGGCCGCCGCGACCAGCACCGCGGACACCGCCAGGCGATACCAGGTGTTGCCGAGAACCCCTTGAAAAAGCGTGTAAACCGTCTCTGCCTTAAAGATGGATAAGTTTGACGAAAAGCCCATCACGGCCAAGTTGACCGTATAGAGGCCCGTGTTGACAATGATGCCGGACAAGATCGGCGCGACCCCCATTTTCGTCTGGAGCGTGGACACGACAAGCCCGGACGCGGCCCCCGCTGCCATGGCGGCAAACAGCGCCAAAACCGGATGGCCGGCGATCGCCACCTGCGCGCCGACGGCACACCCAAGCGTGAAACAGCCGTCGGTGGAGAGGTCCGCGATCTTTAAGATGGAAAAACTGACAAACAACGCCAGCGCGACCAGGGCATAGATCACCCCGAGTTCCAGCGCGCTGACGGCTACTTGCATCGACAATAGGGAACCCATCGTTCCTCCTCTGTGTGTTTGTTCGGGTGCGGCATCGCGCCGCACCCGAACTGTTCCGTCACTCGAACTCTTCCGCCGTGACTGTCTCGCGCACCTCGGAGCAGACATCGGCAAACCCGCTGTAATCGATGCCGATCTGTTCGGCGATCTCGGTGTTGACCGTGGCGATGCCGTTGTCAAACGTTCCAATCGGGGTGGTGGCCGTGTCCGCGCCGCCCAGGATCTCCGCGATCATGTCCGCCGTGGCTTCCCCTAACTTCTCATAATCCACGCCATAGCCGCAAAAAGCGCCGTTTAGGGCAAAGGAATCCGCGCCGCCAAAATGCGGAATGCCCGCGTCCGCGAACTTTTCATAAATCGCCAGCTCGGACGTCATGACGGTGTTGTCTGTCGGCGTAAAGATGGCTTCCACGCCGGCCGCCACCAGCGCGTCGGCTGCCTGCATGACTTCCGTGTTGTTCGTGCCCGTCGCCTCAATGTATGCGATGCCCTGCTCGTCAAAATAAGCCTTTGCGTCGGCGATCGGCTGCTTGGACGAGTCCTCGGACTGGCTGTAGAGCAGGCCCACTTTTTTCAGATCTGGATTTGCGATTTGCATCAGCTCCAAAATGGCGACAGTGTTGAGGGCGTCGCTCGTGCCCGTGATATTTGCGCCCGGTTCCTCTAAGGACTCCGCCAATCCCGCGCCGACGGGATCGGACACCGCGGAAAACACAATGGGAATCGGGTTGTCTTGCGTGGCTGTCTGCGCGATCTGCGCGGCCGGCGTGGCGATGGGGACGATCACGTCCACCTCGTCCGCGATCATCTGCGCCGCGATCTGGCTAAGCAAAGTGCCGTCCGCCTGCCCGTTTTGCAAAAGGACGGTGTAGGTGTCCTCCCCTTCTTCTGAGAGTTCCCCTAAGCGTTCCTCAATCGAGGCCTCGATCTGGTTGAGGGAGGCATCGTCCACAAACTGGATGATGCCGACCTTGTACTCCTTTGCCATGGCGGGCGCCGCCAGGGCCACGACCGCCGCAACGCCCGCGGCCGCGCTTGCCAACACTCTTTTTTTCATAATCTCTCCTCCTTTGCGATGTTGGGGTAAAAAGATGCCTATGGATTGTTTCGTGCTTCGCACTTCCACAATCCTACCTTGGCATCGATAGAAAAAGACCCCAGCTTGCATAGCAGCCGGGGTCCTTTTGCACGTTAATTATACTTACGCTTGCGAGCCGCTTCTGATTTCTTTTTCCGTCTAACGCTCGGCTTTTCGTAATGTTCTCTCTTACGAATTTCCTGCTGAATACCAGCCTTTGCACAGTTTCTCTTGAAACGGCGCAACGCACTGTCCAACGTCTCGTTTTCTTTTACGATTACATTTGACATCGTCTCACACCCAACCTCCCTCCAGTTGCAGATTGTGCCAAATACAACTGTGGGTATTTTTCATGCACTGGAACTGAACTCACTATACCACCTTTTTTTTTCGCCGTCAAGCCTTAATTTGACTTTCCAGCACGTTCGCGGCCGCGCGCAGCGCGTCGGCGATGCCGCTTGGGTTTTTGCCGCCTGCCTGCGCCATGTTCGGGCGGCCTCCGCCCCCGCCCCAGACGAGGGGCGCGATGCCCTTGATGAGGTTGCCCGCGTGCGCGCCTTTTTTCATGGCCTCCCCGGTCGCCATGACGACGAGGTTGACTTTGCCGCCCGCGTCTCCTGCGAGCACGATGACCCCTTCGCCGAGTTTTTCCTTCAGCTGGTCGCCTAAGTCGCGCAGGCCGTTCCCGTCGACGCCGTCCACCTGCGCGCAGAGCAGCTTGACCCCCTTGACTTCCCGCACCTGGTCTGTCACGTCGCCCATGGCCTCCTTTGCCAGCTTGCCCTTTAGGGAGGCGATCTCGCTGTTGGCCGCGCGCAGCTCTTCCGTCAAGTGGCGCAGGCGCTCCGTGAGTGTGGACGGGGTGGCCTTGATGAGTTTCGCCGCCTCCAAAAGTTCCTCCTCCGCCTTGCGGTAATAGGCAAACACCCCATCCCCCGTCAGGGCCTCGATGCGCCGCACGCCCGCGGCAATCCCAGACTCGGAGACGATCTTAAATGCCGTGATGCTCCCCGTGTGTCCCACGTGGGTTCCGCCACACAGCTCCTTGGAAAAATCGCCCATGGACACCACGCGCACTTCCTGCCCATATTTTTCCCCAAACAGGGCCACGGCACCGGACTGCTTCGCCTCCTGCAGGCCCATGACTTGCGTGACGACGGGCAAATCCGCTGTGATCTGGGCATTGACCAGCGCCTCTGTCTTGGCGATCTCCTCCTCTGTCATCGGCGCGAAATGCGCAAAGTCAAAGCGCAGGCGGTCGGGCGCAACCAGGGAACCCTTTTGCTCGACGTGCGATCCGAGCACCGTCTTTAAGGCCTTTTGCAGCAAATGGGTCGCGCTGTGGTTGTTGCAAGTGTCGCCGCGCTTTTTGGAATCGACTTGCAGCGTCACCGTATCCCCGACCCGGAACATCCCGCTTGCCACGCGGCCGACATGGCCCACTTTTCCGCCGAGGAGCTTGATGGTATCCTGCACCTCAAACACCGCGTCGCCCGCCGTGATGCGCCCGGTGTCGCCCTGCTGGCCGCCCATGGTCGCGTAAAAAGGCGTCTGCTCCACAAAGATGGTGGCGCGCTCCCCGTCTGAAATGGCATACGTGAGTTCCCGCTCTGTCGCGAGGACCGTGATCGCGGACGCGCACGACAGCTGTTCATACCCCACAAATTCCGTCGTGACGCCCGCGTCAATCGCGTCATACACCGTGGCGTCCGCGCCCATGTAATTGGTGGTCTCCCGCGCGCTGCGCGCCATCGTACGCTGTGTCTCCATGGCCGCGCGAAAGCCCTCCTCGTCGATGGCATATCCCTTTTCCGCGAGGATTTCCCTAGTCAAGTCCAGCGGGAATCCATAGGTGTCATACAGGGCAAATGCGTCCGCGCCCGAGAGGGTTTTTTCTCCCGCGTCCTCCATCTTTTTTTGCATATTGGCGAGAATCGCAAGGCCTTGGTCGATCGTCTTTTGGAACTTCTCTTCCTCCAAAGCCAGCACTTTTAAGATAAAATCCCGCTTCTCCGCAAGTTCCGGGTAGCCGTCCTTAGACCCCTCGATGACCGTCTCGCTCAATTGCGACAGGAAATTCCCCTCGATGCCAAGGAGCTTTCCGTGGCGCGCCGCGCGCCGGATGAGCCTGCGCAGCACATACCCCCGGCCCTCGTTTGTCGGCATGACCCCGTCCGAGATGAGAAACGTGGCCGAGCGGATGTGGTCGGTAATCAGGCGGATGGAGACATCCTTGGCCTCGTCGGCCTTGTAAGCCACATTGGCAAACGCGCAGACTTTATCCCGCAGGGAGCGGATGGTGTCCACGTCAAAAATGGAGTCCACGTCCTGCACGACGACCGCAAGTCGCTCCAGCCCCATGCCGGTGTCGATGTTCTTTTGCTCCAATTCTTCGTAATGGCCGTTTCCGTCACTCTCAAATTGTGTAAAGACGTCGTTCCAGACCTCGATGTAGCGGTCACAGTCGCATCCGACGTCGCACGTCGGCTTGTGGCAGCCATATTTTTCGCCGCGGTCATAATAGACTTCCGAGCAAGGGCCGCAAGGGCCTGCCCCATGCTCCCAAAAATTGTCCGCCTTCCCAAAGCGGTAAATCCGGTTTTCCGGAATGCCGATCTGATCCCGCCAAATGGAAAATGCCTCGTCGTCGTTTTCGTAGACGGATGGGTAAAGCCGCTCTTTGTCCAGCCCCACCACCTCTGTCAAAAACTCCCAGGTCCAGGCAATGGCCTCCTCTTTGAAATAGTCTCCAAACGAAAAATTGCCCAGCATCTCAAAAAACGTGCCGTGCCGCGCCGTCTTTCCCACATTTTCGATATCCCCCGTGCGGATGCACTTCTGGCACGTCGCCACGCGCTTTCTCGGCGGGATCTCCGCGCCGGTAAAATAGGGCTTCAACGGCGCCATGCCGGAATTGATGAGCAACAGGCTTTTGTCATTGTGCGGCACTAAGGAAAAGCTCTTTAGGACCAAATGGCCCTTGCCCGCAAAAAAGTCCAAAAACATTTTTCTCAATTCATTTACGCCATACTGTCTCACAAGATTTCCTCCCAAATATTTTTGTCGTTTCCGATCGCTCTCCTACTGCCGCGCACGCGTCCCCTACGGCTCTGTCTTTTTCATGTTCTGCTTTGCGTCCTTTTTCTCGCGCAAAAACTTCCCGAAAAAAATGCCGCAAATGGACACGGCCACTAGCAATGCCATCTTGACCAACGATTCTATGAGATATGCCCAAAAATCCATGCCGCCCTCCTATTTTTGCCGCACCATGTGGTAACCTTTTTTCCCTTTTTTGATCAGCAGCGCGCCGTCCTGGAAATCATCCGGCGTAAACACGCGCAGGGGATCGTCCACTTTTTCCCCATTTACGGAGACGCCGCCCTGCTGCAAAAGCCTGCGCGCCTCCGAGCGGGTCTTTGCCAAATGCGTCTCCACAAGCAGTGCCAAAATATCTTTTCCCTCGGCAAATTCCGCCGCCCCATACCAGGTGGTCGGCACGTTTTCGCTGTTCCCAGCGCCGGCAAAAAGAGACTTTGCCGCGTCCGCGGCCTTTTGGGCCTCTGCTTCCCCATGCACCAGTTTTGTCAATTCAAATGCCAGGATTTCCTTTGCCTTGTTGCGCGCGCTTCCCTCATAAGCCTCCATTTGGTCGATCTCCGCTAATGGGAGGAATGTCAGCATGCGCAAGTACCGCAGCACATCCGCGTCCCCGACATTTCTCCAGTATTGGAAGAACTCGTATGGGGACGTTTTCTCGGGATCGAGCCAGACAGCGCCGGACTGGGTTTTGCCCATTTTCTTCCCCTCGGAGCTTAACAAAAGCGGGAAGGTCAGCGCGTGCGCGTCTTTCCCAAGTTTTCTGCGGATCAGCTCCGTCCCGCCCAGCATGTTGCTCCACTGGTCGTCACCGCCAAATTGCATGGTGCAGCCGTAGCGCTCATAGAGCTGCAAAAAATCGTAGCTTTGCATGATCATGTAGTTAAATTCCAAAAAGCTCAAGCCTTTTTCCATGCGCTGCTTGTAGCACTCCGCCGCCAGCATGCGGTTGACGGAAAAATGCGGCCCGACATCGCGCAAAAACGCGACATAATTGAGGTTCATCAGCCAGTCCGCATTGTTCGCCAGGATGGCCCCGCCCTCGCCAAAGTCGAGAAAGCGGCTGATCTGCTTTTGGAAACACGCGATGTTGTGGCAAATGGTCTCCTGCGTGATCATCTGGCGCATGTCACTTCTGCCGGACGGGTCTCCCACCATGCCCGTGCCGCCGCCCATCAGGGCGATCGGCCGGTTGCCCGCCATCTGCAGGCGCTTCATCAGGCAAAGCGCCATGAAATGCCCCACGTGGAGGCTGTCCGCCGTCGGGTCAAAGCCGATATAAAAAACCGCCCGTCCCGCATTGACCGCCTGTTTGATTTCCGCCTCGTTCGTCACCTGGGCAATCAGCCCGCGCGCGACCAATTCCTCATAAATCCCCATGGTTTTCCCTCTTTCTAACCTGTTTTTGCCGTCACTTTTGCCTGTTTCATGGAAGAGACGGTGATCGTCCCGCCCTCTTTCCAGGAAGTTTTCTGCTCCGGGCGCACCCAGACCTGAATCCTGTCCACCTTGCCTTTTTGCTTCCATTTGGACAAGTCAACGCTGAACATGCGCTCCACGTCCTTCCACAGGTAAGCCTGCGCCTCGTACACATGCTTTCCGCTAAAGAAACGGATGCGCACGTGCGCGCGGTTCTCCCGGATGCCCGACACCCGCAGCTTGCACACAAAGTTGCTCCGCTCGGAAAAATCCAGCTTGTTCGGGAAGTTCCACCCCACCCCTTGGTACAAATTGGGGTTGGCCTTCGGGTTGACCGTGACAACCGCCCCGCCGGCCGTGCGCGCGACCGACCCGTTGTAATCATAGCCGGCGTCGCTTTGGATATCGGCGTCGTCCGCCGCGGCCCCGACCTTCTTTGCGCCCGCCGCGCGGTAAGTTCCCATTTTCTTGAACCGGTTCCAGGAAAACCCGGGTATCAGCGACCGGAACGATTTGCCCGGCAAAAACGCGAGGGCAAATTCCGTCACTTCTTTGGAAGATGCCGAGTCAATGTATTTGAACACGTCATAAATCACTTTTTGCTTTTTGGCATACTCCAGGACATTTTTCTTTGTGGTCCAGATGCCGAGGTTCAGCCCCTGGGCGATTTCCTCCTGGTGATCCACCTGCCTGTTGAGGATAAACGCGTCGATTTTGTCGTCAAACTCCGTCAGGAAATAGGCATAGACAAATGCCGCCGCT
>CAYVVW010000068.1:0-11090 GCA_964455335.1 uncultured Marvinbryantia sp.
GCAAAATGTCTTTTCCCTCCTGAAGCAGCGGCTCCATCAGGGCAACCGCAATCTCCGGCGTCACTTGCGAGGTGGTCGGCATAGACCCCGCGCGCATTCTTCTGTAAAACTCGTCCAGGTCGAGTTCCTTTCCCCCACGGTAATACGTTTCCCCATCCATGATGCAAGACAGCGGCAGCACGGTCATGTCGTGCTGGCGGTAGTACGATTCGGGGAGATCCGCTGTCGTATCGGTTGTAATGACATACTTCATCGGTCACAAACTCCTTCTCTTCCCTTGATTTTCTCGGTTCTCGTTCTCGTTGCTTCCTTTTCCCTCTTCCGATTTTTCCTGTTTCTTCCTTTTTTCTTTTGCTTTCTTTCGTTTCTTGCCTTTTTCTTTCTTCTTTCTCTTGCGCTCTTTCGTTTCTTGTTTTTTCTTTCCTCTTTCTTTTGCTTTCTTTCGTTTCTTGCTTTTTTCTTTCTTCTTTCCCTTGCGCTCTTTCGTTTCTTGTTTTTTTCTTTCCTCTTTCTTTTGCTTTCTTCCGTTTCTTGCTTTTTCTTTCTTCTTTCTCTTGCCTGCTTCCGTTTCTAGTTTTTTTCCTCTTTTTCTTGCTTTCTTCCGTTTTTTGCTTTCTTCTTTCCCTTGCGCTCTTTCGTTTCTTGTTTTTTCTTTCTTCTTTCTCTTGCCCGCTTCCGTTTCCTTGTGCGGCCGCCTATCGCGGACTCTATGGCAACCGACAAAACGATTCTCGCTTCTGTCGTTTGTTGCGTCGCATTTGCTATGTGAGCAACGGGATTCCGCAGCAAATTCGCACGCATCCCCCAAATCGTCTACCGTAAGAAAAATTACGCAGTTCGGCGCGCGTCACAAATCCTCGATCTGCGCCAGCCACAGTTCGGCGCACGCGTCGCTCGGCATCCTGAGGTCGCCCCTCGGGGAGACGGCCACGCTGCCCACCCGCGGCCCGTCCGGCATGCAAGACCGCTTGAACTGCTGGGAGAAAAACCGGCGATAAAACGTGCGCATCCATTTTCGGATCTCGTCCGCGCCGTAGGTGCTTGCAAATGCGTATTTTGCCAGCCGGTAAATCTTGGACGGCTCCTCCCCCAAGCGCAGCATGTGGTACAAAAAGAAGTCATGCAATTCATAAGGGCCGACCAATTCCTCTGTGCGCTGCGAGATAACGCCGTCTTTTGGCGGCAGCAATTCCGGGCTGACAGGCGTCTCCAAAATGTCGCGCAGGGCATTTGCCAGGGATGCGTCCCCACAAGTTTCGGCCCAGTGCCCCACCAGATAACGCACCAGCGTTTTGGGGATGGACGCATTGACCGCATACATGGACATATGGTCGCCGTTGTACGTCGCCCACCCCAGGGCGAGTTCCGACAAATCCCCCGTCCCGACCACAAGCGCGCCCCTTTGGTTGGCAATGTCCATCAGCACTTGCGTGCGCTCGCGCGCCTGGCTATTTTCGTAGGTGACATCGTGCTTTTCGGGGTCTTGCCCGATGTCGCGAAAATGCTGGCGCACCGCCACGCGAATCGGGATTTCCAGCAGGGTCGCCCCCAATTTTTCCGTCAGGCGGCACGCGTTTTGGTAGGTGCGATCCGTTGTGCCAAAGCAGGGCATCGTCACCCCAAGGATGCCGGAGCGGTTCTGCCCCGCCAAATCCATCGCCCTTGCGGCAACCAGCAGGGCAAGCGTGGAGTCCAATCCCCCCGAGACGCCCACCACCACGCCGGATACGCCCGTGTGGATCAGCCGCTTTTTCAAGCCGTGCGCCTGAATTTGCAAAATCTCCTCCATACGGCGCGCGCGGCCTTCCTTTGTGGGCGGCAGAAACGGCCAGGGGGAAATGCTGCGCGTCAACGCGGTCTCCTCCTCCTGCAAATCGAACGGAACTGTCACATACGCGCTCGCTTCGGCGCGGGCAAACGTGGTCATGCGCCGCCGCTCCGCACGCAGGCGATGGATGTCCAGCTCGCTTGCGACAATCCCGTTGGAAAAGCGCTGCGACTGCGCCAAAACCACCCCATTTTCCGCAATCAGGCTGTGCCCCGCAAACACCAGATCCGTGGTGGATTCCCCATCCCCCGCGCCCGCGTAGACGTAGCCGCACAGCAGGCGCGCCGACTGCATGGCCACCAGCTTTTCGCGGTAGTCGGCCTTGCCCGTGTTTTCGTCACTCGCGGAAAGATTTGCGACAACGGCCGCCCCCGCCATGGCATGGCGCACGCTCGGCGGGTTCGGCACCCACAAATCCTCGCAGATCTCCGCCGCCACCAAAAGCCCTTGCAACTGCCGGCAGGAAAACAAAATCTGCGTGCCAAACGGCACCTGCGCGCCGTCAAAATCCACCCATGTGACGGCATCGCTTCCGGGCGTAAAATTGCGCGCCTCATAAAATTCGGCATAATTGGGCAAATGCCGCTTTGGAACGAGGCCCAACAGCCGCCCCCTTGACAGCGCCGCCGCGACATTGTACAATTTGCCGCGCGCCTCCCACGGAAGCCCGACAAAGACCAGCGCATCCCACGCTTTGGATGCCTTGAGCACCTCCCGCAGCCCCTCTTTTGCCCCCGAAAGCAAGATTTCCTGCGCAAAGAGGTCCCCACAGGTATACCCCGTGACGCAAAGCTCCGGAAACACCACAATCTTTGCGCCAAGATCGGCCGCCTTTTGCGCCTGTTCGCATATTTTCGCGCAATTAAACGCGCAATCGGCCACCCGCAAATCGGGCGTGGCCGCCGCCACCTTGACAAACCCGTGCCTCATCTGATCCCACTCCCACTTTCCAGAAGGCGTTCTGCCGCTTGCCATTTCCCCAAAAATTCTCATGACGGGAGGCTTCTTGCCATTTTCCAAAAACCCTCACGACGAGAGACCTCTTGCTATTTTCCCAAGAAAACCTCACGACGGGATGCTTCTTGCTATTTCCCCAAGAAATCCTCACGACGAGAGGCTTCTTGCTATTTCCTCGAAAAAATCCTCACGACGAGAGGCTTCTTGCCATGTCCCCGACTTCCTCCGGCGAAAAGACATATTTGCTGTTGCAAAAATGGCAGGCCACCTCCACGGGTTTCCCTTCTTTTTCCATCGACAGCAATTCCGCTTTGCCCACGCTTAGAAGCACCTTTTCCACGCGTTCCCTGGAGCAGTTGCAGAAAAACCGCACGGGCATCGCGTCCGCCACCTGCGGGGAAAGCCCGCAAAGCAGCTTTTCCAGAATCCCCTCGGGCATCATCCCTGCATCGAGCATCGCCGTCACGGACGTGACCGCCTTTAAGTTTTCCTCAAGGCGCGCCGTCACTTCTTCCGTTGCAAAAGGCAAAAGCTGCACCAAAAAACCGCCCGCGCGCGCCACCGTATTTTCCTTGTTCATCAGGACGCCCAGCCCAACGGCCGAGGGCACTTGCTCGGATGTGGCAAAATAATAGGTCAGATCTTCCGCAATCTCCCCTGTCTGCAGGAGCGTCTCGCCCGCATAGGGTTCTTTTAAGCCGAGGTCTTTTCGGACACTTAAGACCCCCTTGCCCACCGCGCCCGCCACGTCGAGTTTGCCCTTGGCGTTCGCGGGAATCAGCACAGTTGGGTTGCCCACATATCCCTTGACGTTGCCCTTTGCGTCCGCGGTGACCGTGATCCCCGCGAGGGGGCCGTCCGCCGTAATTTGCAAGGTCAGCAAGTCCTTGTCACCCTTCATCATGCTGCCCATAATCGCCCCCGCGGTCAAAAGCCGGCCGAGCGCGGCCGTCGCCACAGGGCTTGTCTCATGCCGCCTTCTCGCTTCTTCTACGGTGTCGCGCGTGGTCGCCGCAAATGCGCGCACCTGCCCATCTCCCGCCGTCGCCCGCACCAGGTAATCTTTCTGCCCTTCCATACGCTCCTCTGCCTTAAGCTGCGCATCCACCGACTCCTCCACCACCAAGCAATCCTTCTGTCTTTCCATGCGCTCCTCTCCTACCCATCCGAAAACTGCATCGCGGCAGCCCTTGACTCCCACCGCCATCACTTCTGCGCCAGTACAAGCAGCCGCTCCGTCTCCCTGCGCGGCAGCCTCCGGCCATCCGCGTCCAGTATGAGCCAATAGGAAAATCCCGCTTCTGAGAGCATCTCCACATAGGTCACCAAAGGATACGCGTAGATGTTGTGCGTTTCCTGAATCTTGTCGTACCGGTTGTCCGCCCCTTGCACAAAACAAGTCAGATCGTAGGAATTGTGCGACCCGTCTTGATTTGCGTGGTTCTCCCAAATCAGGCTGTAGCCATCCCCATGTTTGGCCACCACCGTATCTCCCATGGTCTCCCGCAGGCAGTAAGGCATTTTGCAGTCAAACAAAAAGAGTCCTCCCGGGTCCAGGTAGTTGCACACCCGGCGAAAGACATTCCCGATGTCCGCCTCGGTTTCCAGGTAATTGAGGGAGTCGCACATGCAAACAGCGGCGCGCACCGTGCCATACAGCTCCAGTTCGCGCATATCCTGCTGCAAATACAAAATGTCAAGCCCGGACGCCTCTTTTTTTTCTGACGCAACCGAGAGCATCTCGGCAGAGGCATCCACGCCGATCACGTCATATCCGATGAGCGCGAGCCGCTCTGTGAGATTTCCCGTCCCGCAGCAGAGATCCAGCACAAGGCCGTCCTTGATCCCGCGGGAAGCGAGAGACCAAAAGATCCAGGACAGCCACTCATTATAAGGGGTGTCCTCCATCAGCCGGTCATAGATCGGCGCAAGCGCGCCATATGCGTCGCCGCCGCAAATATCCTGTCCCATGCCAACCTCCCAAAGGCCATCAAAAACTTATGCGCAAATGCGTGCCAAAAGAAAACTGCGCGTCAGAAGTAAAACTGCGCATCAAACGAAAACTGCGCGTCAGAAGAAAAATCCCGGAATGATGTATGAAATCACGGTCATGATGACCGTCGCAATGCAAATGCCCGCCACAATCGCCGGAAATGCCTTTTTGAACTTCATGTCCAGCATGGACGCAATCAGCGCGCCCGTCCACGCCCCCGTGCCCGGCAGCGGAATACCGACAAAGAGCATCAGCCCCCAAAACTCATATTTCTCGATGGCTTCTCTTTTGCCCATGGCGCGCGCTTCCATTTTTTCCACGAAGGGGCGAAACCGCTCGCGGCGGCGCAGCCAATCGAAAATCGGCGTGATCAAGAGTAAAATAAACGGCACTGGAACGATGTTGCCCGCCACGCAAATGGCAATGCCTTTCCACATCTCAATGCCAAGCGCGGAGGCAGCAACCAGCCCGCCGCGCAATTCCAAAACCGGTGTCATGGAAATGATAAACACGAGCACTTCCTTTGACACCAGCCCTCCCAGGGCGTCCACAATGGCCTGTGACAATCCATTCATCGCAGATCCAGATTCCTTTCTACAAAATTTATGATGCCAGGGGCTCAAACCCTTTCCCACGATTTTCCTTTACATCGCTTCGGTCTCCTGTGCCAGGGCCGCAAATGCGGGCAATGCGTTTTGCACGGTCTCATACGCGACGCAATAGGCGATCCGCACGTAGCCTGAGCAGCCAAAAGAAGATCCTGGCACGAACAGTAAGTGATGTTTCTTCGCCATCTCGCAAAATACTGCTTCGTCCGGGATGGGCGACTTGACAAACATGTAAAACGCGCCCTGCGGGCGAACCATGGAAAATCCCAGCCGCGAAAGCCCAGCGCAGAGCGTTTCCCGGTTGCGGTTGTAATAGGCCACATCCACTTTTGCGTCGAGGCAGCGCGCGACCACGCGCTGGAATAAAGACGGCGCATTCACATATCCGAGAATCCGGTTGGCGCAGATTGCGGCCTCGCGGATCTCCCCCGCGCCGTCCAGTTCGTCCGGCAGAACCAGATACCCGATGCGCTCGCCCGGCAGCGACAGCGACTTGCTAAAGGAATACCCGACGATCGTATTGCGGTAATACTTCGTCAGGTAAGGCACCTCTACGCCGTCGTAGACCAGCTCCCGATATGGCTCGTCCGAGACAAGGTAGATGCTTGTCCCAAACTCCCGCTGCTTCTCCTCCAACAGCTGCGCCATTTGCCGAATCAGCGTTTCCCCATAGACCACACCCGTCGGGTTGTTCGGGGAATTTACAAGGACGGCTTTTGTCCGCTTCGTGATCGCCCGCGCAAGCTCCCCGAGGTCTGGCAAAAACGTCTCCGCATCCGTCCGAACCTCCCGCAGGACGCCCCCATGATTTGTGACATACCAGCGGTATTCGCCAAAATAGGGGGAAAAAACCGCCACCTCATCCCCTGGATCCAGCAAGGTCTGGAAAACCACGTTGAGACCGCCCGCCGCGCCGACGGTCATCAGGATCGCCTCCGCGCCGAAAGACGTGCCAAACCGCCTGTTGAGGGAATCGGCTACGGCTTTTCGCACATCCGCAAATCCCGCGTTGCCCATGTACCCATGCACCATGCGGGAATCCTCCCCGTCGAGAATTTCCAAGATGGCCTCCCGAATTTCCCCAGGCGCCGGCACGTTCGGGTTGCCCAGGCTGAAATCGTACACATGTTCCGCCCCATACTGCGCGGCCATCCGCTGCCCTTCCTCAAACATGGCGCGCACGGCCGAACTGTTTCGCACCATGGATTCCATCTGCTTCGCAATCATCGCCGAACCCTTTTCCCCCAGTTCCCATTCATTTCTCTTGCGCATACGAAATGTCTCGGTTTTAAGCGCGGGCTTTCGCACGCCCTGCATTTTCGCTATCTCCTGCGCGTGCGCGAGACGTCTCGGTTTTAAGCGCAGGCTTTCGCACGCCCTGCATTTTCGCTATCTCTTGCGTATACGCGAAACGTCTCCGCGCAGCCGTGCTTGCCGGCACTCATACGCCGCCGCGCGTACGTCCTTCATACCTCGCCCGCGCCTTACGATTTCACCGTCCAGACTTCTCCGTGTTCCATCTTGCGCGTGCGCATTTCCGCCCCACTACTCCATTGCTAATCCCCTGCGCACAAGCACGTCCGTGACTTTCTGGACATATGCCTCGCACAGGGACTGGCTGGCCGCCTCCACCATCACGCGGATGAGCGGCTCGGTCCCGCTCATGCGCACGAGGATGCGCCCCTCGTCCCCCAGCTTGTGCTCGATGTCCGCGATGACAGACAGCACCGCCTCGTCGTGCAAGGCCTCCTCTTTGTCGACCACGCGCACATTTTTCAAAAGCTGCGGGTAAATCTGCACTTCCCCCGCGATGGATCCCAAAGTCACTTTTTGTTCCGTCAGCACTTCCATGACCATCAAAGAGGTGAGGATGCCATCCCCCGTGGTGGCGTGCTTGCTGAAAATGATATGCCCCGACTGCTCGCCCCCCAGGCAATAGCCGTTTTGCATCATGTTCTCGTAGACATACTTGTCGCCCACCTGTGTTTTCTCATAGGAAATGCCCGCGCGGTCAAAGGCCTTGTACAGCCCCAGGTTTGACATCACGGTCGTGACGACGGTGTCATTTTTGAGCTTGCCGCCCGCCTTCATGTACTTTCCGCAGACATACAAGATCTTGTCGCCGTCCACCACCTCGCCATTTTCATCGACGGCAATGCAGCGATCTGCATCCCCGTCATAGGCAAAGCCCACGTCGAGTTTTTTCTCCCGCACCAGCTGCTGCAGCCGCGCAATGTGCGTAGATCCGCAATTTTCATTGATGTTTGTGCCGTCCGGATCATTGTGGATGACATACGTTTTCGCGCCCAGCGCGTCAAAGACACTTTTCGCAATCGCGAACGCGCTGCCATTCGCGCAGTCCAAGCCCACGCGGTACTTTTTGAAAGAGCGCGTGGCGAGGGAAATCAGGTAGCCCGTGTAGCGGTTCCTGCCCGCCACATAGTCGATCGTGCGCCCGATATTTTCGCGCGTGGCGAGGGGAAGCTCCTCGATTTCCCCGTCGATATATTGCTCAATCTGATCTTCCACGCTGGCCTCCATCTTGGATCCATTGCGGTTGATCAGCTTGATGCCATTGTCATAGAACGGATTGTGGCTGGCGGAGATCATGATGCCGCAGTCAAAATCCTCCGTGCGCACCACATAAGATACGCTCGGCGTCGTAGTGACGTGCAAAAGGTACGCGTCCGCGCCCGACGCGGTCAGCCCTGCCACCAGGGAATACTCAAACATATAGCTGCTTCTTCTCGTGTCCTTCCCGATGACGACCCTGGCCTTTTTCTCCCCGCCAAAATACCAGCCGAGAAAACGCCCGACCATAAATGCGTGGCTTACGTCCAGCTTCCTGTTTGCCTCCCCGCGAAACCCATCCGTGCCAAAATACTTGCCCATGCCATTCTCCTTTTTAATCATCCGCACGTCACTTTTTATGTTTTGTTTTATGCTCCCTCGCCCTTCTTTCACGCAAAGAGACGCCCACCCGCGGCGCCTCCTGTCGTTTTCTTTCCTATACCCGAGAGAGATATTCGCCAGTGCGCGTGTCAATCTTGATCTTGTCACCCTGGCTCACAAACAGCGGCACATAGACGGTCGCGCCCGTCTCCACCACGGCCGGCTTTGTCGCGCCCTGCGCGGTGTCGCCCTTAAAGCCCGGCTCCGTCTCCGTAATCTCCAATTCCACAAACAGGGGCGGCTCGATGGCAAATACCTTGCCGTTGTAGGAGCAGACCTTGACCATATCGTTTTCCTTGACAAATTTTAAGGCGTCTCCCACGTCGCTCTCGCTTAGGGCAATCTGTTCATACGTCTCCACATTCATGAAATGGTACAAGTCGCCGTCCGCGTACAAGTATTCCATGTCCACGCGGTCGATCCTCGCCGGCGGGAACTTCTCCGTTGGGCGGAAGGTCTTTTCCACCACGCCGCCGTTGATGACGTTTTTGAGCTTCGTGCGCACAAACGCGGCGCCCTTCCCCGGTTTCACGTGCTGGAACTCCAAAATCTGGTAAACGTTCCCATCGATCTCTAGCGTAATGCCATTGCGAAAATCTCCTGCTGAAATCATGTCCTTTTTTCCTCCTTGCGTGATGTCGGGGCAGACACATGCCGGCAAAACCGCGCGCCCCGCAAACCTCGTTTCATTGTATCTCACTTCCCCTTGCATTTCAAGGACAAAATATGATGTTACGGTAAAAAGATGCCTACGGATTGTTTCGTGCTTCGCACTCCCACAATCCTACCCGATATTTGCCGTTTGCGAAGGTAAGACGCCGCGAGAAAAGCTACCTTACACCTCGATCAATTCTTTCGGGGAATGTGCCAGGTTCCGGCATCCGTCTCGCGTGACGGCGACCATGTCCTCGATGCGCACGCCGCCAAACCCCGGCAGGTAAATGCCCGGCTCAACCGTCACGACCATGTTCGGCGAGAGCGTCTTGCCGCACGTGGACGACAGGCGCGGCTCTTCGTGGATGCGCAGCCCCACGCCATGCCCAAGCCCATGCCCGAAAGATTTCCCATAGCCCGCTTGTTCGATGACCGCGCGCGCCGCGCGATCCACGTCGCGGCAAACCTTTCCGGCCCTGCACGCCGCCAGCCCCTCCAGCTGTGCCTTACGGACAATTTCGTAGATCTCTTTTTGTTTTTCGCTCGCCTTTCCGATGACGACCGTGCGCGTCATGTCCGAGCAATACCCCTCGTACACGCACCCAAAATCCAGTGTCACAAAGTCGCCGTCTTGCAGCGTCCTGTTTGAAGGGATGGCGTGCGGCAGCGCGGCATTCGGGCCGGAGGCGACAATCGTCTCAAAACTGATCGCTTCCGCGCCGTGCGTCTTGAGGAAATATTCCAATTCCGCCGCCACAAAAAGCTCCGTGATGCCCGGCCTTAGGACTTTCAAAATGTGGGCAAATGCCGCATCCCCGATCGCCTCCGCCTTTTCCAGCCGCTCGATTTCCCAATCCGCCTTCACGCAGCGGCAGGCATCCAGCTCATCCTCCAGCGCGATGGTGAGCCGCCCCTTGCACCATTTTTGCAATTCCTGGAAATCCCGATACCGCACGTGGGCGCCCTCAAACGCGACGCGCCCGGCGTGATCCTGCTCCATCAGATTTGCGAGCAGCTGCCCATATTTTTCGCCCGCGTGGATTTCCAGCACGTCAAATCCCGCAGCCTCGTCTTTTGCCTGTGCCGTGTAGCGCGAATCGGTCACAAGCGCCTTGCGCGCCCGCGAGAGGTACAGATACCCCGTCTCCCCGCGAAAGCCGCTCAAGTAACGCATATTTGCCCCATCCGACACAAGGAGCGCGTCCGCCCCCTTTTCTTCCATCAGTGCGTAAGCCTTTTCATAAAACATCCGTCTCCATCTCCTTTACCAATTCTTCGCATGTGCGCCCGTCCGTGTCCAATATCCGATCCGCCGCCTGCTCGTATGCCGCCGATCGCCTCCGCAAAAGCTCGAAAACCGTCTCGGCCAGATCCCCGCCCTGCAATTTGGGGCGCGTCACATCACCCTTTAGGCGCGCGATCAGCGTTTCCGGCCGCGCCCGCAGATAGACCACCGTTCCCAGCTTTCGCATCAGATCCCGATTTTGCGCGCGCTCCGGCATCCCCCCGCCCGCGGCGACCACCATGCCCCCCTGCATTTCCAGAAGCTCCGCAAGGCAAGCGGTCTCCAAGTCGCGAAAATGCGGCTCCCCAAAGCGGGCGAACAGCGCGCTGACCGTCATCTTTTCCCGCGCTTCGAGATATTGGTCCGTGTCCAAAAAACGCAAGCCCGCGTCGTCCGCGAGCGCGCGCCCAACGGTCGTCTTTCCCGCTCCCATAAACCCAATCAAAACGAGATTTCGCATGTGAACCCCCGCTCCTAGCCCGTCCGAAAACTGCTGCCATCTTACACTTACAAAATGCACGTCTCGTTTTTCGGACAGTCTGCCCCGTCCTGTTGCCCGTGTCATGATGCCAGGGTAAAAAGATACCTACGGATTGCTGCGGATTGTTTCGTGCTTCGCTGTCTACGCTTTGCTCCGGACTCATGCTGCTTACGCAGCGCAAATTTGGAGCAACAAGCGACAATACGAAAATCGTTTTGTCGTTTGCTGTAGACGTGTGCCAAATCCCCACAATCCTACCCTAGCATCATACCATGTCATGATACCAGGGTAGAAAGCCCTTTCCCACGACATGCTTGCATGTCGGTGGGGAC
>CAYVVW010000069.1:0-11056 GCA_964455335.1 uncultured Marvinbryantia sp.
GGCTGATAATTTGCTGTTCTAACTCACTCTCCGTAAAATCAATGTTCGATGACAATCCAAGAAATTCCGCAATTACCGGATTTTTGATGAATTCGTATTTGTCGGATTGGAAGACCGCGGTTTTCTCCTTCATTTCCGATTCAACTGATTCTGTGTTTTGCGACATAAGCATTCGATCGTAGTACTGCGATGATATGTTGCGCTGGAGAGTACGAACCGACCAAGATTGCTCTCTGGCCTCTTTCTCATACCACTTGCGTGCGGATGCGGAGTTTTCCTGAAGCAGTATGCGATAATGTGTCCATGATAATGGCCGGCCGAATTTTGGACTCAGTGAGTCCAAAATTTGCGGGAACTCCTGAAAAAACTTCGCATATTTATATAGGCTGCTGTAATCAAAGCCTTTTCCATACCGATCCGTAAGTTCCTTTGAAAGGCTTTTGATTGCCTTTTTACCATAATCCGCATGTCCATTTTCGTTTAAACAGGCAGCAACAATCCGTTTTCCAATAAGCCAGTTGCGCCTGACAAGCATGACATCCACCATTGTATAGGCTGTATTTCTTGCGCTTTCAACAATTTTGCATGTATCCTCCAGCAGATTGTCGGTTTCTTGGTACAATATCGAATCATGCGCGAATTTTGGACTCACCGAGTCCAAAATTGTATCTTGGAATACTGACTTCTTTGCAAATTGCTCGTTTTCGTTATTCATAGTCTTGCCACTTCCTTTATATTGAGTTCAAAGCAACTTTTTAATCAATCAATTGTGTTTTTATTATACCGAGTTCAATTTGCATTGTCAATCATCATGTAAGCCAAACCGTAAAAATCCATCTACTCGGCCGTCTGCTTCCGTGCCCCTTCTGCGAGAACGTTCTTTTCCCATTCTCACCCGCTGAGAAAAATGGGGCGGAGACGCAAGATGTGCTTTTCTTTTTTGCAAAGTTGCCTTATAATGGTGGCATGGTGTCAAGGGGCCGCTCCGTGCGCACGAAAAAGCATGGCTTTGTGGCCCGCAAAGCGCCAACCGGCAGTCTTTTTCGCAGAAATGCAGAAAATTTGGAAGAAAGGCAAGTTATCCATGACATATCAAATAGATTTTCAGACTCCCGCCCGCGTGCATCTGATCGGCATCGGCGGCATCAGTATGAGCGGCCTGGCCGCCCTGTTCCTCGACAGGGGCTTTGCGGTGTCAGGTTCGGACAGCAGGGAAACCCCCGTCACCCAGTGGTTGGAGGGGCTTGGCGCGACGGTGTTCTATGGGCACCGCGCGTCCAACTTGTCGGGCTGCGCAGACTTTGTGGTCTATACCGCCGCCGTCCACCCCGACAACCCCGAGTATGCCAGGGCCGTCGCCGACCGCATCCCCCTGCTTTCGCGCGCGCAGGCCTACGGGCAGCTGATGCAAACCTACCAAACGCCCATCGCCGTCGCGGGCACGCATGGGAAAACGACCACGACCTCGATGCTCGCCCACATGCTTTTGGAGACGGACCTGGACCCCACCATTTCCGTCGGTGGGATGCTGCCCGCCATCCATGGGAATTTCCGCCTCGGCCACGGCGGCGTCTTTTTGACGGAAGCCTGCGAGTATACCAACAGCTTTTTGGAATTTTCCCCGAAGTACGCCGTGATCCTGAACATCGAGGCCGACCACCTCGACTTTTTTCGGGACCTGGAGGACATCCGCCATTCCTTTGGCCTGTTCGCGAAGCGCCTGCCAAAGGACGGCACGCTCATCCTAAACGGTGCCATTCCGGATGCCCTCGGCCTTGTGGAAGGGCTTGCGTGCAACGTGGATTTCTTCGACACGGACGACGGCTATCACACGCGAAATGTCACTTATGATGAAACTGCGTGCGCCTCTTTTGACCTCATGCACAAGGAGACGCCGCTTGGGCATTATGTCTTACGTGTTCCCGGCGCGCACAACGTGAGCAACGCGGTCGCCGCGCTCGCCCTCGGCCACGCGCTCGGGATCTCCGAAGAACAGATGCAACGGGGGCTTTTGGGCTTTCGGGGAACGGAGCGTCGCTTCCAATATAAAGGAAGCGTCGGCGGCGTCACCATCGTGGACGACTACGCGCACCACCCGACCGAGATCCGCGCCACCTTGCAAACCGCCCGGCGGTGCGCGCACCATGCCTTGTGGTGCGTGTTTCAGCCGCACACCTACAGCCGCACCAAGGCGTTTTTGGACGATTTTGCCGAAGCCCTCTCCCTCGCCGACCATGTGGTCCTAGCGGACATCTACGCGGCGCGCGAGACCGACGACCTGGGCATCAGCTCAGAGGACTTGCGCGCGGCACTCGCGGCGCGCGGCACGGACGCGCACCACTTTTCCTCCTTTGACGAGATCGAGACCTACCTTTTGCAAAATTGTGTAAACGGGGATTTGTTGATAACTATGGGTGCCGGAGATATTGGAAGAATCGGGGAAAGGCTGCTCGGGAGGTAGTTTTCCACGCAATCCACATTTTTATGCACAAATTGCGGCGCGGGCCATGTGGATGTTTTTTGTCGGGCAACACGGCTTTTTCCCAGTTATCCACATTGTCCACAAGCGCTTGCGCGCCTTTGCCGTGGCATAAGTAAACGTTTCTTTTTTTGAAAAACTGTGGTACACTAAGCCCATCGGCAGATCGAAAACAAAAAAGCAAGTCTATCGGGTTTTCCGCGCAAGGGCGCGGGTGATGGGTGGGTCACATGACGATACGAAAGCAAACCGCCAGCGGGTATACGCTGGTGCCAAACGAATTTCTGGAAAAATACATGGCGCAGGCGAACGGGGAGTTCGTAAAGGTCTACCTTTACCTGCTCTATTGCAGCGCGTCCTGCGCAGACATTTCCCTCTCCTCGGTTGCGGACGCGCTCAACTGCACGGAGGGCGATGTCAGCCGCGCCCTGGGTTACTGGCAAAAGCTGGGCCTGTTGCGCATCGATTTCCACGAGGACGGCACGCTTGCGGACATCACCCTGCTAGAAGACGACGCGCCGCCTGCGCCCAACCGGCTGGAGCGCTACGCCGCGGGCATCGCAAATCCGGAGAAAGTGCCCCGTGTCTTTTTGTCGGCGGACCGCAAAAAGGAGCTCTCCGCCAAGGACGACGTGCGCCAGCTGATGTATATCGCGGAGCAATACCTCGGGAAGCAGCTCAGCAACACCGAAGTGACGGACATCCTCTATTTTTATGACGAATTGCATTTTTCCGCGGACTTGATTGAGTATCTCATCGAATATTGCGTCTCAAAGGGGAAGCGCAGCCCCAGCTACATCCGCGCCGTCGCCCTCGAGTGGGCCGCGCGCGGGGTCAGGACGGTGCAGGACGCGCGTAAGGACGCCGCCTCGCACCAAAAGGAGTTCTATGCCGTGATGCGCGCGTTTGGCCTGACGGACCGCGCGCCCGCGCAGGCGGAGGCCGAGGCCATGTCGCGGTGGTTCCAGGAGTATGGGTTTTCTTTGGATGTCGTCCTGGAGGCGTGCCGGCGCACCATCAACCGCACGCACGCGCCCAATTTTCCCTATGCGGACCGCATCTTAAAAGACTGGCATACGCGCGGGGTAACATGCACGGCAGACATCGCCCGCCTCGACCAGGGCGCCAAAAAGGGCGGACAGGGTGCCGCAAAGACGGGCGCGGGCGCGCAGGCGAACAAATTCAACAACTTTCCGCAGCGCGACTACGACTACGACGCACTCGAACAGCAGCTTTTGCAGAGCTAGGAGGCCACCGTGTCACTGACGAATGCCCAATATGACACCATCATTCGCGACTACGGCCGCGCGCAAATCCGGCACCGCCACCTTTTGGAGGCGCGCGTGCGGGAGGTCTACCGCGCCCTGCCCGCCGTCAAGGAAGTGGACGATGCCGTCGCAAACTTCAGTGTCACCTGCGCCCGCGCCCTGCTCTCGGGGGATGCAAGCGCCACGGGGCGGCTGGAAAAAGAGCTCGCGCTGCTCGGCGAAAAGCGGCAGCACCTCCTGGAGGCGGGCGGTTTCCCGCAAGATTACCTGGAGATGACATATGACTGCGCCGATTGCAAGGATACCGGCTATGTGGGCGGCCAAAAGTGCCACTGTTTCAAGCAGGCGCAGATCCACCTGCTCTACACGCAGTCCCGGCTGCGCGAGATTTTGCAAACGGAAAATTTCCAAACCTTTTCTTTCCAATATTATTCCGACCAGATCACGGAAAAGCCCGGCGGGGAGTCGTCCCTCGCCCGCATGAAAAAGGCGGTGGATGCCTGCCGCCGTTTCGTGCGCGATTTTGACAGCCAGGCGGGCAACTTGTTTCTCTATGGGGACACGGGGGTCGGAAAAACCTTTCTCTCCCATTGCGTCGCCAAGGAGTTGCTCGACTCCACCCATTCCGTCGTCTATTTTACCGCGCAGGAGCTGTTTGACCTCCTCGCGCATGAGCGCTTCGCGCGCACCGACAATCCCGACATGGGCTGCGACGCCATCTACGACTGTGATTTGCTGATTTTGGACGACCTTGGCACAGAGTTTACAAATTCCCTGGTAAACACGGAGTTTTTTTCCTGCATCAACGAACGCTTGCTGAACCGGCGGGGAACGGTCATCTCCACCAACCTCTCCCTCTCGCAATTTGCGGAGCGGTATTCCGAGCGGATTTTTTCCCGCATCAGCATGCATTATACATTTTTGAAACTTTTTGGCCAGGATATTCGCCTGTTGCAAAAGACAAAGGCAAATCCGATCTGACACCGCACCGCGGACTTTTGGGAGGAACGATCATGCAGACAGAAGAACGCACCATGGAAACGATCCCGGTGGGCGCACTCGCCCTGATCCCCCTTGCAAGCTGCCAGGAGCTCGGCGAAAAAATCGACCGCTACCTGGTACGCTGGCGCAAGGAGCGCGACCACCGGCACAAAGGGAGCCTCGCCCTGCGCGAATACGAAAAGGAGAGCTACATCGTGCACGCGAGCGTGCCGCGCTTTGGATCCGGCGAGGCGAAAGGCTCTATCGAGGACTCCGTGCGCGGCGACGACCTCTACATCCTCGTCGATGTTTGCAACTACAGCCTCACCTACAAGCTGCGCGGCGTCACGAACCATATGTCCCCCGACGACCATTTCCAGGATTTGAAGCGCATCATTGCCGCCGCGGAGGGGAAGGCAAAGCGCATCACCGTGATCATGCCTTTCCTCTATGAGGGGCGCCAGCACAAGCGCAGCGGCCGCGAGTCCTTAGACTGCGCGCTTGCCTTGCAGGAGCTGGTCAACATGGGCGTGGACAACATCCTCACGTTCGATGCCCACGACCCGCGCGTGCAAAACTCCATCCCCCTGCACGGCTTTGAGACGGTCCAGCCCGTCTACCAGTTCATCAAGGGGCTGTTTCGGGCGGAGCCAAACTTACACATTGACAAGGACTCCATGATGATCATCAGCCCCGACGAGGGCGGGATGAACCGCGCGGTCTATATGGCAAATGTGCTCGGGCTGGACATGGGGATGTTTTACAAGCGCCGCGACTACTCCACCATCGTGGACGGGCGCAACCCCATCGTGGCGCATGAGTTCCTGGGATCCAACGTGGCCGGCAAAGACATGGTGATCATCGACGACATGATCTCCTCGGGCGACAGTATGCTCGAAGTGGCCACCGCGCTCAAGGAGCGCAAGGCGCGCCGCATCTTTTTGTGCTCCACGTTTGGCCTTTTCACAAACGGTCTGGAGAAATTTGACCGCGCGCACGAGGCGCATATCTTCGACCACCTGCTCACCACCAACCTGGTCTACCAGACGCCGGAGCTTCTCTCGCGTCCCTACTACACGAGCTGCGACTTAAGCAAATACCTGGCCTACATCATCGACACCCTAAACCACGACAGCTCCATCAGCAATCTGCTAAGCCCCCTGGACCGCATCCAGCGGTTCTTGGAAAAGACAAACAAGTAACGAGGAGGTAACCCATGAAAAAGTTTTTCGATGAATTTAAGGTGTTTATCATGCGCGGCAACGTGATAGACCTCGCGGTCGGTGTCATCATCGGCGGCGCTTTTCAGGCCATCATCAATTCCATGGTCAATGATATCATTATGCCGCTGGTCAGCATCTTTACGGGCGGGATCAATTTCTCCGACTGGTTCATACAGCTGGACGGCGGCCAAAAGTACGCAACCGTCCAGGAGGCGCAGGAGGCCGGCGTCGCGACACTCGCCTATGGGAACTTCATCGCCGCCATACTCAACTTTTTGATTATGGCATTCGTGATCTTCTGCCTGGTCCGCGTGATGAACAAGCTCAACGCGCGGTTCAAGCCGGCGGCCGAGCAAACGCCGACCACCAAAAAGTGCCCCTATTGCCAAAGCGAGATCGACCTGCACGCGACGCGCTGCCCGCATTGCACATCGGAGCTCTAAGCATTCGCCCCTGCGCTGCCAGTTCCCGCATTGGTTGGAGTGCTGGCATCTGCTCCTGTGTTGCTTGAAACGCCGGCATCTGCTCCTTCGTTGCTTGAAACGCCGGCATCTGCTCCTGTGGTGCGGAACACCGGCACCCGCTCCTGCATTGCGCCTTAGGGCGCTCGGTGCGCGGACATCGAGACGTTGCAGCACACCAACCAGCTGTTTTCATTGCGACCTAGGGTGCTCGGTGCGCCCTAAGAGTGCCGCGTTTATCCCATGCTCCTGGATGGGCGCGACTTTTCCAGCTCTTTTTGGTGGAAAAGCCGGATGCAGTCTTTTGCGAGTTTGACATTGGGGGAGATGCTGTCCAGTATTTCGGACGGGTCGGTGAGCGGCAGCCATTGCCGCCCCCGGTAATCCAGGTAACTGCACCACCAATAGTCCTCCGGAAGCGCGGTAATCCCCAAGCGCACTGGCAGAAAATGCAATTTGAGCAATTGGCGCAAAACAGCCTTGTTTCCGTTTAATGCGCGCACGCTGTGCTTGCGAAACTGCTGGATCTTTTGCTTTGCGTCATAAAAGAAACCTTGCTCGTGAACCGAGGAGCGCACTTGCGGAAGCCTCGTTTTGCTGGGGAGGTAGTCCAGCCGCCAATAGGCGTCCTTTGGGCAGGCCGCCTCAAACCTGCGCGCGATGCCGTCGAGAAAGTCCTCGGCGGACTGGCCTTCCCGCAAATGCAGAATCATATGCAACTCATTGTCTAACAGACAATAGGCCAGTACCTTGATGTCTGCCTTGTGCGACATCTCGGACACCATGTTTAAAAGTTTCATTTTGCGGATCTCTTCCTCGAAGAGTTGGGCGTTTGCCCTCCCGCGCAAAACCGTGTGGCAGAACTGCATTTCGCTGCCGTTGCCTTGCATGAAGAACCACTTCCTTTCCTGTGGGTGATAGGGTTGTTGGGAAAAGATGCCATATGGGTTGTCTCGTGCGCCACACTTCCACAACCCTGGCATCACATCTTGTTGCGTTGGCAACGCAGGACAAATGCGGTTTCTGTCCTGCTTGCCACAACAATAGGATAGCCCGACAAAGGTTACATTGCAAGCAAAATTTTTGTTTGAGACAAAATGAAACATTTTTCGTCAAAAAGTGCTATCTTCTATTTGCGGCGCCTATGTTTGTGACGAATCGTCACAAAATGCGGCGCGCACGTTCGGACGCGCCACGGATTGGCACATCGTCACACATGGCAATATGCGACAAATCGTGTCAAACTGGCACATTTTGTGCCTGACCGCATTTGACGCGTTGTGCCAAACTGGCACATTTCATGCCCGACTGCATTTGACGCGTTGTGTCAAGCTGGCACATTTTCATGCCCGACTGCATTTGACGCGTTGTGCCAAACCGGCACATTTTCATGCCTGACCGCATTTGACGCGTTGTGTCAAGTTGACACGTATGCGGCAAATTGACACGTTGTCACGCCCGGCCGGACGTAACAGGCTGTCACGCCTGACCGTATCATGTGACGATGCGTGTCAAATGAACGAATTGGTTTTGTATGATGTTTCTTGGGGCGGCGTACTTTCGTTGATCTTTCGTTGAGCTTTCGCGGGGCAGAAAACAGAAACAGAATACAGAAAACAGTCTATGCACTTAGGAATTTTTTGTTAGAATGGAAGAAAATGTCACAAAACAAGGAGGATACCAATGGGAAAACAGACAGATCGGGCAGATGGGAGCCACTATATCCCCTACCAGGAGCGCATGGGAAATGAGAGCATTGTGTATTTTACGCGCGACTTGTCGCCCAACGGCATGGCAAAGGTCTATGCGCGCGTGAACGGCCACATCGCGGGGCGCGTCGCCATCAAATTGCACACAGGCGAGCCGCATGGCCCGAATATCATCCCTGCCGCGTGGGTCAAGGCCTTCATGGAGGCGTGTCTCCCAGAAGCGACCATCGTGGAGACAAATACGTTCTATGACGGGGATCGCTACACTACCGAAAAGCACAGGAAAACCCTGGCAATCAATGGGTGGACAGATTTTACGGACGTGGACATCACGGACGCGGACGGAACAGTCATGCTGCCGGTCAGGGGCGGCAAGTGGTTTACGGAAATATCGGTGGGCAAGTCGTTGCAAAATTATGACTCCCTGGTCGCCCTCACCCACTTCAAGGGTCATGTCTTGGGCGGCTTTGGCGGCTCCAACAAAAACATTGGCATCGGGCTGGCGGACGGCCGCGTCGGCAAGGGCCAGATTCACGCAAAAGACGGCAATGACTGGGGAGTAAACAAAGAAGAATTGATGGAAAAGATCAGCGAGTCGACCAAGGCCGCGCTCGACTACTTTGGCGGGCGCGCCGCCTATGTGAATGTGCTGCGCAATATGTCCGTCTCCTGCGACTGCGAGGGCGTGGCGGCCGAGCCTGTCACGACGCCGAACGTCGGGATTCTCGCCAGCGTCGACATCCTGGCAATTGACCAGGCCAGCGTGGATCTCGTCCACGCGATGAAAGAAACAGACAACCATGACCTGGTCGCGCGCATTTCCTCGCGCCACGGCTACCGGCAGCTGACCTACATGAAAGAGCTCGGCATGGGGAACGACCGCTATGTCCTCATCGACACAGATCATGGGGATGTGCGCATCGACGCGCAAAAAGCGGTGGAAGGCGTCGTGCCCTTCCAGAGATGATACTTAAAAACGTGCAAGTTGCGCTCGGGAAATCGTCTTAGGGCTTTCCGAGCGCGACTTTGCACTGTTTTTTGCGGAAGGCGACCCCATATTTCAGAATCTTCCCATAGGGATCCTCACGCAGCACATCGGCGTAGCGGTGCTCCTCGATTTGCCGAAGCGCGTTTTGGACACCTTTTTCCAGATCGCCGTCATGGGCGTACTTCACCTCGATCACGGCGCCAAAGCTTTTGTCCTCCGCCCGCACGAGGATGTCGCCATACCCATCGCCCGTCTCGTAATTGCTCGTCACGTTCCAGTCGGCCTTGAATTGCAAAAGCCCCAACAGAAGCCCATGGTAGAAGTTCTCTTTCCCGCCATGGGGCACGGCGGTGTCGCGAATACTGACGGTTCGCCGCAGGTAGCCATTTAAGGAGTCCTCCACGCCCTTTGCGTCGCCCGCCGAGATAGCCTGGCACAAGATCTTTAAGGCATCCCCGTCCTCCTTTGCCTCCTCGTAAAAGAGATCCATGACCTGGTCCTGGAAAACGCACCGAATCTCCCTGTTGGGGATGGACAATTCATAGATGTCCCCCTCTGGATCGCTCTTGGATGTCAGGTAGCCAGTCATGTATAAAAGACTCCACAAATTCCCGATGGTATCGTACATATCCCGATAGGTCAGATCCTGGCGAATCCGCTTTCGGACCGTTCCGCCATCCGCCAGTGTCTGCAGCTCCTGCCTGGCGGACGCGGTGCCCATGCGCCTCACAAACTCGCGCACGGCGTCATTGCCGCTGGAGTTCACCCAGTAGTTTTGCGGCTGCGCCTTCGGATTTTTCAAAAGCCGCATGCAATGGTTCAGCACATCCCATGGGCAGTACACTTCCGTGTCCCCGAACCGGTATCCATCGTACCATTGCCTGACATCCCCATAGCACGCATCCAGGCCATAATACCCGAGCAGCTTTCGCACCTCGCCGTCCGTAAACCCAAAATATTCGGAAAACGACGCATCCGTAATCGGGAACACCGCAAGGTTGTTCAGCCCCGTAAAGATGCTCTCTTTCGAGATGCGTAAGCATCCCGTCAGCACGGCAAACGCAAGGCTGTCGTTCGTTTTCAGCGCAGCGCCGAGCAAGGAACGGAGTAAAGAAACCATCTGGTCATAATAGCCGTTTGCGCGCGCTTTCACAAGCGGCACATCATACTCGTCGATCAGCAGGACGGCTTTTGCGCCAAAGTGCCTTTCCAGAAGTTCGCTAAGCAGCTTTAGGCTGCCCGAGAGCGTGCTTTTTCGCATCTCACTTTCCAGCAGTTTTTCATATCTTCCCTTGTCAAACTTGCTCAAGTTTTCGCTATCCGCAAGAAAGTCAAATCGGCCCGCCACATCCGCGATAAGGTTCGCCATGACCTGGTAAGCCTCCTGGTAATCATCTCCTTCAATATCCTTTAAGGAAAGGAAAACAACCGGGTGCTTCCCCATGTATTGCGCGCAAAGATCCGTCTCTTTTGTGATTTCCAGCCCGTCAAAAAGAGACTTGTCCCCATCCAGCGAGAAAAAGCTTGCAAGCATGCTCATGTTCAGAGACTTGCCAAACCTGCGCGGGCGAGTGAAGAGCGTCACCTCTGATCGGCTGCAAAGCAGTTCCCCAATCAGCCCTGTCTTGTCGACGTAGTAAAAATCACCTTTGCGGATTTTCTCAAAACTGTCATACCCGATCGGGAGCATCTTTTTTCTCTTTTGTTCCATCCCCGCAAACCGCCTTTCCAATATGCACCTCGGCGGGCATCTCTCCAATCAGGCTTTCCGACTGCTGCAATGCCCTTTGCGCCGCCTGGGCGAAGTCTTTTCTATCTCAGGGTAAGTTGCCCTGCAGGACGCGAAAGTACTTCTCCCAGATGCACAAGCCTTCAAACAGCTCCCCGCGCCCTTCTCTTGTTTGCTTTGCTCTTTTTTGCTTGGCCTGCCTAACTTCGGACCCGACA
>CAYVVW010000070.1:0-8911 GCA_964455335.1 uncultured Marvinbryantia sp.
GCTCACGCAGGGGACTGCCATCCGCGCGGACGCATCGTTGCGCCCGTCCGCGTCAGATGCGAGGAATCCATGCCCGCCTTGACGGAAGAACTGAGATCGTTCTGAGAAGGTGGGTGGGTTATGGCTCTTCTGCTCCAGCACCGAGGGTAATGGTAATCGTACCTACTACATCCGACGCAATAGCTTCTATCGGATCACCCGAAACTGTTAACGTAGCCTCAACCCTGTTATTGCCAAGTGTCCCTTCTCCGGTATTATCACCACTACCAGCTGCAAGGGTACCAGTACTAAAGTTATCAAAAGTAACCGTCACCCCATTGTGTGGATTACCTGATTCATACTGTCCTGGTGTCTTTGGAGCATATGTGGCACTGATAGTCACTTGCTCACTGGAATGGTTGACGGCTGTGACCGTAGCCTTTCCCTCGTTATCCCAGGTGCCCTTAGTGGTATTCCAAGTATGGGCTGTGGTATCCCATGTTTTGTCACCTGGCGTGTAGTTGAATGTCATGCTCGTCCACGAAACATTAACGAGGTATGTCGGTGTTCCCTCTGCCAGCGTGGCATTCAACGTAACATTAGCCTCTGCTTTTCCATTGGCACCAGTGAAATCCTGACCACTAGCAAATGCTGCCATCCCCATGCTTGCCACCATTGCCATCGAGCAAAGGATGGATAAGAGTTTTTTCGCTTTCATATTCGCTCTCCTTTCTGTTTTCGCATTGTTCCTTTGGTTTTTGGTTTCTCTATTTACACCCAGCGCGCTTGGGCATAAATCGTGTGGGTAGTTGCCCTGTGCCCGCATTATTCCTTTACGGTGATGGACACAGGGATTTCCGTGTTGACGTTGGCTTTTTCTCCTGTCTGCGGGTGGTAGAAGGACAAAATGAGTTTTCCGTCATACCCGCCCGGCTGGAGCGTGTCCGCCGCGCCCTCTTCCAAGGTGAGTGTCCTGACCTCGTGCCCCGCGGTGAGCAGTCCGGACTGGGCGATCAGCGTGTCCTGTATGACGATCTGCAAAAGCACGTCCTGTGTCGATTCGGCGGGGTTGCCGTAGTAAAATGTCGCCGTGTTCGTGCCAAGCTCGATCGTCACGTCGTCCTGGAACATCAAGTTCATGGATCCGCCGCCCTCGGGCGCATCCAGCTTCTCCGCGCCGGAATCCTCCATTTCCTCGGCGTTTTGCTCCGTTTCCTGCGGTGCGTAGTCCGGCGCCAAAACAGCTTTTGACGGCTGCCGGAAAAAGACCGCCCAGATGGTGACCGCGACTGCGACCACCGTGACCGCCGCAAGGATGGCAATCCAGATGCGGGTGCTTGGCTTCTTGTTCCGATGCGCTTCCTGTTCGCTCATGTTGTCTCCTTTGTTGTCTTCTTTTTACAAACCTTCGGTGTTTATTTCGTCTTCTATTTGTATATTATTTACAAATTCTTACATCTATCAAGAATTTACTCATGCGCAAAGTCTAGCACAACTTTTGCAAAAGATCAACAGTTTCCTAAAAAATTTTTTGACATGCTGAGCCATAGCTGAGCCATGCTCTCGCAAGGCTTGACGGAACAGCGGATTCATTTTATAATGAGGTGTCAAGCCGCAAAACACTGCATCTATCATGGAAATCAAGAAAAGGAGGTCAAGGAAATGGCTGAAGTCAAAAAAGAAATGCTGATCGGGGAAGTCCTGCAGTTGGATCCCAACATGGCCGGCGTGCTGATGGGGAGCGGTATGCATTGCGTGGGCTGCCCGTCCTCGCAGATGGAGTCCCTCGAAGAGGCGGCGATGGTGCATGGTATCCCCGTGGACCTGCTGGTCGCCAGGCTAAACGCCTACTTGCAAAGCGTTGGGAAGTAAAAGAGGACTGACCTGTCATGTTCGCATGTCGGGCATTTCGCACGAGGAAACATCGTGCCAAGTGCCCGATATACCCGATATAGGGGAAATCGTTTGGGAGAGGAAACGCGTGCCATGGGAAATTATTTAAACATCGGGAATGATGGTTTTGCGACTATGGTCAAGGACGGCTATGTCGACAAGACAGGATTGATCTCATTTATCAACCATACCTTGGGCACATCCAGAAAACTGACGTGCGTGAGCCGCCCGCGCAGATTCGGAAAATCCTTTTCCGCCAAAATGCTGTGCGCCTATTATGATCGCGGATGCGATTCCCGTCCATTATTTCAGAATCTGGAAATTGCAAAAGACGATTCCTTTGACCAATACCTCAACAAATACGATGTCCTCTACCTGGACATTACCTGGTTTCTGTCTGGAACGGCGCACGGAGAAAACATGGTGCGCACCTTGCAGGAGAAAGTGATTGCAGAGCTTCGGGAAACATACCCGCAAGCCAAACTGGCAGACACCCTCCCCGAGACACTTTCCGCCATCCATCAGGAAACAAATAAAAAATTCATCGTGATCATCGATGAGTGGGACGCATTGTTCCGCGAGGAAAAGGACGCCAAAAATGCCCAAAAACAATACCTCGACTTCCTGCGCGCACTCTTCAAAAACAGTGGGTTTACAGACAGAATCATTGATGCGGCTTACATAACCGGCATCCTTCCGATCAAAAAATATGGAACACAGTCCGCGGTGTCCGATTTCCGCGAATATACCATGCTTTCCCCTGGGCCACTTGCAAAATATATCGGGTTTACGGAAGGGGAAGTGAAGGCCATCTGCGAAAAATACGACCTGAGCTTTGACGAAATGCGCCATTGGTACGATGGTTATTCTTTTCGGCAAATGCCATCCGTTTACAACCCGAACTCCGTCATGGAAGCCGTCAACCGAAGAGATTTTGGCAGTTATTGGACGCGCACGGAGACATACGAGTCCCTGCGGATCTATCTGGACATGAACCTAGACGGCCTAAAAGGAGCCGTCCTGCAAATGCTAAGCGGCGAAAAGCCCAAAATCATGGCAGGCTCTTTTCAGAACGACATGACGCACATCAAAAGCAAAGATGACGTGATGACGCTGATGGTACATTTGGGTTACCTGGCATACGACGCGACGGAAGAAACCGTATCAATCCCGAACGAAGAAGTACGGCAGGAATTTCTGCTGGCGGTCGGAAATAGCAAGCACACGGAGATGGCAAAACTGATCCAACTCACCGACAAGCTGCTGAAACAAACACTTGCCATGGACGAAAAAGCGGTTGCTTCCGCAATAGAGGAAATCCACAAAACCTATGCCTCCCCGAAAAATTACCACAGCGAAGAGGCGTTGCGCAGTACGATCCATTTTGCGTATCTTGGGTGCTTGGAAGATTTCAAAAGGGTGGATGAGCTGCCATCGGGCCATGGGTATGCCGATGTGGTTTATATCCCAAAAATAAAAACAAATCTGCCAGTCCTCGTCATAGAATTAAAGTGGAATAAGTCTGCACAGAGTGCGATTCGGCAAGTGAAGAACAAGGATTACCCACACCTGTTCCAAGATTACAAGGGTGATATTTTGTTGGTAGGGGTAAACTATAATGAAAAAACAAAAAAACACACCTGCACGATTGAAAAAATAGGAAAAGACTTTTTTGCACTGTCGGATAAAAAGGACTGACACATTAGAAATTCAAAAAAGTTGAGAAAGGAAGGAACCTATCCTCATGCAAAAAATCCCAAAGAAAGGCACGTTTGAATTTCGGTTTTCCAACCTGCTCCTTGCCCTGTGTATCGTCGCAAGCACAGCACTTTCCATCGTGTCCTCGTTTCTCCTGGGCAATTTTGTGGACTTCCTCTCGGGGCGGCCCAGCTTTGACCGCGCCACCTGGCTCTACATTCTCGCCATCTTGGGCATTCTTTTTTTCACGGCGGTCTTTCACATCATTTTTGCGAACTTCCTGCCGCTGAAGGTGCTGCTCAACAAGAGCATCTCGTACTCCCAGGATGTGATGCGCGAGGTGCTGCACCTGTCGCAGCGGGATTACCAGCGCAAGGACAAGGGGTACTACATGAACCTGGTCGTTTCCTCAGCCTTCACCTGCGGGGATCTCTATGCGCAAAAGAACGTGGAGTTTGTCGGAAACGTCCTGTGCGTGCTGCTCCTCATTGTGGTCGCCGCGCGCGTGAGCGTCTGGTTTTCCCTGGTTTACGTCATCTACATCCCGCTTTTTATCTTCCTGACCTGGGAGCCAAACAAGCGGCTGACCAGCTTCCAGAAAGCCGGCCTGCCCACGCAGGACGCCTTCCTTGGCGGCACCAAGAAGATCGTGGAGGACAAGCGCGCCATCAACATCGCGCGCGCCGAGTCGTATTTCGAGGTGCTTTACAAGAAGCGCAGTGAAAAATACCTGTCTTTCCTCACCAAGCTCAAGTGGTACCTCACCCTGTCCACGAACCTCCCAAACGTGCTCGCCTCCGTGCTGACGGCCGTCACCTTGGGGGTCGCGGCGAAGCTCTACTTTGACGGCGGCATGACGATTGGCACCATCCTGGTCATGTTCCAGCTCTCCCAGGTGCTGCAGAACCCCTTAAACCGCTGCCTGGAGATCATCTTGTACTGCTCGATGAACGTGGCGCACATCGAGCGCCTCCACGAGCTGAGCGCGCAGGAGCAAAACCCCACCGGGTACGAGCAGGTGTTCCAAAACCTCGACTGCCTGGCAAAGATCCCGGCGGGGAAGGTGTTTTCCACCCCGGAACGGGAGCGGGAGCTGTTTTCCGTCAGCCGCCTGACGCTCCCCAAAAACAAGCTGATCCTCGTGAAAGGGAAAAACGGGACAGGGAAATCTACCCTGACAAACCTGCTCACGGGCTTTGCGGACATCGGCATCCTGGACGGCAGCATCGCGCTGGATGGCGCGCTCGCGCAGGCGTCCTACCTGTGCCGGCCCATCCTATTTGTCGATGGGGATGTCGCGGAAAACATGTTTGGCAAAAAAATGAACCAAAAGGCGTGCGACGTGCTCGGCATCCCGTTTCTCGACAGGCAGATCAACGAGTCCGGCAGCAACCTAAGCCTGGGCGAGCAGCAAAAGCTCGGGCTGCTCCGCCAGCTCTCCTCCGACGCAGAGGTGGTCGTTTTGGACGAGCCGTTCGCAAACCTGGATCGCGACTCCATCGGCCGCCTCGCGAAGTACCTCTCGGAACTGAAGCAGAAAAAGAGCGTGATCGCCATCGTGCACTCCCACGAACTGGACGCATTCGCGGACATCATCCTCGAAATTCACGATGGGAAACTTGTGTGCACGCCTCCGCCGCTTTCGTAAAGCGCAGCGCGATTTCCAGCGGCCTTGTGATCGCCCCGCCGACCACCACCGCATGGGCGCCCGCCTCCAGCGCCTCCACCGCCTGGCGCGGCTCGTGGATGCGCCCCTCCGCGATGACCGGTATCGGCAAGGCCTGGGAGAGGCTGCGCACCAGCGCAAAGTCCGGCCCGTCCTGGCGCGGGGAGTCCGCCGTATACCCGCTCATGGTCGTGCCCACAAGATCCGCCCCGTTTTTCCACGCCGCCACCCCTTCCGCATGGGTGGCGATGTCCGCCATGAGGATGGCATCCGGGTACTTTTCCCGCACTTCCGCGAGAAATTCTCCGGCCGTCTTGCCATCCCCCCGCTTTTGGCTGGTGCAGTCGAGCGCGATCACGTCCGCGCCCGCCTCCACCAGCTGATCCACTTCTTTCATGGTCGGCGTGATGTAACTCTCAAACCCCTCGTAGCGCACCTTGATTAGCCCGATGACCGGCAGGCGCGTCTCTTCCTTGATGGCGCGCACGTCACGGATGCCGCTTGTGCGGATGGCGGGAGAACCCGCCTGTTTCGCCGCGCGCGCCATGAGGTACATGATGGATTTCTCCGGCACATACAACGGTTCCCCAGGCAATGCCTGGCAAGAAACGATCACTTTCCCCTTGATTGCGTGAAAAAAAGCCTCTTTTTCAGATTGCGCCACGGTCAGATCCCCCTTTCACGCCGGCATCTTCCAGGACAAACTCCCGCATGGCGCGGTCTATCTTTTCCGCGCAGCGCCGTGCCAGCTGCCGATCCTGCTCATTCACGTCCAAAAGCGGTCTGCGCACGCCGCCGATGTCCAAATCCTCGCGCTGGCGCAGGATTTCCTTGATGATGGCGTACATGCTGCCGTGGCCGGCACACATCTCATAAATAATTTCATTCGCCGCATATTGGAGCTGCATTGCCTTTTCCCATGCGCCTTGTTTCACAAGATCGAAAATCCGCAGATAGAGTTCCGGCATGACGCCATACGTTCCCCCAATGCCGCCGTCCGCGCCGATCGCAAGCCCCGACACGAGCTGCTCGTCCGGGCCGTTGAACACCACAAACTCCGCACCGCCGGCCGCCTTAAACATCTGGATGTCCTGCACCGGCATGGAGCTGTTCTTGACCGCGACGACCCTGGGATTTTCCCGCATCTTGCAAAAAAGCGGCATGGTGAGGGCGACGCCCGCCAACTGCGGGATGTTGTAGATCACAAAATCGGTCTTTGGCGCCGCGTCCGAGATGTCATTCCAGTAACCGGCAATGGCATCTTCCGGAAGGTGGAAATAAATGGGCGGAATCGCCGCGACAGCATCCACGCCGAGGCGCTCGGCGTGCGCCGCCAGCTCCTGGCTGTCTGCCGTGTTGTTGCAGGCGACGTGGGCGATGACCGTCATTTTCCCCTTTGCCACGCGCATCACGTGCGACAGGGTACGCTTGCGATCCTCCACCGACTGGTAGATACATTCCCCCGAAGAACCCCCCACATAAACGCCGTGCACGCCCTTTTCCAAAAGATGCGAGGCGAGCCGTTCCACGCGCGCGCCGTCCACCTCCCCGGAATCGTCATAACACGCGTAAAATGCCGGAAAAATCCCCCGATATTTTTCCATATGTCTCATTGCACACCCCTTCCTTTTTGCAAGCCCAATCTCTTCTTGTCCGTGTCGCAACCCATGCCCGACGGCACGTCACCCCTTGACCGCGCCCATCGTGATCCCTTTCGTGAAATATTTCTGGAAAATGAGGAACACCGCAATGATCGGCACTGCCGCCAATGCCGCGCCGGCCATGATCAGGCCAAAGTCGGTCGCGTTTTCGGACTGGAGCTTTGCAATGCCCAAGGAAATTGTCAAATTGCTGGTGCTCGTCAGCATGATCAGTTGCATAAAGTAATCATTCCACGAGGTGATAAACGTAAAAATGGCCAACGCGCCGATGCCCGGCTTGATCATCGGAAGGGCGATCAGCGCAAATGTGTTCCACTCGCTCGCGCCGTCGATGCGCCCCGCCTCCATCATTTCCGTTGGGATGCCCTCCGCGAATTGCTTGATGAGGAACACGCCAAACGGCCAGCCGACGATCGGGAAAATCACCGCCCAGATCGTGTTGTAGAGCTTTAGGCTCGCCATTTCCCGCAAGAGCGGAATCAAGATGACCTGCTTTGGCAATGCCATGGCGCAAACAATCAGCCCAAAGAGCGCCGCCCTTCCAAAAAAGCGCTTTTTTGCCAGCGCATAGCCCGCCATTGCGGCCGTAAAACACGTCAAAATCATGGAAACAGCGGCCATGAAAATGGTGTTGGCGAGCCAGCGCACCGCCGCGGGAAGTTCCGGCCCCGCAAAGACAATTTTCGTAAAGGGGATGTGGATTTCCCACAAGGGTGCCACCTGGCGGCTAAACAATTTTTGGTAATTTGTCAGCACCCATTCCTGCGGCCACCACTGGGGCGTCGCCGAATTGATCGCCGCCTGCGTCTTAAAAGATCCCGTGATAATCCAGTAAAGCGGGAAGGCAAACGCGACGGCCAAAAGCGTGATGACAGCCACGGAAAAAATCTTATAATACGTGGAACGGTTCCATTTCCCAGACATACGGACACCCCCTCATTTAATCCGTTTTTGCCAGCTTGAACTGGATTGCGGAGAGCACTGCGATGATGATGGCAAGCACGACGCCCATGGCGTTCCCATACCCATAGCGGTATAGTTTGAAGGCATTGTAGTAGATATAATACATGATCGTGTCGGTGCTGTGGTTCGGCCCGCCGCTCGTCAACAGCTGGATGAGCGCGAAGCACTGGAAACTGTTGATGGTCGTAATCACGAGGATATAGAGCGTGGTCGGCAGGATTTGCGCCCACTTAATGCGCCAAAAGCACTGGAACTTCGTCGCGCCGTCCACCTGCGCGGCCTCGACCAGCGAGTTGTCCACATTGTTCAGCGCGGCCACATAGAGCACAATCGGCTGCCCCACGGAAGTCGTCAAAAGGATCAGGATGATGCACCACAGGGCATACCGCTCATCCCCAAGCCAGTTGATATTCTGCTTGAGCAATCCCGTGCTGGTGCCGATGTAATTGAAAATGCCATAATAATTGTTAAACATCCATTTCCAGACCACGGTAACCGCCACGGAACCCGTCACGACCGGCAGGTAAAAAATGCAGCGGAACAGGGAGCATACCGGCCCTTTCAAATCGTAAATGACGGTACTGACCCAGAGTGAGAAAATGCACGTCACCGGAACAGAAACCACCACGATGAGAAACGTATTTTTCAACGCCCCGAGAAACACGCTGTCCTGAAACAACTCGACATAATTTGCAAAACCGACAAAGATATCCTCGCGGTTCATGGTCGCGTCAAAAAAGCTGGTGACAACGCATTGCACCATCGGGTAAATGACAAACCCAAGGAAAAAAACGAGGCTCGGCAGCATAAACGCATACCCCGCCATGGTCTCCCTGCGCGCCAATGCCCTGGTCATCGGGTTCTTTTTCTTCATGGGACAACCCCCTCTCCTGTGCCTGCGCACCTACGATTTTCGTTTCCATGCGCACAATGGTTTCCCGCTCTTTCCTGCGGTTTCCTGTGCCTCCAGCCGCCGCGCGCTTTGCTTTCCCGCATCTTTGCGCCTCCAGCCGCCGCGCGCTTTGCTTTCCCGCACCTTTGCGCCCCTGGT
>CAYVVW010000070.1:9011-10988 GCA_964455335.1 uncultured Marvinbryantia sp.
CTTTGCGCCTCCAGCCGCCGCGCGCTTTGCTTTCCCGCACCTTTGCGCCCCTGGTCCGCCTGCGCGGGATATCCGGCTGTGGCAGATAGGACCGCACACGTTTTTGCGCCCGTGTGCAGCCCCGCTTTTTGCCTTATACCATACCTTATGTTTTCAGATAAAGATGCCTTATGGATTGTTTCGTGCATTTGGCACAATGTTTTAAAGGGCTTTCTACCCTGGCATCCTATGTTTGTCAATTTCCTTGCGCGGCCTGGTTTGCCGTTGTCACAAATTCCTCGACTGCCGTCTGGATGTCCGCGCCCGTGCCGATCTGCTGCAGCATGTTCCACCATGCGGTGCGAGCCTCTGCCCATCCGCCGACCACCTGGTAGTAGTCACCCATGAAGGGGATGAATTTCGCGTATTCCGTCATGATGTCGTCGCCTTCGTAGATATTGCCCAGGTCTTTTACCGGCCAGTAAGTGGAAGCCTTGACGCTCTCGACGACCTGTGTCTCGTCATTTGCCATGAAGTCGATGAACGTCTTTGCAGCCGCAATCCTCGCCTCGTCGCCGTTGTCAAACACGCCAAATCCCCAAATGCCGCCGCACAGCTGCGGTTCTCCCTCGGACGGGAAAGCCATGGGAAGCACGTCGAAGCTGATGGTTTCCGCATTGTTGATTTCCTGTGCCACATTCCAGCAAAATGCCATGGCCAATGTGCCGTTGCAGAACAGCTGGATCTCGTCGGCACCCTGGATGGATGCGTCAAAGTTGATGCCCTCAAGGCCTGCCAGCAGTTCCAACGCCTTGACATTTTCCGGGCTGTTTGCGGTATATTCCGTGTGCTCCGCATTCGTAAACGTGCCGCCGTACAGGTTGTTGACCAATGCGCGCGTGCCCTGGTCTCCGCCTTGGCCGCCGCAGTATACCGCGGCAACGTTTGCCTGGCCAGCGTCCACCAGCGCCTGCACCGCGCTGACGAAGCCTTCCGTCGACCACGTGCGCGTCTCCTCATCGAGGAACTGCAGCGCGCCCGCCTCCTCAAACAGGTCGCGGTTGATCGCCATGGTGTGCGCCGTCATGCAAAGCGGGTACTCGTAAAACACGCCGTCCGCGTTCTGGCAGGCATTTTCCACGGAGTCATAAATCGCCGCCTTTGCGTCGTCTGTCCAAAGATCCGAAAGGTCAACCATCACGCCGCGCGCGCCCCAGTTTGCCACCAGGCGCTCCGGGCCTTCCAGGATGACGTCCGGCGCCTGCCCGCCCTCGATGGCGGTGTTGACCTGGTCGTCGCCATTCGTGTAGTCCAGGTATTCCACCTGCACCTTGATCTCCGGGTGAGCCGCCTCAAAGCTCTCAATCAGCCCATCCACCACGGCGGACTCGCCCCACTGGCCAACCGGGTACGTCCAAAGCGTGATCTGCGTCGCTTCTTCCGCCCCCACGGCGCCCCCAAGCGCGGATGCTGTCATCGCGCATCCCAAAGCCGCCGCCAACAACTGTCTCTTCTTCATAACCTTTTCCTCCTTTTTTGCATACCCCTAAGTCTGCAAGTTTCCTTAGTTCGTATCCCCATTATACGGAGTGGATTTTCATTTGTCAACAATTTTTGAAAAAAATTTTCATTTTTTATTTTTCACGAAAAATTTTATCAAAAATTGGATTCCGATGATTGCAACGGCCGCAAACGTGTGTTATGATGGGATCACTACGTCGAAAAACCAATCCGGAGGTGCGCCATGAAGATTTACGCTGCAAAAGATTACCTCGACATGAGCCGCAAGGCGGCCAACATCATTTCCGCCCAGATCATTATGAAGCCGGACTGCGTGCTCGGCCTCGCCACCGGCTCCACGCCGATCGGCGCCTACCGGCAGCTCGTAGAATGGTATGAAAAGGGGGATCTTGATTTTTCGGAAGTGACCACGGTCAATTTGGACGAATACCGGGGGCTTCCCAGGGATAACGAGCAAAGCTACTATTATTTTATGAA
>CAYVVW010000071.1:0-10764 GCA_964455335.1 uncultured Marvinbryantia sp.
CGACTTTCAAGGATTTTTTGAAGTTCGTGCGGTTTTGCAAGAATATTCTGTGTTGGTATGAGAGAGGCTGGTTTTCTTTTTCCTTTCTGCGCGTCATTGTCACGCTTGCTCTTCGCTTTGCACGGGCATCCCTTCCGCCCCCTCCACTTCGTGGAAGATTTCCATAAATTCTTTGCCCGTGATGGTCTCTTTTTCGATGAGGTAGTCCGCGATGCGATCCAACGCCAGGCGATGCCCCATCAAGAGCTGTATGGCCTCCTGATAGGCTTCCTTTAGGACGCGCATCACTTCCTTGTCAACCTCGGCGGCCGTCGCGTCGCTGCAGTTGAGGACCGTCCGTCCATCCAGGTACTGGTTGGCCGGTGATTCCAGGCCCATCATGCCAAATTTCTCCGACATGCCATATTGCGTAATCATGGCGCGCGCCAGGTTCGTGGCCTGCTCGATGTCATTTGACGCGCCGGTCGTGACGCTGTTAAAGACAATCTGCTCTGCGGCGCGCCCCGCCACGCACTCCACGATCCGCGCGCGCAGCTCAGCCTCGGAGCTTAGGAACTTTTCTTCCTCCGGCACGTTGAGCACATACCCCAAAGCCCCCATCGTGCGGGGAACGATGGTGATCTTCTGCACCGGCTCCGAATCTTTTTGCAATGCGCTAACCAGGGCATGCCCCACCTCGTGGTAGGACACAATGCGCCGCTCCTCTTTGCTTAGGATCTTATTTTTCTTTTCCTTGCCCACCAGCACGATCTCCATCGACTCGAAGAGATCCTTTTGGCAGACCGCTGTCCTGCCATTTTTCACGGCCAAAATCGCCGCCTCGTTGATCATGTTGGCCAGGTCAGACCCCACCGCGCCGGAAGTCGCAAGCGCAATCGCCTCAAAGTCCACCGTCTCGTCCATGCGCACGTCTTTCGCGTGCACTTTGAGCACGTCCACCCTGCCCTTCAGATCCGGCTTGTCCACCACGACCCTGCGGTCAAATCTGCCTGGGCGAAGCAAGGCCGGGTCTAACACTTCCGGACGGTTCGTCGCCGCCAATATCAAGAGGCCGGACGTGGTGTCAAAGCCGTCCATCTCCGCCAGCAGCTGGTTTAGTGTCTGCTCGCGCTCGTCATTCCCCCCGCCATAATGGCTGTCGCGGGTCTTGCCGATGGCGTCAATCTCGTCGATGAAAATGATGCAGGGGGCATTCTTTTTTGCCTCCTCAAACAACTCGCGCACGCGGGACGCGCCCGCGCCCACAAAGATTTCCACAAACTCCGAGCCGGACAGCGAGAAAAATGGCGCGTGCGCCTCGCCCGCCACAGCCTTTGCGAGCAAGGTTTTCCCTGTGCCCGGAGGGCCGACCAACAGCGCCCCCTTGGGCAGCTTTGCGCCGATCTGCGCATACCGCCCCGGATGCTCCAGGAAATCCACCACTTCCTGCAAGGACTCCTTGGCCTCGTCCTGGCCAGCCACGTCCTTAAACGTAACTCCCGTCTCTTTTTGCGCGTAGACGCGCGAGCGGTTTTTGCCGATGCCCATAAAGCCGCCGCTCCCGCCCATCTTGCGCAAGGCAAACCCCATGATGCCCCAGATACACAGCACCGGAATCAAAAAGGACAGCACGCTGTAAATAAATTCCCCCGTGTAGTCCGGAATTTCCTTTTTGAAGTCCACCCCCGCGTCCAAGAGCTTGTCCGCCAGGTCTGGGTCGTCCACCAGACCCGTATAATAAGTGACCTGCGCGCTGTTCATGCCCATAAACAATGAGCCGCTTGACTTTGGCGTGATCACATACTTCCCCGACTCAATCTCCACGCTCTGCACTTGGCCCTTTTCCAGCATATCCATAAACTTATTGTATGTGATTTCCTGGTTGGTCATGCCTTTGCGGAAATTGTTAAACACGCCGGTGAGAATCAGGGTCAGCACCGCGATGATGAGAAATATCAGCAGCGTCTGCCCTCCCTTTGGCGATTTGTTGTGATTGTTATGATTGTAACCATTGCCCGGGCCTTGCCCGCGATTTTGATCGTTGTCCATTGCGTTCCTCCTCTTCCGAAAATTCTCCTGACGCTCACGAACGCGCGGCACTTCGCGCTTATCCCGAACCGTGCCTTAGCAGACGCGCGCCCACGGCGTCATGTCATCTAGTATAAAGATTCTTTTCCAAGAAATCAATATTCACTTTATTAAAAATAAATTACTTTTCAAAAAGAATTTCAAAAATCGGGAAAAAAGAGTGGAAAAGTGCTTTTCCATGAGCTATGATAGGGATGGTGTCGCGCCGATTGGCGCACCAAATGACCGCGGGAGGATGGCATATGATGAAAATTGGTTTTGACAACGAGAAATACCTTACCATGCAATCAGAGCGCATCAAGCAGCGCATCGGCCAATTTGGCAACAAATTGTATCTGGAATTTGGCGGGAAGCTCTATGACGACTTCCACGCCTCGCGCGTGCTGCCGGGATTTGCGCCGGACAGCAAGCTGCGGATGCTGATGCAGCTGTCCGACCAGGCGGAGATCGTCATCGCCATCAATGCGGGCGACATCGAGAAAAATAAGATCCGCGGGGATCTCGGCATCACCTACGACACTGACGTCCTGCGCCTGATCCGCGCGTTCGAGGAGCGCAGCCTCTATGTGGGGAGCGTGGTCGTCACGCAATATACGGGCCAGGCGGGCGCCAATCTGTTCCGCGCGCGCCTGCAAAAGCTCGGCATCCGTGTCTACACACATTATGTGATTCCGGGATACCCGAGCAACCTGCCCCTGATCGTCAGCGACGAGGGATATGGCAAAAACGATTATATTGAAACCAGCCGCCCCCTCGTAGTCGTCACCGCGCCGGGCCCCGGCAGCGGAAAGATGGCGACCTGCCTGTCGCAGCTCTACCACGAGCACAAGCGCGGCGTCCCCGCCGGATACGCGAAATTTGAGACGTTTCCCATCTGGAATCTCCCGCTGAAGCATCCGGTCAACCTGGCCTACGAGGCGGCCACGGCCGACCTAAACGACGTCAACCTCATCGACCCATTCCACCTCGAAGCCTACCAGGAGATGGCGGTCAACTACAACCGCGACGTGGAGATTTTCCCCGTCCTGCGGGCGATTTTCGAGAAAATTTCCGGAAGCAGCCCCTATCAGTCGCCCACGGACATGGGCGTAAACATGGCGGGCAATTGCATCTGCGACGACGACGTTTGCAAGGAGGCATCGCGCCAGGAGATCATCCGCCGGTACTACCATGCCCTAAACCAACTGGCCGACGGAAAAAAAGACGAGGCCGAGGCCATCAAAATCGAGCTGATTATGGAGCAGGCGGGCATCTCCAAGGAGGACAGGGCAGTCGTTCCCGCCGCGTTGGCGCGCAGTGCCCAAACAGGGCTTCCCGCGGCCGCCATGGAACTGCCGAACGGGCGCATGGTCACGGGAAAGACATCAGAGTTGCTCGGCGCAAGCGCCGCCCTGCTGCTGAACGCGCTAAAAGAATTGGCGGGCATCGACCACAAAGAACACGTGATCGCGCCGTCCGCCATCGAGCCAATCCAGCGGCTCAAAACGGAATACCTTGGAAGCAAAAATCCGCGCCTGCACACCGACGAGGTGCTCATCGCCCTGTCCACCAGCGCAGCCACAAGCCGGCAGGCGGCGCGCGCCCTCGAGCAACTCCCCCGCCTGTCGGGCTGCCAGGCTCACACGACCGTCATGTTGTCGCCAGTGGACATCAAAACCTTCCAGAAACTGTCCATCGCGGTCACATCCGAGCCAGTGCGGGAGGGCAGGGCGGAAACACTCGCGACGCCATGACAATGCATGGCCTTTGACACTCGTTTCATATTATATGATGATGCCAGGGTATCAAGCCCTTTCCCACGACATGCTTGCATGTCGGTGGGGAGGGGCACGATGAAACATCGTGCCAAATGCCCGATGAAACATCGTGCCAAATGCACGAAACAATCCGTAAGGCATCTTTTTACTGCAGTATCAATTAGTAGCCACTTTCTAGAGGTATCCCTATGGCAGAAAAAAAGAATGATGTGATTTTGTCGATTCGGGGGCTGTCCAAGTCCTTTGGCCGCAACCGCGTGCTGGACCACATTGACATGGATGTCAGGCGCGGCGTGGTGATGGGCCTGATGGGGGAGAATGGCGCCGGAAAATCGACGATGATGAAGTGCCTGTTCGGCACTTACCAAAAGGACGAGGGCGATATTTTCCTGGACGGCAGGGAAGTCAGTTTCCAAGGGCCAAAGGACGCCTTGGAAAACGGGATCGCGATGGTGCACCAGGAGCTGAACCAATGCCTGGAGCGCAGCGTGGTCGACAACCTGTTTTTGGGGCGCTACCCGCGCAATTCCCTGGGCGTGATCGACGAGGGGCGCATGAGAAAAGAGGCGGCAAACTTGTTCCGCAGCCTTGGCATGACTGTCAGCCTGACCGCGCCGATGCGCACCATGTCCGTCTCCCAGCGCCAGATGTGCGAGATTGCGAAGGCCATCTCGTACCATTCCAAGATCATCGTGCTCGACGAGCCGACGTCCTCTCTGACAGAGCCGGAAGTGAAAAAGCTCTTTGGCATGATGCGCAAATTAAAGGAGCAGGGGATTTCCCTGATCTACATTTCCCACAAAATGGACGAAATCTTTGAGATCTGCGACGAGGTTTCCGTCCTGCGGGATGGGAAGCTCGTCGCCACAAAGAAAACGAAAGAGACCAACATGAACGAGCTGATCACGGCGATGGTCGGCCGTTCCCTGGACAACCGCTTCCCGCCCGTGGACAACAAGCCGGGGAAAACCGTGCTCTCCATCCAGCACCTGTCCACGAAGTACGCGCCGCATTTGCAGGACGTGACCTTTGATGTCCGGGAGGGCGAGATCTTTGGCCTATACGGTCTTGTGGGGGCCGGGCGGACGGAGCTTTTGGAGACGGTCTTTGGCGTGCGCACGCGCGCGGCGGGGCGCGTCTATTACCGGGATCGCCTGATGAATTTCACAAGTTCCCTCGAGGCGATGGAGCACGGATTCGCGCTCATCACAGAGGAGCGGAAGGCGAGCGGCCTGTTCCTGAAAGGGGACATGACCTTTAACACGACGATCGCAAACCTGCGGCGTTACATGTCGGGATTTGCGCTGTCCGACCAGAAAATGGTCAAGGCGACCGTCAAGGAAATCAATGTCATGCACACGAAGTGCCAGGGTCCAGAGGACATGATTTCCAACTTGTCTGGCGGGAACCAGCAAAAGGCCATTTTCGGGAAATGGCTGGAGAGAGAGCCGGACATTTTTATGATGGACGAGCCGACCAGGGGCATCGACGTCGGCGCAAAATACGAGATTTACGAGCTGATCATCAACATGGCAAAGCGGGGAAAGACGATCCTCGTCGTTTCCTCAGAAATGCCTGAGATCCTTGGGATCACCAACCGCATCGGCGTCATGTCGGCCGGGCATTTGTCGGGGATTGTCGAGACAAAAAAGACCGACCAGGAGGAGCTCCTAAGGCTCAGCGCGATGTATTTATAAGGAGACGATTTTATGAGCAAGATAAACGAATTGCTTCCCCCGGAAAAAGAGGCGGCCCTCGGGCGGCCGATTGACGCGTTTGTCGGCGGGATTCAGCAAAAAATAGACGAGCTGCGAAAAGACGGGACGGCAAAGGTCCAATCCTTAAAAAGCGAAATCCAGATGACGCAGGAGAGCCGCCTGCTCACCAAGGCCGAAAAGCGGCAAATCATCGAGGGCGACAAAAAGGCCCTCGCGGCGGCCAAGGACGTGGAGTCCAAAAATAAGGCCGAGATCGCTTCCCTGATCAAACAGGCGGAGGCTTACCTCCAGGAGCACTACGACAAGGAAGTCTACCGGCCGGTCGCGGACGCGTGCAAGCGGGCAAAGGAGGCGGAGGCGGCCGCCTACAAGGAGCGGCTCCTGGAGCTGAAAAAGGAGCATCAGGAAAGCCTCGCGAAGCTGAAAGGGTCGGCGAACCACCACGAGCGCAAAGACGAAAATTACGTTTACAAGAACAAGGTCTTTGACGCAAAGATGGTCTACATGCAGGCCTTGCAGGAAATCAAGGACCGCAAGCACGAGGCGTTTTCCCACCAATACCACCTCATCGACTTGCTGCGCATGTCGAAATTTACGCCCGCGCAGTCCTTCCGGCAAAAGGTGGAAAACCGCATTTTTACGTTCAACCGCAAGGAGTTTTTCCTGAAAAACGGGCTTTACATGGTCATCATCCTGATCTTTGTGGCATTGGCCATCGCGACGCCCGCATTGAAAAACACCCAGCTTGTCACGTTTAACAACATTGTCAATATCCTGCAGCAGGCATCCCCGCGGATGTTCCTCGCATTAGGCGTCGCAGGGCTGATTTTGCTGACGGGCACGGATCTGTCTATCGGGCGCATGGTCGGCATGGGCATGGTGACGTCCACGATCATCATGCACCAGGGCGTCAACACGGGCGCGGTCTTTGGGCATATTTTTGACTTTACGGGGCTTCCCTTGGGCGTGCGGATCGTGTTCGCGCTTTTGATGAACATCGTGCTTTGCACGGCGTTTACGTCGCTCGCGGGGTTTTTTACCGCGAAGTTTAAGATGCACCCGTTTATCGCGACGATGTCCAACATGCTGATCATTTTCGGCCTCGTCACCTATGCGACAAAGGGCGTGTCGTTTGGCGCCATCGACCCTGCCATTCCGAAAATGATCGTGCCGAAAATCAACGGCTTCCCGACCATCATCCTCTGGGCCGTCGCGGCCATTGTGGTGGTCTGGTTTATCTGGAACAAGACCCGGTTTGGCAAGTACCTCTACGCGGTCGGCGGGAATCCGGAGGCCGCGGCCGTGTCCGGCATCAACGTATTCAAGGTGACTTTGGGCGCGTTTGTGATGGCCGGCGTGCTCTACGGGTTTGGCTCCTGGCTGGAATGTGCGCGGATGATCGGGTCCGGGTCGGCTGCCTACGGGCAGGGCTGGGACATGGACGCCATCGCGGCGTGCGTGGTCGGCGGCGTCTCCTTTACCGGCGGCATCGGGAAAATCTCGGGCGTGGTGGTCGGCGTGCTGATCTTTACGGCGCTCACCTACTCCCTGACCATTTTGGGGATCGACACCAACCTCCAGTTCGTGTTCGAGGGCATCATCATCCTGACCGCGGTCACCCTGGACTGCCTGAAATACGTGCAAAAGAAGTAGGGGCTTTTTACAGAAACTTTACAAAACCACGGTATCGGATTTGACATCCCTTTGGTAGACTACCCCCATATTGTGGAGACGGGTCTGGCGGACAGATTCGGCGAAAGGGGTTTCTAGGGATGGATATTTTTGACGTGCTAAATTTGATCGGCGGCCTGAGCCTGTTCCTGTTTGGGATGAACTTGATGGGGCAGGCCCTGGAGCGCCGCGCGGGCGGGCAGCTTTGCGCATTGCTGGAAAAAATGACGACGAACCGCATCGCCGGCCTTTTGACGGGCATCGGCATCACGGGCGTGATCCAAAGTTCGTCCGCGACGACGGTGATGGTGGTCGGGTTTGTCAACTCGGGCATCATGACCCTGCGGCAGGCCATCAATGTGATCATGGGCGCGAACATCGGCACGACGGTGACGGCCTGGATCTTAAGCCTTGCGGGGATTGACAGCGGGAATGTGTTTGTCAATCTCTTAAAGCCGTCCTCGTTTACGCCTGTTTTGGCGCTTGTCGGCATCATTTTTTACATGTTTTTGAAAAGTGAGAAGAAAAAGGACACGGGCATGATTTTGCTCGGGTTTGCCGTCTTGATGTATGGCATGGAGATGATGTCGGCCTCGGTGGTCGGGCTGCGGGATGTCCCGTCTTTCCAAAACCTGTTTGTGATGTTCAAAAACCCGCTTCTTGGGATTTTGGCGGGGGCGATCCTCACGGGCATCATCCAGTCCAGCTCGGCGTCCGTCGGCATTTTGCAGGCTCTTGCCATCACGGGGCGGGTGTCCTATGGGGCGGCGGTGCCCATCATCATGGGGCAAAACATCGGCACTTGCGTGACCGCGCTGCTTTCTTCCGTTGGGACGAACAAAAACGCGAAGCGCGCGGCGCTCGTGCACTTATCCTTTAACGTGATCGGCACCATTGTGTGGATAACGGTCTTTTTGCTGGTGCGGGCGGTGTATTCCCCTGCCATTTTGGACGCGTCCGCGTCGCCTTTTGGCATCGCGGTCATCCACTCCATTTTTAACATTTTGTGCACGTGCCTGATGCTCCCGATGGCCGGATTTTTGGAGAAATTTGTGACGGTGCTGATTCCGGACGCGAAAAAACCGGAGGAAGAGGCGGAGCTGGACGAGCGTCTGCTCCTGACCCCGGCGATTGCCTTGGAGCGCTGCCAGGACCTGGCTGCGGAAATGGCGAACATTTCCGTGGGGGCGCTCGTGGACAGCCTGCGCGCCTTTGACGCCTACACGCCGGAACTGGCGCAGTCGATCCGCGCGCGGGAAGAGAAGGCAGATCACTACGAGGATCTCTTGGGCACTTACCTGGTGCGCCTAAGTTCCCGCCCCATCAGCGAGGACGACAGCGCGGCGGCCGCAAAAATCCTGAAAGTCATCGGGGATTTTGAGCGCATTTCCGACCATGCCGTCAGCCTGCTGGAATCAGCGGAGGAGATGCGGCAGAAAAAAATCACGTTCACAGACGGCGCGAGCAAGGAGCTGCGCGTCATCTCCAACGCGGTGACGGAAATCCTGCGCCTGGCGCAAAACGCGTTTTTGCACAATGACCTGCAAGCCGCGTCGTATGTGGAACCCTTAGAGCAAGTGATTGACTCCTTGCGCGAGCAGCTGCGCACGAACCACATCCGCCGCTTGCAAAAAGGGGAGTGCTCCATCGAGGTCGGCTTCATCTGGTCCGACCTGATGACAAACCTCGGGCGCACGTCCGACCATTGCTCCAACATCGCGGGGTGCGTCATCGACATGGCCAACCACAAAATGAACCTGCACGAGTCCTTGCGGGCGGTCAAGGACGGCGACGGGGCGTTTCGCGAGAACTACCTGGCCTACAAAGAAAAATACGCCTTGCCGGCGTAGGGTGCGCAAACGAGAAAAAATCCCTTTTCCACGGATGGGCAAGCCGCCGCGGGGAAGGGATTTTTTGCGCAAGGCATTTTTCCGCAACGGCATGACTACTCTGGTATCATTATATTGGAAAGAGAGGGTGTGAGGCGATGGGCGTGAGGATTGTTTACAAGGGCGGGGAGGGGGAAATCGTGGAAAAGAAATCCCGCTTTCTCGCAACGGTGCAGCCGGTGCATTCCGAGGAGGAGGCACTGGATTTTATCAACCGCCTGAAGAAAAAATACTGGAACGCCACACACAACTGCTCGGCGTTTGTGGTAGGCGGCGGGCAAGAGATCCAAAGGTGCAGCGACGACGGAGAGCCGCAGGGAACGGCGGGGCGGCCGATGCTGGATGTGCTCCTTGGAGAGCATATCCGCGACGCGGCGGTCGTGGTTACGCGCTATTTTGGCGGAACCTTGCTTGGCACGGGCGGTCTGGTGCGCGCATACGCGAAAGCTGTGCAGGAAGGACTTGCGAACTGCACGGTGCTGGAAAAGCAAACAGGCAGCAGGCTCGTCATAGAAACAGACTACAACAGCGTCGGAAAGCTGCAATACATACTTGGACAGCGCGGCATTCCGGTGGTGGACGCGCAGTATGCGCAGACGGTGAAAACGACCGTCCTTGTGGAAGAGGCGCAGGCGGCAGAGCTTGTGGACGCGGTCACGGACGCCACGAACGGCAAAGCTGTCATCGAGGAGGAGACGGGGATCGCGTTTGCCCTTCTTGGCAGGGAAGTGGTGCTTTTGTGAGGTTTTTCTTGTCTTTTTTGGCACAGTGGAATATAATGTTCGGGAAGGGAGCGATCCATGATGTCACAGAAAAAAGAGGGGCCGATCGGCGTTTTTGACTCCGGCGTGGGCGGACTGACCGTCGCGCGGGAAGTGATGCGCAACCTGCCAAACGAGCAGATTGTCTATTTCGGAGATACGGCGCGTGTGCCGTATGGCAGCAAATCAAAAGAAACGATTTTAGGCTATTCCAGACAGATCGTGCGATTTTTAACGACACAGAACGTAAAGGCCATCGTGGTGGCCTGCAACACGGCGAGCGCGTTTGCGCTAGAGGAGATCCGCCATGAGTGGGATATTCCCATGATCGGCGTGGTGAAGCCGGGCGCAAAGGCGGCCTGCCGCGCCACAAAAAACGGGCGCATCGGCGTGATCGGCACAAAGGGAACGATTGCGAGCGGCCTATATACCAAATTTATACATGAAATCATGCGGGACGCGCGGGTGATCGGCGCGGCCTGCCCTTTGTTTGTGCCGCTTGTGGAGGAAAATATGTGGAAAGATCCCCTTACTTGGGAGATGGCGCGGCGCTACCTTCTGCCGTTAAAAGAACAGGGGATCGACACGCTGATCCTGGGCTGCACGCACTACCCTTTGCTGCGCGCGGTCATCGGCGAAGTGATGGGAGAGAATGTGACATTGGTGAATCCGGCCTATGAGACGGCACAGGCATTAAAGGATCTCCTTTTGCGCGAGGGCTTGAATCAGGACGATTCTCTGCGCGGCGGCCATTTGGAGCCGCACCGCATGTTTGTTAGCGACGCGGCGGAAAGTTTTCGGGAATTTGCGGATTCCATACTTCCGGCAGACATAAAAAAAGCGCAGAAAATCCGGATTGAAGAATACTAAGTGCACAAAGAGCGGGGCAAAGCGGGAAAAA
>CAYVVW010000072.1:0-10719 GCA_964455335.1 uncultured Marvinbryantia sp.
TTCCATCAAAAAAAATGCAAAGTACCAACTCGTGCTTGACCTCGCCCATCTTCGTCCAGGCAACGCCGCCCGGGGTCTCCGTGGTCATGGCGTTGGAATAAGAATACATCGGGAACCACGGCGCGTTGTGCTCCACGACAGAGCCGATCATGTCCGGGTAGTTCTCCGCGCCATAGGCCTCGAAACAGGCCTTCAGCGGATCCGCAAGCCCCTCAAAGAACTCGGAGGTCTGCTCGGACGGCTGCATGGCGTTGACGCCATCCCTGCTCGTGCCAAGCCACTGCGGCATGTAGGAATACTGGCAGAAATGCGCGGCCTGGTATGCGGTGTCCGCCGCCTGCATACGCATCTCGTCGGTGCGGTAGTAAAGCCCGTTCTCGTCCACCAGGTAGTCCACGCCCTCGATGCCCCAGAAGCGCAGATCGTGAATCTCCTGATCCAAGATGTCGTTCATGAACTTAAACGCGGCATCCACGTCCGCGCAGCTCGTGGTCACGGCCACGCCGCTGGAATTGTTGAGGGTGTCGTCGTAGGTGTGCCACCTGTTTTCCATGCCCTCGTCGATCGTCAGGCCGAGCGGCACGTAGTTGCAGCCCTTCGCGTCCAGCCCCTGCTGCTTGAACACATCGTTGACCGTGAACGCGAAATCCCACCACTGGTCGCACATGCCGAGCACCGCGCCGGTGGAGAGCTTTGCGATGTACTCATCGTAGATCTGGGTCGCAAACTCGCCGTCGATCATGCCCTTCGCGTACTCTTCGTTCAATTTCTGGAAATAACGCTTCGCCGTCTCGGTCGTGTTGTAGTCCACGATCTTCGGCGCGTTCGGGTCGGACTTGTCGACGATGACAGACCCGTCGTTGGGGTAGCCGTCGAGAAATTCCGGCGCGTTCTCGATGCAGAAATATCTCCAGTCATCGCAGAGGATGGTGTAGGGGATGTTCGCCGTGCCGTCCTCCATGGTCGGGTTGGCCTCGTAGTAGCTCTCAAGCAAATCGAAATACTGATCCAAGGTCTTGATTTCCGGGTAGCCGGCCCACTCCAGCACGCGCACCTGCACCCAGAATGCCTCGTCATTGTGCGTGGTGCTGCGGTTTTCGCCATAGCTGTTCTGGAAAACGTTTGCCCAGTAAATGTGGCCGTCGTCCTGGCGGAACGAATCCCACTCCTCGTCCGTGTACATTTCCTTCAGGTTCGGGTACTGCTCCAGGTAGTCATCCCACGCCACCAGAGATCCCTCGTCGTAGAGGGCCATCATGCCGTCGCCGCCGTCGATGAAATCCGGCAGGTCGCCGCTCGCGATGATCGTGCCGACTGCCTCCGCGGCGGTCTGGCCGGTCAGCCAGGTCTCTTTTACCTTTGCGCCGACTTTGTGCGCAATGATGTTCATGATCTCGTTGTCATCGTTGATCTCCGAGCCGGGCATGGCGGAAAACATCGTAAAGCTGATGATCTCGTCGTCCGTGTACTCACCTTCCTCTGCAAAGGCATTCATGCCCGCAAACATGGTGCATGCCGCCAATGCGCCCATCCACAGGGCCGCAAATTTTTTGCGCTTCATAGTTTCCTCCTTTGTTTTCTTTTTTTGGCACCGCCCCTTGCGGATGCCTTTTTTCGTCTACTCGTTCCAGACAAGACGGCAGGTTTCCCGCCGCCTCCCCTAGTATAATTCAGAAAACAAAGAAAGAAACCCGAAAGATTTCACAAAAATACCCGAAAAATTCTAGCCCCTGTCCTTGCGGTAGCGAAATGGGGTGCACCCTTTCAGCTCGATGAACTTGCGGATGAAATAATCGCTGTCCTTGTACCCCACGTCCTCGGCGATCTGGCTGATGCGCTTGTCCGTGGAGCGCAGCTGCCTGGCGGCCTCCTCGATGCGGTAGGCGCTTAGGTAGTCCTTGAAGGACTGCCCGTACTGCTTGCGGAACACCTGCCCAAGGTAAGAGCTGTTGATGTAATATTTTTTCCCGAGGTCGCGCAAGGTGAGGTTTTCTCGGTAGTTTTTCCGGATCTCGCGCTCAATCTCGCTTAGGATGCCGCTGGACGCGTGCTTGCGCAGCTGGCTTAGGTATTCCGCATAGGCGCAGGCAAAGCGCGACAGGTGCGCGCTGGAGCCGCGCACGGCGCCCTCCTCAAAGGCGCCCGCACTGATGTAGCGCAGGATTTCCTCCTGATCCGCCTCCGCGTCCAGCTCTGACGCGAGATGGACCAGGCGGAACAACAAGTAGTTGATGTTGAGATTGCGGCTGTCCTCGCCCATCTGCATTTGGCGCATCTTCTGGAACAGGGCATCCACGGCCTTGCGGATTTCCAGTGGCTCGTTGCGCTCGATGGCAAAAAGAAGCGCGTCTAAGTGTTCCTTGCAAAGGGCTATCCCGCCCGGCTTGACCTGGATCTCGTCCTCGTAGTAATAGATCGACTTTTTGTTGTGGAACGCCTCGAGGGAGTGCAGCATACAAGCCGTTCCATATGACTGTGAAATCTGCGCGATGTCCGGCACGCGCTTTCCGACGAGCAAACGCACTTCCCCCTGGAGGCGCAGCTCCAGGTCTTTGTGCAGCTGCAGCAGGTACTGCTCCTCGGTGCAATTCTGGCGCGCCGCCATGGACGTGCAAAAAATCAGGCCGATGCCATAATTGACGACATCCTGTGAGACGTCAAAGACGCAATGCGCGCGATCCCCCTTTAAGATCGCCTTGCACGCCTGGTAGAGTTTGCGCTGCTGCTCGCGCAATTCCCCCTCCCCCGCCTCGACTTCCTCCAGGTTGCAAAATTCGATCTCGATGTAGCGCACGCCCGCGGATAAGCGCAGGTGGGATTGGACATACCCCAGGTTGTACCCGTCGCTTTTGCCGTAGAGCAATGCGATGATGTTGCGCGCGAGGTAGGCCTCCTCATATTGGCGCTGGTTTTCCTTGCGCTCCCGCGCGCTTTCCGACAGGTGGCTGAACTTTTGCAAAACCGCGAGCAAGTCGCCCTTTTCCACTGGTTTGAGCAAGTAGTCCATGCACCCGTTGCGCAAGGCGCGCTGCGCATACGAAAAATCGCTGTAGCCGCTTAAGACCACGAACGCCGCGTCCGAGATGCGTCCCTCTTTCACTTTTTCCAAAAGCTCCAGGCCCGTCATGACCGGCATTTTGATGTCCGTGATCACAAGATCCACCTGGTTTGCGGCGAGGTAATCGAGGGCCTCTTTCCCATTTGCCGCCACTTTCACGATGGTAAACCCGGCCGCCTCCCAGTCGATCAGCATGCGCAGGCCTTGCGCGATGAAGTATTCGTCGTCCGCGAGCAACACTTTTAGCACGGCTTTTCCCCCTCCTTTTCCCCGCAGGGAATGTAAATCTGTGCGGTCGTGCCAATCCCCTTTTCGCTCTCTATGGAAAAGGACGCCGCGCCGCCCGTCATCATGCGGATGCGCAGACACGCGTTGGCGATCCCCACGCTGCCTTTTTCCTGCAAGGTCTCGATGCTGGCGTGCCGCATCCGGGCGCGCAGGCGCTCCAGCGCTTCTTTTTCCATGCCGTCGCCCGTGTCCTCCACCTCGATGCACAGCCCGCGCCCTTCCTGCATGGCCGCGCGCACGAAAATCCAGCCCGGGGTGGGCTTTGTCTCAATGCCGTGCACACAGGCGTTTTCCACAAATGTGGTGATGGTGAGTTTGGGGATGCGCACGCCGGCGCACGCCTTGTCCATCTCCAGGCGGTAGGACAGCCGATCCCCAAAGCGGTATTTTTGCAGCTGCAAATAGGCCTCGACAAACTCCATTTCCTGCGCGATGGTGTTGGTGTCGTTCGACCAATCCACGTTTTGCCGCTCCATGATGGCGAGTTTCTCGACCATCCCCGCTGTCTCGTTCTCCCCCTTTAGGATGCTGTGCATACGGATGCTCTCCAGCGCGTTGAACAAAAAGTGGGGATTGATCTGGCTGTGCAAGGCCAAAAGCTCTGCCTTTTGCCTGGCGAGGTTGGTCTCCTGCTCGCGCAGCCGATCCTTATAGACCGTCTGGATCAGGGCATTCATGCGGTCTGCCATGCGGTTATAGCTCTCCATGAGGCTGCCGATCTCGTCCCTGCCGCTCGCCTGCGGGATCTGGGTGAGGGTGTCGCCGTTGTCGCGCTCGAACGCCTGGCTCAAGGTATGCAGGCGCTCCGTGATCGAGCGGCCGAGGAACAGCATCAGCACGCAGGGCAGCGCGATGTCGAGGAGCAACAGCGGCAGCAGCGTGTCCAGGTTGTTTTTCAGGACAGACAAAATGTTGCGTTCAGGCTTTAGGACGCAGATGCGCAGCTTCTCCCCATACAGCGCAATGGCCTCCTCGTGGCCTACCTGGCCGGACAGCGTGAAGTCCGAAAAGGGAATACCGAGATTGTTTGCCCCCTCATTGGAAAACATGAGCTGGTCTCCTCGGCACACATAGACGGGAAACGCGTAATTCATGTTGCGCACGTCGCGTACCAGGTTGCCATACTCCATCTCGATGACCAGCAGCTTTTCCATGTTGTCGCTTAGGATGCGGTTGAGCTTGCGCAAGAAAAGCACCTTGCGCTTTGGCCTGACATAGGGCGTCTGCGTGTCGTCGTAAAAAAACAGCGCCATCTCGTCCGCGTCCTGCCCCATAAACGTCTCATACCACGGCTGGCGCCGCGCGCGCGAGAGGCGGTAGATGCCCCCGCCGTTGACAATCGTCGGGTTGTCCGCATACATGGTGATCTTGGTGCTCTCCAAGCCGACGCTCCCTCCCAAAAGGGAATTTCTCATGAACTTTTGGTAATTTGCGACATAGTTGGCCGTGCCGTCGTACTGGGTGGTCAAAAACTCCTGGACGTAGGTATTCATGTAGACGCTGCGGGCGATCACGGTGGCATATTCCACGAAACTTAAGAGATTGTAACGCACGGCATTCGCCTGCGCCTCCATATTTTTTTGGCTCTCGACCTGCTCCTGGCGCAAAAGCTCCGCAAGAAACAGCCCGTCCGTGACGGTTAAGGGAACCAGGACGCAGAAAAAATATAGCCCCCACAGCTTTGTGCGCAAGTTCAAATTATTGAGCCACGACTCCAATCTGGCGCGCATCGCACACCCCTCCCCTCATCCGTGCTGGGCATGGATCCAAATACTTTTGTCGTTTACGATAGAAAAAGAAAAACCCGAATGCCAGATATTCGGTCTCGCATTCGGGTTTTGTCGTTTTACTTTGCGTAGTCTGTCACGCGCGACTCGCGTATGACATTGACTTTGATCTGCCCTGGGTATTCCAGTTCCGCTTCGATCTGCTTGGAAATGTCCCGCGCCAGCAGCACCATCTCGGCGTCGCTGACCTTTTCCGGAACAACCATGACGCGAATCTCCCTGCCCGCCTGAATGGCAAATGATTTATCAACGCCTTTAAAGCTGTTTGATATCTTTTCTAGCTGTTTGAGTCTGTTGGTGTACGTCTCGAGTGTTTCTCTTCGCGCTCCCGGGCGCGCGGCCGATATGGTGTCAGCCGCCTGCACGACGCAAGAAATCAGCGTGGTCGGCTCCACGTCGCCGTGGTGCGACTCCACCGCGTTGATGACGGTGGCGGACTCCTTGTACTTTCTGCAAAGGTCCGCGCCGATCTGGATGTGGGAACCATCCATCTCATGGTCGACGGACTTGCCGATGTCATGCAGCAGCCCCGCGCGTTTCGCCATGCGCACGTCCAGCCCGATCTCGGCGGCCAGCAAGCCTGAGAGCTGCGCCACCTCGATGGAGTGCTTCAGCGCGTTCTGCCCATAGCTCGTGCGGAACTTCATCCGCCCGAGCAAGCGGATCAGCTCGGGGTGCAAGCCGTGCACGCCAACGCTGATCGCCGCATCCTCGCCCTCCTGGCGGATCATGATGTCGACTTCCCTTTGCGCCTTTTCCACCATTTCCTCGATCCTGGCCGGGTGGATGCGCCCGTCCACGATCAGCTTTTCGAGCGCGATCCGCGCAATCTCCCTGCGGATCGGGTCGAAGCAAGACAGGATGACGGCCTCCGGCGTGTCGTCGATGATCAAGTCCACGCCCGTCAGGGTCTCGAGGGTGCGGATGTTCCTGCCCTCTCTCCCGATGATGCGCCCCTTCATCTCGTCGCCGGGGAGCTGCACCACGGAGATGGTGGTCTCCGCCACATGGTCCGCCGCGCAGCGCTGAATGGCAGTCGTGATGTACTCTTTCGCCTTTTTCGCGGCGTCCTCCTTCGCCCTGCCCTCCAGCTCTTTGTAGAGCCTCGCGGTGTCGGTCTTGACTTCGTCCTCAACAGATTTCAACAGCAAATCTTTTGCCTGGTCAGAGGTTAAGCCTGAGATTCGCTCCAGTTCCTGCATCTTTTGCTCGTGGATCGTCTCGATCTCCACGCTTTTTTTCTTTAACTCTTCTTCCCTGCTCGACAGGCTTGCCTCGCGTCTTTCCAGTGCGTTCGACTTTTTATCAATCGCTTCCTCTTTGGAGAGGACGCGGCGCTCGTACTTCTGAAGCTCTGCCCTGCGCTCTTTGGTTTCCCGGTCGAGCTCATTTTTGCGGCTCATGTTCTCTTCCTTGGCCTCGAGCAGTGCCTCGCGCTTTTTCGTCTCCGCAACTTTCAGTGCATCATCTATTATGTCCCTAGCCTTCTCCTGTGCGCTGCCGACGGTTTTTTCGTCGACATTTTTCTTGTAGGTGATGGCGGCAAACCAACTAATAGCTGCTGCAAGCAAGGCGACCACGAACGGGATAACAATCGTTATCGCATTCACAGGAGCACCTCCTTAACCTTATTTTGTTGTCATGGAACGAACAACAAAAAACATTCTATCCCTTTTTTGCGTTTCTGTCAAGGATAGATGTGGCAAAGCGGCGATCTTTTTTGGCAAATCGGCGATCTTTTTTCATCGTTTCGCGTTCCCGCGCCACGCTTTTTCGCATGCGCGCGCATCGCATGGCCTCTTGCGCGCGTGTCATATTGCAATGTGGGGGTCAGAATCCCCCGCCCATGGCGGTGCGGATCTCCTCGCTGGAAAACCCGCGCCTGCGCAAAAACGCATACATGCGCTGTTTTTCCATTGCGTCCGCCTCCGGTCCTGCGTAGTGCCGCTTTTCCAGCCACTTGCGGATCAGATCCCCCTCCGCGACCGGCCCTGCCTTGGCGAACGCGTCCTCCAGATCCTCCTGGGAAATGCCCCGCTTGCGCAGCTCCTGCTCCATCTGCCAGCGGCTCTTCGCGTTCTGGTTTTGCTCCACATAGCACTGGCAGTAGCGCGCGTCATCAATATAATGGTAGCTTTTCACATAAGCGATCGCGTCCTCGATGACCTCCGGCGGGTAGGGCGTCTTGCCCAAGCGGAGTTTGTCCACGAGCTGTTTTTCCGTATAATCCCGCCGTTCCAGCAAGTGCAGGCAGCGCAGCCTGGCGCGTTTTTTCATGTCTGGCAGATATGTGATGTCCATCTTCGCTCCCCCTCCTGGCGGCGGGCATCCGCTTTCTCGCTCTTTCTTCCCACGCACGCGCCACCCATTGATCCCCATTTCCTGCGCTGTGTATGTTCGATTGTCAGGTTGTATCTCCACTTCTTCGGCATTGCGTTGCATATCACTGCCGTCATTCCCAACTTGCAACACTCACACACGCGCCTCTTACAAGGTCTCATCCGGCGTGTCCGCAAATGAGCGCGCTTCTCCTTGGAAACCTGCGTCCGCAAAAGCATCTCCCTGTCCGGCAATGTCCGCGCCATCTGGCTGTTCCGCCCCTTGCGCGCCGTCCGCTTCCGCGTCTTGCCCCGACACTTCTGAGACGGGCAGCCCATAGTGCATCCGCACTTTTCTTTCCACCTCGTCCATGACCGCCGGGTTCTCCCGCAGGTATTGCTTGGCATTCTCGCGGCCTTGCCCGATCTTTGCGTCGTTGTAGGCATACCACGCGCCGCTCTTGGCGATGATCCCCAGTTTCACGGCGAGGTCGATGATGTCGCCCTCCCTGGAGATCCCCTGCCCGAACATGATGTCAAACTCCGCCTCCTTAAACGGCGGCGCAATCTTGTTTTTCACGACTTTGATCTTGGTGTGGTTGCCGATGACCTCGCCCGCCTGCTTCAGCGCCTCCCCCTTTCGCACGTCCAGGCGGATGGAGGAGTAGAACTTCAGGGCGCGGCCGCCCGTGGTCGTCTCTGGGTTTCCGAACATGACGCCGATCTTTTCGCGGAGCTGGTTGATGAATACCACCACACAATTCGTCTTGCTGATGACCGCCGTCAGCTTGCGCAATGCCTGCGACATCAGGCGCGCCTGCATGCCCACGTGGGCATCGCCCATGTCCCCGTCGATCTCGGCCTTTGGCACGAGGGCCGCCACGGAGTCGACAATGATGATGTCCACCGCGCCCGACCGCACCAGCATCTCCGTGATCTCCATGGCCTGCTCGCCGTTGTCCGGCTGCGAAATGTACAAGTTGTCCACGTCCACGCCGATGCGCTGCGCGTAGGCGGGGTCTAACGCATGCTCCGCGTCGATGAAGCCTGCCACGCCGCCTCTTTTTTGCACCTCGGCGACCATGTGCAGGGCCACCGTGGTCTTGCCCCCGGACTCTGGACCGTAGATCTCCACGATCCTCCCCCGCGGGATGCCGCCCAACCCCAGTGCAATGTCCAGGCTCAAAGATCCCGTGGGGATCGTCTCCACGTTGAGGTTTTTTCCGGAATCGCCCAGTTTCATGACGGTTCCCTTGCCAAACTGCTTTTCAATCTGGGAGAGCGCCGCGTCCAGCGCGCGCTGTTTTTCGTCTTTTTGCCGATCGTCTTTTGCCATGATCTCTCTCCTTATCGAACGTTTGTTTGCCTATCTGGGTAAATCTTAACCCACTTTTGCAAAAATGTCAACTGCTTTTTTCACGAAATCGCACCCGAAAAAGATTGTAGCACAAATGTATGAGATTTGCAACACATATAGAATAAAATTTCTACAATATATGGAATAAAATTCTGCAATAAATTTTACAAAGCAAGCATCTTTTTACCGCAACATTATTTTATGATGCCATGGTAGAAAGCCCTTTCCCACGACATGCTTGTCGGTGGGGAATGGCACGATGTTCCATCGTGCCAAATGCCCGATATGAGGAAAAAATGGGGATTTGGCACGCATTTCGCAAGCGGGCATTTCTATCATAAACGACAAAAATATTTGCCGTTTACGATAGCCTCTACAGCCACGTGTTCAAAATCTCCTGCAGCCTCGACACTTCCACCGGCTTTGCGAGATGGTCGACCATGCCCGACTCTTTCGCCTTGCGCACGTCGCTGTCGAAAGCGTTGGCGCTCAAGGCGACGATGGGCACGTGTTTTTCGCCGTCCCCCTCTAGCTCCCGAATGGCGCGCGTCGCCTCGTAGCCATCCATGCCCGGCATCTGGATGTCCATAAAGATGAGGTCATAAAATCCTTTCGGCTGGTTCTTGACCAACTCATAGGCGATCTGCCCGTCCTGCGCCGTTTCCGCGCGGATGCCAAACATGGCAAGCAGCTCTTTTCCGATCTCGCGGTTCAGCTCGTTGTCGTCCACCACCATCACGTGCTTGCCCGTGAAATCCTTTTGTTCCGGAATCTCAGGCTCTTTTGCCCCCGGCTCTAAGGAGGGCAGCACCGTCTTGAGCGCGTAGACCAGGCGCGACTGGAACAGCGGCTTTGCGACAAACGCCCCGATGCCCGCCTTGCCCGCCATCTCCTCGATGTCTGACCAGTCATAGGCGGACAGGATGATGATGGGCACGCCATGCCCGACTTTTTCGCGAATCTCCAATGCGGTTTCAACCCCGTTTTTGCCCGGCATCTGCCAATCCAGGATGACGGCGGAAAAATCCGCGCCCTGCGCGTGCGCGCGCATGGTCAGCCTGACGGCCTCATCGCCGCTTTGCACCCACTGCGCCTTGACGCCGATGGAGGAGAGCATCTCGCACGTGCTGATGCAGCAATCCCTGTCGTCGTCCACCACAAGCACCCGCAAACCCTCAAGGTCCTCCGTCTCCCCGACGCTTGGATCCTGCAGCTTTAAGCTGACCCGAACCGTAAAGACCGACCCTACGCCCGGCTCGCTTTGCACCGTGATCTCCCCGTCCATCATTTGCACGATGCTGCGCGTGATCGGCATGCCAAGCCCCGTGCCCTCGATGTTTCCGCGCACGGCATTTTTGCCCCTTGTGAACGGCTCAAAGATGGTCTTGATCAATTCCTGGTCCATGCCGACGCCGTTGTCCTCGCACACAAACTCGTACTCGGCCATGTCATGGTGCGACATGGCATACTCGCGGATGGAAAATGTGACCGCGCCGCCGTCGCGCGTGAATTTTACCGCGTTCCCAAGGATGTTGATCAGCACCTGGCGCAGCCTTAGGGCATCCCCAATGCAATTTTCGTGCCGGATGTCGGTCAAGTGCACTTTGAGATCCTGGTGCTTCTTTTCCGCCTGCGTGCGGATGATCGCCAAAACCCCATCGATGAGATCCGCGATGTTAAACGGCCCTTCCGTCAGCGTGATTTTCCCGCTCTCGATCTTGGCCATGTCCAGCACGTCATTGATCAGGGAGAGCAAGTGCCGGCTGGAGACATTGATCTTGCTTAAGCAGTCGGCCACGCGCTCCTGGTTGTCGATGTATTTGGTCGCGATGGTGGTCATGCCCATGATGGCATTCATCGGCGTGCGTATGTCATGCGACAAACTGACCAAAAAGTCGGTCTTGGAGCGGT
>CAYVVW010000073.1:0-10685 GCA_964455335.1 uncultured Marvinbryantia sp.
GTCTCCGTTGCATTGCGCGGCGAGGAGTGGGGGCTTCAGTATTCTCCCTATGTCTATTACCCGGAGCATTGCATTGTGTTCCACAGGCAGCACCGCCCGATGCGCATCGACAGACAGACTTTTGCGAACCTGCTCGACTTCGTGCGCCAGTTTCCCCATTACTTCATGGGTTCTAACGCGGACTTGCCCATCGTGGGCGGGTCGATTTTAAGCCACGACCATTTCCAGGGCGGCCATTACGAATTTGCCATGGCGCGCGCGCCCTTAGAGGACGCCTTTGTGATTCCCCGCCACGAAAATGTCGCCGCCGGGATTGTCCGGTGGCCCATGTCGGTCATCCGCCTGCGCTGCGCTGACGCGCGGGCGATCGTGAACGCCGCCGACCACGTCTTGCAAATTTGGCGCAATTATACGGATGCGCGCGTGGGCATTTTCGCCCACACGGACGGGGAGCCGCACAACACCTTGACCCCCATCGCCCGCAGGCGGCAGGGGGAGTATGAGATGGATCTCGTCCTGCGCAACAACCTGACCACCCCCGAGCACCCGCTCGGGGTGTACCACCCGCACCAAAATCTGCACCATATCAAAAAGGAAAACATCGGGCTGATCGAGGTGATGGGGCTGGCCGTCCTACCCGCCCGCCTAAAAGACGAGATGGACGAATTGGCGGCGTGCCTGGCCGAAAAAAAGGATGTCCGGTCTTACGCAAAACTGGAAAAGCACGCGGACTGGGTGGAGGGCTTCTTGCCAAACTACCCGAAGTTTACAAGGGAAAATGCGTGGGAGATCCTGCGCGCGGAGATCGGGCAGGTATTTTTGGAAGTCCTGAAGGACGCGGGGGTCTACAAGCGCACAAAAGAGGGGCACGCGGCCTTTCTGCGATTCCTGGACACATTGTGATAGCCGTTGTGACAGCCGTTGTGATAGCGCAGCACAAGACAAATCCGTAGGGCATCTTTTTACCGCAGCAATCCATTCCCATGATGCCAGGGTAGAAAGCCCTTTCCAAACGATAGATGGGCACGATGGAACATCGTGCCAAATGCCCAATGGAACATCGTGCCAAATGCCCGATGTGAGGAAACAAGCCATTTTACGGTGATGCCTTTTGATGCTTTTGGGTGCCTGTATCATGACGCGATGCTGTGACAAAAAAGATGCCTTGTGCGGTGAACAGGGGAAAGGATGGAGAACGTTGCGATGGTCAAAAAGGAAAGTGGCAGAAAATGCGCGTGCATCACGGGCGCTTCCCGGGGCATTGGCCGCGCCCTTGCGCAGGCTTTCGCGGAGCGGGGATATGATTTGTACCTCACCTGCCGCCATCGGGAGGACTTGCTTTGCGCGCTCAAGGAACAGCTGGAACGTGCGTGCCACGTCACCTGCCATACATTTGTGGGCGACATCGGCGACTTTGACCATTGCGCGCACCTGTTTTCCGCCATTCGCGAGCGCTCCGGTCGGCTGGACGTGCTGGTGAACAACGCCGCCATGTCCTACCGAGGGCTGCTCCAGGAGATGGACATCGCCGACTGGCACAACCTGATGCGCACAAACCTGGACGCCGTCTTTTACACTTGCCGCCTTGCCATTCCCTTGATGCTTGCGCGCCATGCCGGAAAAATCCTCAACATCTCCTCTGTCTGGGGGAGCGCGGGGGCATCTTTGGAAGTGGCCTATGCCGCGTCAAAAGGCGGGGTCAACACATTCACAAAAGCCCTGGCAAAGGAACTTGCGCCGAGCAACATCCAGGTGAACGCCCTGTCATGCGGCGCGATTGACACAGAAATGAATGCGTTTTTGCGCGCGGACGAACGCGCCGCGCTCGAGGGGGAAATCCCCGCCGGGCGGTTTGGCACCCCGGAGGAAGTGGCCTCGCTGGCGCTTGCCCTTTGCACAGACCACCCCTACCTGACAGGGCAGATCCTCACCCTGGACGGAGCCTGGATCTGAGCCACCCTTTCGCGCACTTCCCCGCGCGAGCGCACACAACTGCACTCGCTGCATTTCCACTCCACGCGCATCCGCGAGTGCAAAAGCACAGCGCGAGCGAAAGCCACTGCATCCGCAGGCACCAGGACTTCTGGATGCGCAAACGTTCTGTGTCCTTGGCCTCGCGCGCTAGAACCTGCGGATCGCGTCCTGGGCGTCGTCCTCCGTATTTTTGATGGAGCGGATGACCACGTAATAGCCCGTGGTGTCGTTCACCTTGACGTAGGCGCGCTCTCCTTCCCTTTTTCCGAGCAGGGCCTTGCCCATCGGAGATTCGATGCTGATCTTCCCTTGCACGGAATTTCCCCGAATGGAAGTGACCAGCTTGTACTCCGCTGTCTCGTCCTCGTCCTCAAAATAGACCGTCACGGTGTTGTTCAGCCCCGCGACCCCATCCTCGGACTGGTCCGAGATGATGCGGGCACCCTTCAGCATGCGCTCCAGGTAGCGGATGCGGCTTTCGTTGGCGTTCTTGTCTTTTTTTGCGGCGTAATACTCAAAATTTTCACTCAAATCCCCATGGGCGCGCGCCTCTTTCACGGCCTCGATCGCCTCTTTGCGCACCGTCCGCTTGCGGTAAGCGATCTCCTCCTCAATTTTTCGCACGTCACTCATTGTCAATGTTTCTCTCATGTTTTCCTTCTCTCACAGGCACTTGCTTCTATTCGCACCACCCATTGTCAACGGCTCTCTCATGTTTTCCTTCTCTCACAGGCACTTGCTTTTATCCGCACCGCCCATTGCCAATGTCTCGCTCGTGATTCCCTTTTCTCCAGAATCGTTCTGTCGTAAACGACAAAAGTATTTGGCTTCGGGCGTCAAAAGATACTTTGACGCCCAAAGCGATTTTCGTTTGGATCACAGGCACTTGCTCCACCCGCAGCTCTTGCAGACGTTGCACCCTTCCTCAAAGACGAGTTTCTCCCCGCACTCCGGGCAGTACATATGGCTGTCCCGGTCATTGACCGCGAGTGGCTTTGTTTTTTTGTTGTCCGCATTTGCGTGGCGGCTTTTTAACTCGGCCTGCATTTCGCGGTACATGTCCATCAAGGCATTGCCGACCGCCATCGGGCAGCAGGCGCCCTTGCTGGTGTCTTTTCGTGCGACGCGGCGCGCCGTGTAGGCCGGGCAGGAACCGCTCGAATTGAGCTGGTCGACGATCGTCTCGATGTCGATGCCGCCCCTGGCACTGATGGAGATCATGCGCGACAGGCCCACCATGAAGTTGTTGCACCCGCCCGTGGAGCCCTTGCTTAGGTAAGTCTCCAAAAGCGCGCCGGTATTCGGGTCAAACAGGGCGATGCAATGCAAGCTCCCGCACCCCGTGATCAGCTTGCGCTTTTTGCCGACCACGTCGTCCGTCACCAAAATGATTTCCCCGCGGCCAAGCCCCTCGCCAGCCACCACCTTTTTCCGCTCTTCCGCGTGCAGCACCCCTGTCCTTTTGCACCCGTCGCGGTAAATGGTAATGCCCTTCAAGCCCTGCTCATAGGCGTAGAGGTACAGGCTTTGCGTCTCCTCCACGGTAAAGCTGTTCGGCACGTTGACCGTGGAGCTGATGGACGCGTCGATGTGCATCTGCCAAATGGCCTGCATGTCAATGCGCTGGTGGTAATCCAGCATCATCGCCGTCACGAAGTACCCCGGCAGCTGCTTTTCGTCCTGTATGCCACGGCATTTCATGTAATCTTCCACAATCTTTGTGTAAACCTTGTAATAGACATCCGTCCCATGCAAGGACTCTGTCTTTCTCTCATAATAATTTGCATATACCGGCTCGATGCCGCCCGAAATGCCGAGCATCGTCGACAGGGTGCCCGTCGGGGCGATGGTCAAGAGCTGGGAGTTGCGCAGCCCATACTTTTGCACCAGCTCGCGGGTCTTTTCGGACGTGTTTGCCAGAAAATAGGGCGTGCCCATGATGTCCTCCGCCTGGCAGGCCGCATAGGCCCCCTGCTCCTTCGCGAGCAAGGCAGAGGTCGCGATCGCCTCGTCCGCCATGGCAAACCCGATCTTGTCACTCATTGAGATGGCCGCAGGCTCGCCGTAGGTGATGCCCAGCTTGAGCAGGGCGTCGGCCAGCCCCATGATGCCAAGGCCGATCTGCCGCCACTTTGCCACGCTCTCCCGCTGCTCCGCTAAGGGGTGCAGGGGCAGCCCCTCCTCTAAGACCTCGTTGAGCGCGCGCACGGAGGCGCGCACGCATTTGCGAAACGCCTCAAAGTCAAACGACGCCTCCTCCGTAAAGGGATATTGCACAAACTCCGCCAGGTTGATGCTGCCGAGCAGGCAGCTCCCGCCCGCGGGGAGCGGCTCCTCCGCGCAGGGGTTGACCCCTGCGTAGGCAAAATCTTTCGTGTTGCTCAAAAGGTTCCAACTGCTGATGCGATCCCAAAAAAGCGCGCCCGGCTCCGCGTAATCCCAGTTGGTCAGGGCAATCTTGTGGAACAGCTCCCGCGCGCGGACCTTTTTCTCGATCAGCTCGCCCGTCGTCTGGCGCGTATAATGCAGGACATACTCCGCATTTTGCTTGACAGCCTCCATGAAATCCTCGTGGATGCGCACGGAGATGTTTGCCTTCGTCGCCTTTTCCAGATCGGTCTTTAGGTCGATGAACTCCTCCACGTCCGGGTGCGCGCAGTCAATGGAGATCATCAGCGCGCCGCGCCGACCGTTCTGCCCGATCATCGCCGTCACCAGCGAATAAAGATCCATAAAGGAAACCGCGCCGCTCGTCTCTTTTGCCGCGTTGTTGATCTTTGCGCCGCGGGGGCTGAGGCGCGAGATGTCGATCCCGCAGCCGCCGCCGTAGCTATAGGTGCGCGCCAGCTTTTTTGCGCACTCGAAAATATCCTCAATCTCGTCCTCTGGCGGGGCGATCACGTAGCAGTTGGAATACGTGACCTTGCGCTCCTTTTTGTACTGGCCGCGGTTCGAGAGAATCCTGCCCCCGAAGAGAAATTTCTTTTCCAAAATGTATTGCGCAATCTCGTCATTGCCGCCGCTGATACGCAAAACCCACTCGTCAAAACTTTCCCCCTCAAAGCGGTACTTCTTTTCCCAGATGTCCACCCCGAGCTGGTTGTCCTCACCAAGCCACTCCTGAATCGTCATAATCCACACTCCTTTTTTCGCATATCTTGAACACGTTCCCCATCATAGCACAAGATATAGTGTTTGGCAAGGGTGAATTTCAAAATTTCCCTACTCCGTGCGCAAGGCCACGACCGGGTCTTTTTTGGCCGCGCTGCGCGATGGGATGATGCCCGCGACCAAGGTCAGCAGCATGCTGATCACCACGAGCGCCCCCGCGACGGAAAGCGGCAGGCTGGCATTGAGGCTGCCAATGCCCGTCACGCGGTGCAAGATGGCGTTGATCGGAATGCACAGCAAGTAGGTGATGGCGATCCCAAGGACGCCCGACGCAAAGCCGATGATGACAGTCTCCGCGTTGAACATACTGGAGACGTTGCGCTTGGATGCGCCGATTGCCCGCAAAATGCCGATCTCTTTTGTGCGCTCCTGCACGGAAATCAGCGTGATCACCCCGATCATGATCGAGGAGACGACAAGGGAGATGGCGACAAAGGCCACCAGCACATAGGTGATGGCTTGGATAATGGTCGTGACGGACGCCATCATGATCCCCACGTAATCGGTGTAGTGGATTTGCGACAGCTCATCGACCGTCTCGTTGTACCCGGCAATGGCCTCCTCGATCACGTCTTTGTTTTCAAAAGAGGACGCGTACAAGTTGATGCTTGCGGGGCTGGCGAGATCCAGGCACCCGAGCTTCGCCAAATTTTCCTCGTAAGTGGAGTCGGAAAAAGTCAGGATTTCCTCGTAATATGCCGCGCATTGCGCGGTCGTGTACCCCGCCATGGCGAGATCCAGTGCCCCCGCGAGCTGTCCTGCCGTCATGTCTTGCAGTTGCTGCTCCACTTGCGCCGCATATTGCTGTTTCGTCTGTTCCGTGATCATTTGCGCATAGAGTTCGTCCAGATCCGCGTCACTCATTGCGTCCACATATTCCTGCACACTGGCCTCGTCCATGCCCATTTGCTTGGAAAGCGCCTGCATCAGGGCATCCTTTCGCTCGTCCGCCCCCATCTGCCCCATGGCCTGCTGGATGGCCGCGTCGATTTGCTCCTGCGATGGGATGCTCTGCATTTGCACATAGGCGGCCGCTTTTTGCGCCTCGTCAAGCCCCGCGACATAATCGCGGAACGCCTCCTCCTTTTCCTGGTCCGTCAAGGCGCCCGTGCCCGCGTCAAAGGGAAGCCCCGTGAAAATATCCGTCTCGGGGTCTGCCTGTTGCGCCTGTACCGCGTCGGATTCGCCCGCAAGGGCGAGGATATGCTCCGTCAGCGCGCTGGTGTACCCGATGGGGCTTGTGAGCATCGGCGCGGTCACGTCTTTTTTGGGGCGCAGGATGCCGGAAACTTTCAGGGGCATGCCATTGTCATACAGGTAGCGCTGCCCCGCGTCCGTTATGCGCAGGTCCTGGTACGTTCCCGTCGCCTCGTCATAGGCGTAGCAGTCGGAATTGAGCACCAGGCGAAATTCCATGTCGCAGATCTCCTGGTAAGTCCACTCTTTTTTTTCATTTGTGAGCTTTGCCTGGTGAAAAGCCGCGTCCGCAAGGTCGTCTATTTCTTCCTTGGGGGTCAGCCCGAGCGCATAAAGGGAGAGGTCGTCCACCTCGTTATTTTCGTCTAAGACCAGCACAATCTCGTTATACGCGCCAGGCCATTGCCCGTAGACCACATCATATTGTTTTTCCAAAATGGGGCTTAACAGGGCATCCCCATCGCCCGGCAGCATTTCTTGCGTCAGCTCTGCGGACATGCCCCCGGACATCACCGCGGACATCGGGGAATTGCCGCTTCCGCCGCCATATTGGTCTCGCATGTCAATCATGGAGGTGACATCCATCCCAAGATATTCCAGCAAAAGCTCCCGCATCAGCTCCTGCATATCCGAGCGCAAAATCGTGCCGTCCACATTTTTGGTGTAAATCAAAAGATCCAGGTCGTAAGTATATTGCACGGCACTGACCGCGTCGCGCAGCTGGCTCTCCCCGCCGGCTTTCGCGCGCTCCTGTTCCAAATATTCCCGGAAAGACGCCAGGTCATTTTCCTTCGTTTCCATGTTGTTGAGGGCGTTTAACATCTCGTAGATCATACCCTTTGCGTAGACGGCGTCGTCGCCATGCTCGCCCGCGGACTGCGCCGCGCCGAGAAACGTCTCCATGAGCGTGCCGACATCCCGATGCTGCGCCTCCAACGTGATGGGGTACGAGGAGAGGGTCTCCTCCTGCACGGCGTTGATGTACTGCGTCATGCCATTTGAGACGGCAAAAATCAGGGCGATGCCAATGATGCCGATCGACCCCGCAAACGATGTCAGCGACGTGCGGCCCTTTTTGGTGACGAGGTTTTTTAGGGAAAGACCAAACGACGTCAAAAAAGACATGGAAGGCAGTCTCTTTTTGCCAATCCGTTCTTTTGCCTGCCCTGCCTGGACGGATCGCTCCCCTTCCGAGAGCGGGCGGGAATCGTCTGTGATCTCCCCGTCCAGCATTCGGATGATGCGCGTGGAATAGGTCTTTGCCAAATCCGGATTGTGCGTGACCATCACGACCAGGCGGTCTTTGGCAATCTCGCGCAGGATTTCGAGCACCTGCACGCTGGTTTCCGTATCTAGCGCGCCTGTCGGCTCGTCCGCGAGGATGATTTCCGGGTTATTGACAATGGCGCGGGCAATCGCGACGCGCTGCATTTGGCCGCCCGACATCTCGCTCGGCCGCTTGCGCAGCTGCGTGCCCAGCCCGACTCGCTCCAGCGCCTCTTTCGCGCGCCGCCTGCGCTCCCCCTTTGAGACGCCGGAAAGGGTCAGGGCGAGTTCCACATTTTGCAGGACGCTCTGGTGCGGGATCAAGTTGTAGCTTTGGAAAACAAAACCCACGGAGTGGTTGCGGTACGCATCCCAGTCGCGGTCGCGAAAATTTTTTGTCGAGTGCCCATTGATGAGCAGATCCCCCGACGTTGCGTGATCCAGGCCTCCCAGGATATTGAGCAGCGTCGTTTTCCCGCATCCGGACGGCCCCAAAATCGAGACAAACTCACTGTCGCGAAATTGCAGGGAAACGCCCTTTAGGGCATGAACCGCCCCATCTCCCGCGGGGTACTCCTTCGTGATTCCTTTCAGCTCTATCATCGCTTCGTCATCCTTCCTTTCTGTCATTGATTGCAAAGACAAGCGAAAAGCAGGCGCATCCGGCGCCTGCCCCCACAATTTCGCCCCATTCGTGCCAAATCCCTCAAAAAACAGCTCTGATTCCCCTCTCGCGCGCGTCCCACTGTTATGCGTTTCATGCTCGCACGATAAAGCATGGCGTTGGGACGCGTAAAACACGGAAAGAAGAAATCCGTGTGTCTTGGGCATCAAAATACCTTTTGACGCCCATTACATGAGAAATGCCGAGATGATGCTCGCCACGCCGATGATCACCAGGTATGCCCCAGCGATGTAGACCATGGAAACGGCGGACGCAAAGGGGTGGAACAGCAACAGGAAACCCAGGATGATGCCGATGATATTGACCACCAGGGTAATCCAAAACTGCGCTTTTCCGCCCCAGATGCGGACGGCATCTAAGTTCAGCAATTTGCTCACGCAATTCGCGATGAACCAAATCGGGAAAACGATGACCGCGGCCACCGCGCCAAATTCGCTGTTGACGATGAGGAAAACGCCCACGATGGCATTTAGGATGCCGAGCAGGAGCGTGGCCGTCGGGCCAAATCCCGTGCGCGACTCCAAATGCACGTAGAACGCGACATCCGCAATGCCGCTGATGACGGCCAGGATGCCATAGATGATCACAAACCCCTTGAGGCTTGTTCCTGGATTGCGAAACGTGTAGATCCCGACCAGGACAAAGACGACCCCAAGGATGAGTTCCAGCCAATTAAAATCTGATTTCTTACCCATTTTTTGTCTCCCATATGACCCGCATACTTTTTCGTATGCCGGTGTGTTGCGATGGATGTTGCTTTTCTTGCGATTGTTTCTTTTCCCGTCCGCGCCAAATGCCCGCACAATGTTTGCAGGGCTTCCCAGAAATCCGCTCCAAATACCCGCCTGGTACTTTCCGGTTCTTTCAAAAAGCCCAAACCCAGGCGGCGCGCGCCAGATGCACGCCTACTTCCGCAGGATGTTCATAAACTCTTCCCCTGTGATAGTTTCCTTCTCATAGAGGTAGCTTGCCAGCTCGTCAAGTTTTTTGCGGTTGTCCTTAAGGATGGACATGGCCTTCTCATATTGCCTGTGAATCAGCGCCACGACCTGCCGGTCAATCTCCGCCTGGGTCTCCGCGGAACAGGCAAGCGAGGCATCCCCTCCCAGGTACTCGTTGGTCACGGTCTCCATCGCCACCATGCCAAAGCCCTCGCTCATGCCATAGCGGCAAATCTCGTCGCGCGCCAGCTTGGTCGCCTGCTCGATGTCATTGGACGCGCCGGTCGTGATCGATCCAAACACCAGTTCCTCCGCCGCGCGGCCCCCTGTCAGGGTGGCGATCTTGTTCTCGATCTCCTCTTTGCTCATGAGGTAGTGGTTGCCCTCTTCCACCTGCATGGTATAGCCCAAGGCGCCCGACGTGCGCGGAATGATGGTGATCTTTTGCACGGGTGCGGAATTGTTTTGCTTGGCCGCGACCAACGCGTGCCCAATCTCATGGTAGGCGACAATGTGTTTTTCGGCGTCGGTGAGGATGGCATTTTTCTTCTGGTAACCCGCGACGACCACCTCGATGCTCTCTTCTAAGTCCGCCTGCGTCGCAAAGGAGCGCCCGTCGCGGACGGCGCGCAGGGCGGCCTCGTTGATCATATTGGCAAGCTCCGCGCCTGACGCCCCGGATGCCATGCGGGCAATCTTCCCAAAGTCCACATTGTCCGCCACTTTGATTTTCTTTGCGTGCACGCGCAGGATGGCCTCGCGGCCCGCCAGGTCCGGCAGCTCCACGGGAACCCTGCGGTCAAAACGCCCTGGCCTTGTAAGCGCCGGGTCCAGCGCGTCCGGTCGGTTCGTCGCCGCAAGGATGACCACGCCGGAATTTTCCTCAAAACCGTCCATCTCCGTCAGAAGCTGGTTTAAGGTTTGCTCGCGCTCGTCATTCCCGCCGATCTGCCCGTCGCGCTTTTTGCCAATGGCGTCGATCTCGTCGATAAAGACAATGCATGGGGCTTTCTCTTTCGCCTGCTTGAACAGGTCGCGGACTTTCGCCGCACCCATGCCGACAAACATCTCCACAAACTCAGAGCCTGACATCGAGAAAAACGCCACGTTCGACTCGCCGGCCACGGCCTTTGCGAGCATTGTCTTGCCCGTGCCGGGAGGCCCGACAAGCAGGATGCCCTTTGGCATCGAGGCCCCGATCTCCTTGTATTTTGCCGGATTGTGCAAATATTCCACAATCTCCGCCAAGTTTTCCTTCGCCTCGTCCTCGCCCGCCACATCTGAAAAATGGATGCCGGCGGAGGACTTCACGTAGACCTTCGCATTGCTTTTGCCAAGCCCGAACGACATCGCGCCGTTCCCGCCGCCCATGTTGTCCATCAACTTTTTGGACATGAACTTTTCAATGCCAAAAAAGATCAAGATGGGCAAAACCCAATAGAGCAGCAACG
>CAYVVW010000074.1:0-10410 GCA_964455335.1 uncultured Marvinbryantia sp.
ACAATTCCAAAAAACTGGCCTGCGTGCCCGTGGTGCCCTTGCTCCCGAGGAGCTTGAGGCTGCAGCGGACATACCTTAAATCTACAAAGTCCATCAAAAATTCCTGTATCCACAAAGTGGCGCGCTTGCCGACCGTCGTGGGCTGCGCTGGCTGGAAATGCGTAAACGCAAGCGTGGGCAAATCCTTGTGTTTTTCGGCAAACACGGCGAGTTTTTGGATCACGTTGAGCAATTTTTTTTGCACCAAATCCAGTGCCTGCGCCATCACAATGAGATCCGTGTTGTCGCCCACGTAGCAGGAAGTCGCCCCCAGGTGGATGATGCCCTTCGCCTTTGGGCACTGCTCGCCATACGCGTACACATGCGCCATCACGTCGTGGCGCACCAATTTTTCGCGCGCCTGCGCTGTCTCATAATTGATGTCTGCTGCGTGCTCCCGCATCTGCGCGATTTGCTCGTCCGTGATGGCAAGACCCAGTTCCTGCTCCGCCTCCGCCAAGGCAATCCAGAGCCTTCTCCATGTCCGGAATTTCGTGTCCGGCGAAAAAATGGCCTGCATCTGCGGGCTTGCATACCGCTGCGACAATGGGCTTTGGTAACGGTCCTGCATCGGATTTTCCTCCTTATCCTCTCATTTCTCGTAATTTCCGCGAATATCCCCGAGCGGCGGCTCGATGGGGTATTCCCCCGTAAAGCACCCCTGGCAAACGCCCAGCCCGCCCACCATCTCGCTTAGGCGGCCAAGCTGCAGGTATCCCAAGCTGTCCGCGCCGATCAGCGCACGGATTTCCTCGACCGAGCGGTTGTTTGCGACCAGCTGGTCCCTTGCGGGGATGTCTGTCCCAAAATAGCAGGGCCACAAAAACGGCGGCGAGCTCACCCGCACATGGACTTGTGCCGCGCCCGCCTCGCGCAGCATATGGACAATACGCCCGCTCGTCGTGCCGCGCACGATGGAGTCGTCGATCATGATGACGCGCTTGTGGCGCACCGCCTCCGAAAGAACGTTGAGCTTGACGCGCACGCCCGACTCCCTGGCGCTCTGTTTCGGCTGGATGAACGTGCGCCCCACGTAGCTGTTTTTCACAAATGCCGTTCCATAGGGGATGCCCGACTGCGCGCAATACCCAAGCGCCGCCGCGTTGCCGGACTCCGGCACGCCCACCACGAGATCGGCTTCCACAGGAGAGTCCACGGCGAGGAACTGGCCCGCGCGAAAACGGGACGCGTAGACGCTCACGCCGTCCAGGCGGCTGTCCGGCCTCGCAAAATAAATGTACTCAAAAATGCACCGCGCGTGCCGCTCCACGGGCAGGCACATGCTGCGGTCCGACGACATGCCATACTTTGTGATGGTCACGATCTCGCCCGGCTCCACGTCGCGGATGTACTTCGCCCCGACCGTCTCCAGCGCGCACGTCTCGGATGCCAGGACAAAGGCATTGTCGCGCTTGCCGATGCAAAGCGGCTTAAATCCAAAGGGGTCGCGCACGCCGATCAGCTTGCGCGGCGACATCACCACCAGGGAATAGGCGCCCGCGAGCTTCTGCGCCGCCCGCAGAACCGCCTCCTCGACATTTTTCGTCCGCACGCGCTCGCGCGCAATGTGGTAGGCGATCACCTCGGTGTCGGTCGTCGTCTGAAAAATCGCGCCGCCGTATTCCAGCTCCCGCCGAAGCTGCGGCGCGTTTACCAGATTGCCGTTGTGCGCCAGTGCCAGCGTGCCCTTTACATAATTGAGGACAAGCGGCTGCGCGTTTTCCGGGCTGCTCTCCCCGGCTGTGGAGTAGCGCACGTGCCCCACCCCGATATCGCCCCGCAGCGCGCCCAGCGCCTGCGGCCCAAACACCTCGTGCACCAGGCCCATCCCCTTGTGCGAAAGCACATTTCCCTTTGGGCCTTTCGTGTCGCCCACGGCAATGCCACAGCTCTCCTGCCCACGGTGCTGCAGGGCAAACAAGCCGTAGTAAACCGTCGCGGCCACGTCCTGCCCGTCCAAGTCGTAAATGCCAAAAACGCCGCACTCCTCGCGCAGCTTCTCGTCTCCCGCGCCGCGCGCGCAAATCCTTGTCTCGTTCATGCAAGCCTCCCATGTGCCGCCGTTTCCCTGTTTCCTCTTTTCCTCTCAACAAGTGCCGTAACCCTCCCGCCTGTCCATTGCGGCCGGGCTTTTCAGGCAAACTGCCATGCCCCGCTTTTGCGATGTGCCGCCTTGCCCGCCAAATGTCCAGCGGCTTTGCAAGCAAGCCGACCGTCCGCACGGCCGCTTGATACGGCTTTCAGATACAAAAGGAAAGGCCCAGATCATGCCAATCCAAGCCTTTGAAACACTTCGCCATACGCCTCTTCCACGTTCCCTAAGTCGCGGCGGAAACGGTCCTTGTCAAGTTTCTCGTTGGTTTTCACATACCACAGGCGGCATGTGTCCGGAGACACTTCATCCGCAAGGAGAATCTCGCCATTTGGCAGCCTGCCAAACTCGATCTTAAAGTCGATCAGCCGAAGGCCCGCGTTCAGGAAGTACGCGATCAGAACCTCATTGACTTTTCTGGTATAAGCCTTGATCGTGTCGATCTCTTCTTGCGTGGCAAGCCCAAGGGCCAGCGCGTAATCGTCGTTGATAAACGGGTCCCCCAAGTCGTCATTTTTGTAGCTGAACTCAAGGATCGGGCAGAGCAGCGCGCGCCCCTCCTCGATGCCCATCCGTTTTGAAAAACTGCCCGCGGCCACATTGCGGACGATCACTTCCAGGGGAATGATCTCCACTCTTTTGACGGCCGTCTCGCGGTCACTCAGCTCCTCCACCAGATGCGTGGGGATGCCCTGCGCTTCGAGCAGGCGAAACACGTGGTTCGTCATGCGGTTGTTGACAACCCCCTTGCCCACAATGGTTCCCTTTTTTTCGCCGTTAAATGCCGTGGCGTCATCCTTGTAATCCACAATGACGACCGCCGGGTCGTCCGTCGCAAAAACCTTCTTCGCCTTGCCCTCATACAGCTGCTCCAGTTTCTTCATCCGCGCACCCCATCCTTTCCCTGTTGCAAATTCCAGTATCCGCCCATGTTTGCGATGGCAAACAGCCAAACAGCAAACGTGCCCTCACCGCCAGTTTCCTCGTTGCAGCCAGGCACACGGTGATTATAAGGCACGATGGCAAAAATTGCAATTACTTTTTCCGAGAGGCATCTAGCGGTTGACCTTCCATGTGATTTTTGATAGAATCATGGGAACGCAGCAAGCAGGAGACTGGTTTTCCACCATTTGGGAACCTGGGTTTTGCGATTTCCCGATAGGAGGGCGAACGATGGACATCTCGATTCTTTTTCTTGCAAATAGCGCGCTTCTCGGCATCGGCCTTGCCGTGGACGCCTTTTCGGTGTCACTTGCAAACGGGCTAAATGAGCCAAACATGAAAAAAAGCAAGCTGCTCCTTGTCGCGGGCGTGTTCGCGGCATTTCAAGCGGCCATGCCCCTGATCGGCTGGACATGCGTCCACACAATCCTGCAATATTTTCAAATGTTTGAGAAAGCGATCCCCTGGATTGCGCTGATCCTTTTGTGCTTCATCGGCGGAAAAATGCTGCTGGAAGGGCTGCGGGAAAAACCGCAGGACGCAGAGCCAAAAACGCTCGGCCTGGGCGAGCTTTTGGCGCAGGGCGTCGCGACGTCCATCGATGCCCTATCTGTCGGGTTTACCATCGCCGAATATGACATTCTGATGGCACTGCTGTGCGCAGGGATCATCGCCGCCGTCACATTTTTCCTCTGTTGGCTCGGCCTCGTCCTCGGCAAGCGCTTTGGCACAAAATTTGCGGGCAAGGCCGGCATCTTAGGCGGGTGCATCCTGATTGCCATCGGGATCGAGATCTTCGTCCGCTCGTTCCATTAGGATGGTAAGCCAAGTGCCTTTTGTGATTTATTTCTGTTGCGTTTCACATCTGCACTTGACAAGGACGATTCTTTTGCAGTGAGAACGCGCTTAGGCTTTGCCAGGCGCATGTTTTCCCTGCATCTGCCCATCGAGCAGGTCTCGCTTTGCATCCCGTCCATACCGATGTCAGAGCTTCGGGAATTGGAAAAGCTACTGTCGAGATCGTTCGCCCAGAAATTCCCGCATGCGCGCGTGATCTGCCCCAAAAACTGCGTCCGGCGTTCCCGCAAGGGCCACCGTGCCGCCGTCCAGGAACACCACGCGGTCCGAAATTTCGCGCGCAAATGCCATCTCGTGGGTGACAATCACCATTGTCATGCGCATCCGCGCCAGCGATTGGATCACATTTAGGACCTCGCCTGTCATCTCCGGGTCGAGCGCGGACGTCGGCTCGTCAAAAAAGAGGATTTTCGGGTGTAAGGCAAGGGCGCGCGCGATTGCGACGCGCTGCATTTGCCCGCCGGAGAGCTGGCCGGGGTATGCGTTTTCCTTGTCGGATAGCCCCATTTTTGCGAGCAATTCCCGCGCCTCCCGATATGCTGCTTCTTTTGGGCGTTTTTGCACATGGATCGGAGCATCCGTGATGTTCTTCATCACACTGTAATGCGGAAACAGCTGGTAGTCCTGAAAAACCAGCCCAACATTCCCGCGCAATTTGCGCAGCTGTGCAGGTTTTTGGTAGACGGACTTCCCGCCTTCAATCGTGGCCGCGCACATGCCCAGGTACGAGAGATCCCCGCTATCCATCGTCTCCAGCAAAGTGGCGCACCGCAGCAGCGTCGTCTTCCCTGAGCCGGACGGCCCGATGATGGAGAGCACTTCCCCCTCGTCGACACACAGGGAGACATCCCGCAGGACCTGCACGCCGCCAAACGCCTTTTTCACATGATTCATTTCCAAGTAATGCACGCCTCTCCCCCTCGCCGCATCTTTTTCCCAAAATGTCCTGCCATGCGCCAGGATTCACCGACCATAACCCAACCGCTTTTCGAGACAGCTCTTTTCCCAAATGCACTGCCTTGCCATGCGCCAAGGTTCACCGGCCATAACCCAACCACTCTTCGATCCCGTTCTTTTCCCAAATGCACTGCCTTGCCACGCGCCAGGCCCTACCGGCCATAATCCAACCGCTTTTCAATCCAGCCCATTGTGACCTCCACCACGAGGTTGAAGAGGTAGTAAAAGATCGCCGCCACCACAAATGGCGTGAAGTCGGATTTCGCCGCCACCATTTGCTTTGCGATGGTGAACATCTCCGCATAGGCCAGCGTAAACGCGAGCGACGTGTCTTTCACAAGCGTGATCACCTCGTTCGTGACGGACGGCAAAACGCGCCTGGCCACCTGTGGCAGAAGAATCCGAAAAAACGTCTGCCCCCTGCCATACCCCAGCACCCGCGCCGCCTCGGACTGACCCGCCGGGATGGATGTAATGCCCGCGCGGTAGATCTCCGCAAAGTAGGCCGCGTAATTGAGCGAAAACCCGACCACGATTGCGGGAAAGCGCCAGTTCCCGATCGACATCCCAAACAAAAAATAAGGCCCAAAATAGACCATCATCAGCTGCAGCATCAAGGGAGTGCCGCGCAGGATAGAGATATAGACCCGAGAAAAAGCCCCGATGGCTTTTCCCAAAATCCCCTTCTTTGCCATCCGCCCAAAGCAGACCACAAACCCAAGCGGGAGAGAAAATACCAGGGTAATCACGAATATGCCGACCGTGCGCAGCATGCCGGATGCCAACTGCGCCATCATGATAGAAATATTTTGCATTTGCCCTTTCGCCTTACCCTTTCCTCACCGCTTCGCCAAAATCCTATTGGGCATCCGCATTTGCTTCGCCGAAATCCCCTTCGGCATCTTCCTCCCCGAGGCAGACGAGATCCGAAATCTCATATTTCTCGGCCAGCTCCGCAAACGTGCCGTCTTCGGCCAGCTTGTCGAGATCCGCGTCCACCATGTCGCGCAGCTCTGTGTTTCCCAGCTTGAACCCAACCGCGTATTGCTCGGAATTTAAGGTTTCTTCTAAAATCACAAAGTCCGCCCCGCGGTTTTTGATCTGGTAATTTGCCACGCCCACGTCCATCGCCAGCGCGTCCAAAGATCCCGCCAGCAGCTCCGTGAATGCCTGGTTGTAATCGCCAAATTCCCGCAATTCGCCAAACGTGTCCGCCAGTGCCTTCTGCCCTTCCGCGTCGGAGAGGACGTTTAGGGCCGCGCTCGCCGACTGCACGCCCACAGTCTTTCCCGCAAGGTCCGCAAGCGTCGAGATGCCGCTGTCCTTTCCGACCACGACCACCTGGCTGTTGTCCACATACGGCTTGGAAAATTCATACGCGTCCTCGCGGCCGTTCATCGTAAAGCCATTCCAGATGCAGTCGATGTTGCCAGAGTTCAGCTCCAGGTCTTTTGCGTCCCAATTGATCGGCATCTTGACGAGTTCCCACCCCTCCAGGTCGCAGACGGCCTGCGCGAGTTCCAAATCAAACCCGGTGTAGTCGCCCGTCTCCTCATCGAGGTACCCAAACGGGGGATATTCCGCGTCAAATCCCACCACCAGTTTCCCGTCGTCTGCCGCCATGGGGCTTGCCGCCATCGCAAAGGCACAGAGTGCCGCCATGCACAAAGCCATTCTTCTTCTCATCGTCTTGCTCCCTTCCGTGAAAAATCCAAGCCGCGATCCACGCGCCTTTCACTTTAGCGTGCTAATATGGTAAATCGCTAAACAAAGCAGAGCATACCACACCCTCCCGAAGCTGTCAAGGAGAATCTATAGCAAACGACAAAACGATCTATAGCAAACGACGAAACGATTTTTGTATTGTTGTTTGCTGCGCCGAATTTGCGCTGCATAAGCAGCACGATTCCGTAGCAAATTCGCGCGCATCCCCCGGATGGGCTATCGGAAACGACAAATACTTTTGTCGTTTCCGATCAGTCACATTTCCGTGCATTTCTGGTAATCCCGCTTTAAGGCCTCAAGCAGCTCCTCTGGCGCATAGGAATCCCATTCTTCAGCAAACGCGCCCTCCAGGCCATCTCTTTGGATGGCCCGCATGTCTGCCCGCATGTCCGCGGCGTGGCCGCGATCCGCGCGGATCTCCTCCAGCCGCTGGCGGTACAGTTCCTCCGAGAGGAACAGCGGCAAAAGGCGCAGGTATTTGTCATATACTTTTCTGGAGTGAAAGACGTTATACGACTCCCACAGGCATGCCGCCGCCTCCGCAAAGCAAAACAGGTTTGCGTATGCCGCGGCCATGTTTTCGTAGACTGCGGCGTAAAATTGCACGCCCAGCTTCCCCGGCCCCCTGCGGTAGAGAATCGCCTCGTAGGCCTCGATGGCGCGCACGTACAATCCGCGCCCCACCAAATGATCCGCCTTTCGCTTGCGGCGCACGTCCTGCGGCTCTACTTGCATTTGCGCGATCTGCGACTGGAGAATGGGATATTCCACCTCGGGCAAGAACGCGCACGCGCGAAAAATCGGCATCACAAAACCGAGCGGCGCCTCCCTTTGCTCCAGCGCCGCGCCCAGCTCGTCCGCCAGCTTCGCAAGGCCGATCTCATCCCGTATCCAGTCTACCAATTCCCCGCAGAGGATCGTCTCGTCAATCAGGCAGACATTTTCTTTCATGTAATAACACAGTTCCTCGATCGACCACAAGTTTACGCCAACGCTCTCCACATAATAGGGCCGCCCGGCGCGCCGTGCCTCACACAAAAAATAATGGGCCATGTCACACCTCCAAAATGCTCTCCCACACGCGCCCGGTCGATGGGAAAAATTCGCCAAACCCGAGGTCTTTTACCGTGGCCTTGCAGCGGTTGCGGGAGAGAAACTTCAGCTGCAGCCGCACGCGCTGCGTGCGATCCTCCCGTATGGGCAGCCCCTTTAGGGCAATCCGGTAGCGCTCCAAGTCGCCCCCGTGGATCGATTTCGCGTAAATCCACAGCTCGTCCGTCCCGCTGACCAAAAACTCGCAGGCGTGCTCGGCCTCAAACCAGTTCACGCCCGCGCTGACCAGCAGGTATTCCCCCGACTTGCCGACCGCCTCCATTTGCATCCCCAGGTTTTTCTCGACCGTGTCCTCGCTGAAATACAAAAACTCGTCCAGCTTCTTCCCCACGCCCACGCGGCGCATGGCCGCATAGCAAGCCCCCTTCGTGTAGAGGTTCCGCCCCTGGTAGACGCGGCGCCTGTGGCAGAGCGCCGGCAGGGATTCTTTCATCCAGGCCTTGTCAAACCCATCCCCGATCAAAAACGCGGCGGAAAATGCCTCATTTTGGATCGTCTCGCGGATCAGGCGCAAAAAGGCGCTGTCGCGCATCTGATCCAGCTGCGCCCCCTCCTCGCCTGCCCGCTTCAATTCCACATAAGGGCCTGGGTCAACGTGGACCAGGGAAGGCTTTGTCCCCGCGTCGATCCGCATCACATACGAGACGATCGTGTCGTTTTCGTAGGAGAACAGCGCCACATTGTGCATCCACATATCCCTGCGCTGGTGCAGGGTATAGCTGCAAAAGCTCTCGCGGTACGTCTGCAAAAATACGTTTTCGCGCGCAAACCCGACCGCCTGGCAGGCCTCCTTGATGGCGTCCGCCCATTTTGGGTTGACCAACTCCATCGTCACCATGATGCACGACGACTCCGGCTCGACTGCGGGGCGAATGCCCTGGATGCAGCTTTTCACGAAATTGGCAAGCGCCGTGACCCCGAGGCCGACATCCCCCTCAATCAGCGCAAACAAGTCGTCTGGCACAGGAATGAGGCAGCTGTTCTGGTTTTCGCGCGCGCCCAGGGTTTCCGGCTCCATCAGCCGCTCATTGTAATAGGAAACCTGCGCGTAGGGCAGCCCCAGGTCCAGGCCAATGATCGTTCTTCCCATCTGCTATGCTCCTTCATTGATTTGAAACAGCGCGTCCACCAGGCTCTGCTGTCCCACATATTGGTCGCGTATCCGTTTCATCTCCTTGCCATCCCCGCGGGAGATGGCCTCACTGAGGCGGTTGATCAGCTCATACTTCCCGGTGCTTCCTCTGTGCGCCCGCCGCTCGCAAAGGAGGGATTGGGGCGCGCCGCGCTTGATGTCCCTGCCGTGCTCCTCGGTCACGTGCCACTCCAGCTGATCCTTGTAAAACAGGGAAACCGTGTGGGCGCAGATGCCCTCGTACATCGGGCGCATGGGCAGGACGCACTCCTTGCCCCCGTTGACGCGGTAGCTTAAGGTCACATGGCTGCCCGGACGGCCGCGGTATTCCAAAATATATTTGTCATGCAAATGAAAGCGGCGCAGCATCCTTTGGGGCAGCTTTTGGTAAAAGCGGAAATACATGCCCTCTGACACATATTTTTCCACCAGGCCGTACAGCATGGCCTCCTGCCCCTCCGTCAGGTCCTCCCGCCCGGCATAATGGCGCATCAGGGCGAGCTGGCAGGCGACCGGCGGCTCTTTTGGCTCCCACATCATCTGCTCCAGGGAATCGAACACCGGATCGGCCACCGGCATCTCGCGCACAAAGAAACAGTAAGACATCCAAATGCAATACGCGCGGCAAATCCGGGACTTTCCGAAGTGGCTTTTGTAAACCGCGTAGGCCTCCTCCGTGCCCTCCATGCCCGATCGCGTCAGCAAAACAAGCGTCAGGATGCGCTCTGCCAGCTGGACCCCCTCCAGGGAAAAGCGCATGCCCGCGGCAAACATCTGCTTCATCGTCTCCACGGGTCCCTCATACCAGCGCATCAAATAACCCAGCATTTTTTCCTCATACACGCCGCGCAAAAAACACTGGTAGCACAGGGATACCAGTTGGTCGTCCCTTTCCCCGTCCTCCGGGACGCAGTGGCTGCAAAGCCGCACGAGCGTGCGGTCCGCAATGTGTTCCGGGCCATAGGCGCTCACCAGGCCATAGGCCGTTTGCGCCATGCCCCCCTGAACCAAAAGCTCCGAAAGGGAAGCGAGATCCCGCCCTGCGAGCCACGCGATGTCCACCACTTCCAAAAAGCGCCCGAGCGCAGGGTCATGCGAGTTCTGGGAAAAATAGGACAAGAGCCGTTCCTGCGCCGCAAGCCGCGCGCTTTGCCGCACTTCCGAAAGGGATAGGAAAGAGACAAACTGCGCCGCATTTTGGGGCGTGATGCGCTCCTCCCCGCCCAGGTCGTGCAGCAAGAGGCTGGCCGGCACCTCCTTTGCGCCGCGGCAAAGGGCCTCCAGCGCGGGATCTTGCATCAGCATCCGCGCCTTGTAAAGGGATTTGTCCGCATAGGGCAACTCCGCGCCCTCCAGCAAAATGGCGCAGCCAGGCCCATACTTGGACACAATGGCGGCCCCGTTTTGCAAGGGGGAGCACTGCGCGTCCGGCAGATACCGGTGGCGCGCGGCCACCTGGTGCAGGAAGGGGCTTTGGCAGGTCACCTCGCACGCGTATAGGATGCGGGAGAGTTCCCGCACCTGTTCCTCGGTCGGCCGGTATGCCGTGAGG
>CAYVVW010000075.1:0-10335 GCA_964455335.1 uncultured Marvinbryantia sp.
ATCCCCACCGACATGCAAGCATGTCGTGGGAAAGGGCTTTCTACCCTGGCATCATTTTATGTTGCATTCTGGAATGGGTTGCGTTATGATAAGCATAACACAATTGGTTTCGGGAGTAAACGAATTGTTGAATTTTATGGAGGAGGTTTTACAAGATGCAAGTAAAAAGTGTGACGGACCGCGCATTTGCCAAGTATGGCCGTGTCCTTGCGCTGGATGTGCCAGACTTGCGAAAACGCCTGGCAGGCACGCCGCTGACAAAGGACGTGGTGTACGTGGCGAGTGACCCGGAGCTTGAGGCGTGCGCAGAGTTCGATCAGATCCGCGACAGCGTGTTCGGGGGCATGCCGATCCAGATCGGGTATTGCAACGGCGACAACCATACGCTTGACGCCGTCGAGTACCACCGCAATTCCGAGATCAACATTCCCTTGGACGGCGCGGTGTTTCTGCTCGGGTCACAGCAGGACATCGCGGACGACTTCACCTACGACACGTCCAAGATGGAGGCATTTGCGGCGCCGGCCGGGGCGGTCGTGGAGTTTTACGCCACCACGCTGCACTATGCGCCGTGCAGCGCGTCTGAGGACGGATTTCGGGTGGCGGTCATTTTGCCAAAGGGGACCAACACGGATGCCCCCGCGCTTTCTGGCTCGTTCCCGGAGGACAGGCTGATGACGGCGAAAAACAAATGGCTCATTGCTCACGAAGAATCGGGATTGGGTGCCCAGGGGGCTTTTGTGGGGTTAAAAGGCGAAAACCTGACGGTGTAAACGCGCAGCCGATGACCAACCGTTTTGTCGTTTGCGATGAAACGTGAAACTATGTAATTTGCGATGAAAAGAGAAACGTATGTAATTTGCGGTGAAAAGTGAAACTGATGTAACGAGAAACAGACGAATAACGAAAAGATGCATAATGGGAAATACACAATGGAAAATGCATAATAGAAAATGCATAATGGGAAATATGCATAACATTTTATGTGAGGAGGATTTCTAATCATGACAAACATACCAGAAGTGAAGATCGGCATTGTTGCGGTGAGCCGCGACTGTTTTCCGGAGTCTCTGTCTGTGAACAGGAGAAAGGCCTTGGTGGAAGCCTACAAGGCGAAATATGACGAGAAAAATATCTATGAATGCCCCATTTGCATTGTGGAAAGCGAGATCCACATGGTGCAGGCACTCGAGGACATCAAAAAGGCGGGCTGCAACGCCCTGGTCGTCTACCTGGGCAACTTTGGGCCAGAGATTTCGGAAACCCTGCTGGCCAAGCATTTCGACGGCCCGGCGATGTTTGTGGCAGCTGCGGAGGAATCCGGCGATAACCTGATCCAGGGTCGCGGCGACGCTTATTGCGGCATGCTCAACGCCAGTTACAACTTGCGCCTGCGCAACATCCGCGCCTACATCCCGGAATATCCGGTGGGAACGGCCGCGGAGTGCGCCGACATGATCGAGGAATTTGTGCCGATCGCGCGCGCCATCGTCGGATTGAAAGATCTGAAGATCATCAGCTTTGGCCCGCGTCCGTTAAACTTCCTGGCGTGCAACGCGCCGATCAAGCAGCTGTATAACCTCGGCGTGGAAATCGAGGAAAATTCCGAGCTGGATCTGTTTGAGGCATTCAACAAGCACGCGGGAGATCCGCGCATCCCGGAAGTCGTAAAAGACATGGAAGCGGAGTTGGGCGAAGGCAACAAAAAGCCGGAGATTCTCTCCAAACTGGCACAGTATGAGCTGACCTTGCTCGACTGGGTAGAGGCGCACAAAGGATACCGTCAATATGTGGCGATTGCGGGCAAATGCTGGCCGGCATTCCAGACGCAGTTTGGCTTTGTGCCCTGCTATGTGAACAGCCGCCTGACGGGGCGCGGTATTCCGGTATCTTGCGAGGTGGACATTTATGGCGCGCTCTCCGAGTTCATCGGCACATGCGTCAGCGACGATGTCGTCACATTGCTTGACATCAACAACTCCGTGCCGGATGACATTTACGACGCGGATATCAAGGGCAAGTTTGACTATACGCACAGAGATACCTTTATGGGATTCCACTGTGGCAATACCTGCTCGAAAAAACTCTGTGCGTGCAGCATGAAGTATCAGCTGATCATGGCGAGATCCCTTCCGGAAGAAGTGACACAGGGCACGCTAGAGGGTGACATCGTGCCGGGCGAAATCACATTCTTCCGCCTGCAAAGCACGGCCGACTCCAAGCTGCGCGCCTACATCGCAAATGGCGAGGTGCTTCCGGTGGCGACCCGCTCCTTTGGCAGCATCGGCATCTTTGCCATCCCGCAGATGGGCAGGTTCTACCGCCATGTGCTGATCGAAAAGAACTTCCCGCACCACGGCGCGGTGGCGTTTGGGCACCACGGCAAGGCCTTGTTTGAAGTGTTCAAATACATCGGCGTCGAGCCGGAAGAGATCGGCTACAACCACCCGGCGCACGACCGCTATCCGACGGAAAATCCGTTTGCGTAACAATGCGGCATAGCAGGTAGGGCGGACGGCAAGTGTCGTTGTCATTTGCGTTTGAAACAGACTGCGGCTTCGGTGCGGACTGGCACAGGGGCCGCAGTTTTCACAATCGAGCGAATAATGAAAAAGGAGAATCCGATGTTATATATTGGCATTGATTTAGGCACATCCGCAGTGAAACTGCTTTTGATGGATGAAAAAGGGAACATACAAAATGTGGTATCCAAGGAGTACCCTTTGTATTTTCCGCATCCGGGATGGTCGGAGCAAGCGCCCGCGGACTGGTGGACGCAGGTGCTGGCGGGATTAAAGGAATTGACAAAAAGTTGCGACAAAGATCGCATTGCGGGCATCAGTTTTGGCGGGCAGATGCATGGCCTCGTGGCGTTGGACGAACACGACGAGGTGATCCGCCCCGCCATTTTGTGGAACGACGGGCGCACGCAAAAACAGACAGACTACTTAAACCACGTCATTGGCAAGGAGAAGCTCTCGGCCTATACGGCCAACATTGCGTTTGCGGGTTTCACCGCGCCGAAAATTCTCTGGATGAGGGAAGAAGAGCCGGAGAATTTCGCAAAGATTCGCATGGTGCTGCTCCCGAAAGATTATGTCGCGTTCAAGCTGTCGGGCGTGTATAGCACGGACGTTTCGGACGCGTCGGGCACGCTCCTGTTTGACGTGCGCCACAAAACGTGGTCAAAGGAGATGCTGGACATTTGCGGACTGAACGAGACGCAAGTGCCCAAAATCTTTGAGAGCTACGAGGCGGTTGGCGACATCCTGCCGGAGATTGCGGAGGAACTCGGCTTCCCGAAGCATGTGAAAATCGTGGCGGGCGCGGGGGACAATGCCGCGGCGGCAGTCGGCACGGGCACGGTCGGAGACGCAATGTGTAACATTTCCCTTGGAACGAGCGGCACGATCTTCATTTCCAGCAAGGAATTTGGCGTGGACGCGCACAATGCCTTGCACGCGTTTGCCCATGCGGATGGGCATTTCCACCTGATGGGGTGTATGCTCTCGGCGGCATCCTGCAACAAATGGTGGATGGACGAGATCCTCGGCACGAAGGACTATGCGGCGGAGCAGGCGAAAATCGGGGAACTTGGGGAAAACCATGTCTTTTTCCTCCCCTACCTGATGGGGGAGCGCTCCCCCCACAACAACCCCAACGCCCGCGGGACATTCCTCGGCATGACCATGGACAGCACGCGCGCCGACCTGACACAGGCCGTGTTGGAGGGCGTGGCGTTCGCCATTCGCGATTCTTTTGAGGTGGCAAAATCGCTGGGCATCCCCATCACGCGCACGAAGATTTGCGGCGGCGGCGCGAAAAGCCCCCTCTGGAAAAAAATCATCGCCAACGTGCTGGGCATCTGCGTGGACGAGATCGAGAGCGAGGAAGGGCCGGGCTACGGCGGTGCCATGCTTGCGGCGGTGGCGTGCGGCGCGTTCTCCTCGGTGGAAGAGGCGGCCGGCAAGCTGGTAAAAGTGGTCGGCACCATCGAGCCGGACGCGGAATTGACAAAAAAATACGACGAACGCTACCAGAAATTCCGCAAAATATACCCGGCAGTCCGGGAATTATTTGACACCGTGACCAATTGATGCACAACCGCTGCCGATAGGGGGCGCGGGAGATTTGCCGGCTGCCGGGATGCGAAAGAGGCGGCCGGCAAGTGTCCGTGGGTGGCGGCATCCCCAACATCTACCATGTCTGGGTCTCCAACGGATGGGAAATGCCGGTGATTACGGAAAAATTCGAGCCGGAGCGCGTCACTCTGACACTCTCCATGAAAGAGAGAGAAGCCGCCCCATCGGCGATAAAAATCGGCGATAACGGGGAAGAAGGGGGAGAATCGGCGATAAATGTCGGCGATAACGAGACAGAAGGGGAACGATCGGCGATAGAGGCGCAGATTGTGGAATTTCTGACAGACCACGCCACGGCCAGGACAGCGCAGATTGCGGCATATATCGGCCGCAAACCATCCCGCACCCGTGATTACCTGAAAAAATTGGTTACAGAGGACATCGTGGAAGCGGAAGGGGAAAACCGCAACCGCATTTATCGTCTGAAGCGGTGAGGGATGCCGCAGTGGAAAATTTGAATAACATTCATTTTATCCTTTTGGAAAACGTAGTGCATGAGTTACAAAAATCTAATTTTCTGTAGCAAAATTCATCATTCATGATTGACAAAAAAATGGTGATTGTGTAATATAACTACGTATCTAAAATTTCCATTAGGAGGAGAGAAAATGAAGAACAAGTATTTGCAACGGTTCGTTGCACTTACGATGGCGGCTTCTATGGTCCTCACGTCTGCTCCGGTATCGGCGGCGGATGAGGTCATTCTCATGGAAGCGGCTCAGGAAGTGTCAACGGACGCGCCCGCTGTTTCCGAAGAAGCTCCCGCCACGCAGGAGTCTCTCGCTGTGGAAGAAGCGGGGGTCGCAGAGGCTGCCACAGGCGAGAACGCCCCGGAGGCCGGCAGCGCGGAAGACGAGCTTGTGCTGGATGCCGAAATCGTGGCGACGCCAGAGACACAGGCACAGGAGCAGATCGCGGAAGAAGACGTGATCCACGTTGCGCCGATTTTGGATGAAAGCGTGGAAACGCCGGAGTCAACACAGCCGGACACGCCAGATCCGGCGAAAGTGCCTACAAAAGTTACAAATCTGCGCTTTGACGAGGAATATCCCGATGATATTTGTTGGGATTGGAACAATCTTGCGGATTACTACGAGATTCGGATTGCGATCAACAACGAGGAATACAAAAACTCAGAGGGAGGCTTTGTACGGTGGTGGTCTACCTATTACGAGCTAGAAAACCTTTCGGCGACGTCTCTCTATGCGTATGTTCTCGACAAGCAGGAAAAAGTTGATGGGGGAACCAAGCGGCTTTCTGACCAAAAAGATGTAACATTGTCGATTTCAGTGCGTGCGGTCAATGAAGATTGGTCTACCGATGATGGTACCCCTGTGCTGTACGCAGGAGAATTCAGTGATCCAGTTTCCTATGACTTTAATGTAACGCCAGAGAAACCCGCGAAGGTCACCAATGTCCACTTAGACGTGGACGATCCCGACGTGCTTCGCTGGAATCCGGAAGTTCGTGCGGACTATTATTATATTCGGATTCAAGATGGGACTTACGAGTATAGGCGTTCTGGGGATTACGAGAAAGTACGAGCGAATGGTAGGTGTACGTATGACCTTAGCAACCTCGCTAAGAGAGCGGATGAGTTCTATGCGTATGATCTTACAACAAAACAAGCGGTAAACAACGCGGATGGAAGCAGCATTCGTCTTTCTGACCGAAAAGATGTAACGGCACTGTCCGTTGCAGTATGCGCGGTCAATGAAGGAAAGACCTATGGCGGCGTAACCGCAAAAAATGAAGGCCCATGGAGCGATGCTGTCTCATACCAGTTTAAGGCATACGAGGAAACACCGGAAATTCCGCAAAATGTGCGCATCGAGGATGGGCGGATTTACTTTGATTCGACCAGCGGATGCAGCGTAGAAATGTCTGTGTTGGCGGACGGTAAAGAGTATGTTGTGCGCGCGTATTCGTTATATGACGAAACATCCAAACAATTTCGGGACTGCTATGATTATGTCTCTGTAGGCAGTGGCGACGACTTGGAAGACATAGGTAGTTTGCACTTTTGGACCAAAGACGAGGCGGGGAATTGGCGCTACGATGAAAAAGATACCGCCTTCGCGCCTGGTAAAACATATACCCTAAAGGTACGTGAGTATACGGGGGATGGGCTGAAAAAAGTGACGAGTCCCTGGTCTGGCGAAGTGACTTATGTTGCAGTTGACAGTGCGAAACAAAAACCGGAGAAAACGGGAAATATTCGCTATTCGGATGGGTGGCTGTATTGGAACGCGGTTCCAGGCTTGCGTGATGGAGCGTACAATGGAGTGTATGGTTACATTGTTACCGTAAGTGGCGCAAAAGATCCGATTAAATTGAGTGGAGATGGCTATTACGATGAGGATGAGGATGAATGGATTTCGGCGACTTCTCTTTATCTTGAAAGCTATCCAACGCACTTCAAAACTGGCAGTAAATATACCGTGACGATCAAGAGCTATCGGGCGATCTCGGGGGTGTATAATCCAGAAACGTATGAAACGAAGTACGAATATGTGTACTCGGATGATTCTGCGCCATTTGAGTTTACTTATGGGGAAGTTGTGGAATCTCTTGGAAAACCGGCGGCGACTGTCACGGAAGATGGTTTGCTTCAGTGGGCAGCTGTGCAGGGGGCAAGCGAGTATGATGTGTTGATAAAAGAGGGGGATGTCGTTTTTACTGAGCTCGTAGGGAAAAGGGATGAGAGCACAGGGAAATGGATTCAAACTGTAGACACAAGCAAGAGTCTTACCGTTTCGGGAACGAGGACGAGCTTAGTTTGTTCCACTGACTTGGATTTGTATCATTGGATATTGGTGGATGGTGTTTGGAAGAAAGCTCTTGATGCAGATGGTGAGTTTGCCGAGCCGTTCCAACGTGGAAGAACTTACACGCTTCAGGTACGTGCGAAAAATGATACCAAGGGTGCGGGGCCGTGGTCGGATGCCGTGTCCTATACGGTGAAAACAAGCTACCTTTCGAGTGCGAAGCCGGCAACCGTGACAGGTCTTACCGTGCTGACGAGCGCGTCTCAAAAGGAAGATAATCTCCTTTTGGATGGCGCAACGTTGGCATGGAATGAGATGGATAATGTAGACTGGTACGAGTTCCTCATCAAGGATGCGGCGGGGAATGTGTATCTTGCATCAAAGCCAGAGTTAAAAGCGGATGGCAGCGTGGATGTGGAAAATTGCTATCCGGAGGATTATGCGGATGTTTCGCGCTATGCAATCCGCCACTTGTCCGGATACCGCGCATATGTGAAAGCGGCCGGCAAGGCTTTGACAGTCGCAAAAGGTGCGGACGGCAGGGAACTCAAGTCCATGACTCCAGGCCAGACATACACCATTTCGTTGCGTGCGGTCAATACCTACTGGGATGCGACCGATGCGATAGCTCGAAAAGTGAAAGGCGATTGGTCGAGTCCGGTGACCTACACGGTGACTGGTGCGGAAGGCATCCGCGATCTGAAATATGTATCTGCAGACGAGGAGAATTACTACTTTACTTATACATCCTCTTTCGTTAACACAATTTATTACCAGGTGGCAACGGACAATGCGTTTACAACCGCTTCGGTAGTTTCGGGGGGATGGGTGTCCTATAGCGTAGAAACTGGCGTAGGAACTGCAAAGCTCCCCATTTTAAAGCAGGCAAGTTACTTAAGGCCAGGCACGACTTATTATGTCCGCGCCGTGGTGGCGACCAGTGCACCAACCGATGCGGAGTTGGCATCTTTGAATCCAGTTGTGGCTTCCTTTACAACGGAGGCGCGCTCGGCAAAGAACATCACTGGCTTGAAGCTGTATGAGGACAAGAATCCAGAGTTTACGTTCGTATTCAATGGAACGCTTGAGGAAGGTTACGACTATTTCGAGCTGCAGTATGCAAAGTCAAATTCCAAAAACGATGCCGATTGGATCTCTGTGGGGCAAATAACCACCCTTGATCTTTCCGACTTGCCAAGTGGAACGTACTATGTGCGTGCCCGTGCATATATCGTCGTGGATGGCATCAAGAAGTATGGCAATCCCACAAATGTGCTTTCGGTTTCCGTCACGACGAGCATGACGTCGATCAGCGGCTTGAAGCTGGCGAAAAAGACGGCGAGCGGTTACAAGTTCACATTTACAGGTGACGTAAAGTGGAATGAGGATGTGGAATACCAGGTTTCCGAGTCTGCGTCGTTCGAGACAAACAAAAGCAAGAAAACGTGGAGCAATGACGTTTTTGCGAGGTCGGAGAACAGCTTTACGGTTTCATACGTTGATCTGGAACCGGGCAAGAAGTACTATGTGCGTGCCCGTGTTATTAAGCCGAGTGCACCCGCTGATCAGAGGTATGGCAGCTACACCAAGTCGATTTCCTTTACGGCGGCGATGCCAAAGACCTATGTGAGTACCACGGTCGTTACGGACAAAGCCGTTACGTTGACGATGGACAGTGCTTCTGATTTCTCGGGTTGGCTGACTGGTTACCAGGTGCAAAAGAAGTTGGGCAAAAAGTATCTCACCATGGCGCAGACCACCAACAATGTGTATAAAAACACGGGTTTGCAGGCGGATACCACCTATCTCTATCGCGTAAGGCCTTACTATTACAGCAAGGAAACCAAGAAAACGACGTATGGCGCTTGGGCATACGCGACTGTGACCACTTGGGGCGGCGCATTGAATGTCAAGGCTACGCCAAAGAGCACCACGTCCATCAAGATCACCTGGGACAAAGTGCCGGGGGCGACCGCTTATGAGCTTTACCGACTGGTTGGATCCTCGGATAGCACGCAGGCTTCTGCGGGCAAATATGACGGCTATTCCAAGTGGGAATTGGTGAAGACGCTCAAGAAAAAAGCGAAGTCTTACACAGACAAGAAACTTGACAAAAACCTAGCATATTCCTACAAAGTGAAGGCTGTTAAGACGGTTGACAAGAAGACATATTCGATAGAGGAGCAGTCTTATCGCGTGAATTTGGCATTCCCAGATGATATGCCAATTGTGGATGTTATCACCTATGCGGATGGGAAGACCAAGGTCACATGGACTCCGATTTATGCGGGCAAAGGTTACCTCATCGAGAAATACGATGATGTAAATCGGGTTTGGAAGCAGCATAAGAAGATTACCAAAAAGTCGACATCCTCTTACACATTTGCTGCGGTGAGCAAGGAAACAGATTACCGTATTTCTGCAATGAAGTCGGAAACGGAATACACAAGTGAAGAATATATCACGATATATCCGGCACTTGCTGCTCCTACGAATGTCAAGGCGAAGGCAAACAAGGATGGCAGCATCACCGTGTCGTGGAACAAGGTGAGCGGTGCGGATTACTATTTAGTATATCGCACAACGTCCTCTGATGCCTACTACGAAAAGGACGCGAAGAAGTACAGATATGACAGTGGTGCTTTGGTGCAGGCATATGTTGCGGACTCTACAACTGTGAGTGGATATCGCGTGTTGGAAGATGACGAGCGGACTGACACCAAGATCACGGATCGTCCAATTTCATACACGGTTAATGGCGCAACCAACGAAGTGTATGAAGGACCGAAACCGGGCGTGACCTACTACTACTTTGTGGTGGCGTGCAAGAGAGGAGTATCTTATCAGTGGAAAAATGGAGAGACTGATGAAGGCACTTCCTACGATCCGGGGCGTTACGGCAGCAAATCCGCCAGTGCGACGGTCACCAGCACCAAGCAGCCTGCCAAACCGGCGAGCTTCAAGGTGAAGGCGGCCGCGAAGAAGAAACAGGTTACGCTGACCTGGAAGACGGTGAAGGGCGCGATCGGCTACGAGGTTTACCGCTCCACCAAGAAGAAGTCCGGGTTTGAGAAGATTGCGGAACTTGGCAAAGTCAAGAAGTATGTTGACAAGTCGGTGAAGAAAGACACCAAGTATTACTACAAGATCCGCGCGATCCAGACCAACGAGGCTGGCGCTTACGTGTACTCCAAGTATACTGCTGTGAAGAATGTCAAAGTGGGCGCAAAAAAGACCACGAAAAAGACAACAAGCAGTAAGAGCGCAAGTAGTAAGAGCACAAGCAAGACAGCGTCCAAGAAGTAAAGACGTGGTTCGGCCGGCAGCAGTCGCTGCCGGCCGTTTTGAACATATGAAAGAATGTCCATAAATGCAGACCATCACCCGATATTCCTTTGCAAAGGAGTGCCTAAGGGGCAACTACC
>CAYVVW010000076.1:0-10291 GCA_964455335.1 uncultured Marvinbryantia sp.
CCCCACCGACATGCAAGCATGTCGTGGGAAAGGGCTTTCTACCCTGGTATCATAATTATGGATGGATACAAGGAGTTGTTATAATATGAAACGTTTCTTTTTGCATCATGGGAAATTTTGGCTGTTGCCCTTGCTTTTGTGTGTGTTTTTGTGGCATAGCACCCCTGTGTTCGCCAAAAACACAGGCTTTTCCTTTCACATGTTGGATGTGGGGCAGGGCCTTTCTATCCTGGTGGAGGCGGACGGCCACGCGCTCTTGTATGATGGCGGTGGCGGGGATGCCTCGTCTTTTGTGGTGCGTTACTTAAAAGATGAGGGCATCTCTGACTTGGATTACATTGTGGCATCCCATTACGACGAGGATCACCTAAGCGGCCTTGTCGGGGCGCTGTATGCCTTTGGCTGTGGCACGGTGCTGGCTCCGGATTATGTGGCAGATACGCAGATTTATGCGTCGTTCCAGGATGCCCTTTTGCAAAATGGCGCGGACGTGGCCACGCCGAAACAAGGGGAAACCTACTCGCTTGGCGATGCCGTGGTGGAGGTGATAGGCCCCGCATATTTTTCCCATGAGTCAGAAAATGACGACAGCATCTGCCTTTGCGTGGATTACCATGGCATCCGCTTTTTGCTGTGCGGGGATCTGGAGGCCGCGGGGGAGGGGGAATTGGTCGATTCCGGGGCGGATTTGTCGTGCGACGTGTATGTGGCAAACCACCATGGGAGCGCGTCGTCCAGTTCTGCCGATTTTTTGGCAAAAGCGCTTCCGGACGCGGTATTTTTAAGCTGCGGCGCGGGAAATTCCTACGGCCACCCCGGCGGGGAGACGATGGAGCTGCTCCAGTCCATGGGGTGTGACTTGTACCGCACGGACTTGCAAGGCACAGTCGTGGCCTATTCGGATGGGGATTCCCTGTGGTTTAGCGCAGAGCCTTGCGCAGATTGGCGCAGCGGGGATGACCTCCTTTCGGAAAGCGTCGCCGAGGGCGGGAGCGCGGGCGACGTTGCGGAAGAATCTGCGGCAATCCAAGACGGGAGCGCGGGCGACGTTGCGGAAGAATCTGCGGCAATCCAAGACGGGAGCGCAGGCGATGTTGCGGAAGAATCTGTGTCGATTCAAGATGGGAGCGCGGGCGACGCGGCAGAGAAAATCGCGGGTGCGCCACAAGGGGCGCTTGCGGCGGAAGTGACCTATATTTGTAATGTCAACACGGGAAAATTCCACTACCCGGACTGCAAAAGCGTCAAACAGATGAAGGAGACAAATAAAAAATATGCCACCGAAACCAGCGAGGAACTGATCTCCCAGGGATATGTGCCGTGCAAAAACTGCAACCCACATTGACGATCCGCGTTGATTGCAGTAGTTTTGGTTTTTGAAAAGTGGTTTTGAAAATTTGTGCTTGACTTTTTTCGGAAAGCGGATATAATGTATAAAAACCGTTGTTTTTTTATAATTATGACACAAACGGCAAAAGGCTTTTGGCTGTGTGCCAGCACGAAAGTGCGAAGAACCCTGGGTGTCCTGGGCATTCTGGGCATCAAAATGCCGTTGGATAGTTTTGTCATAATTATACATGAAAAAGGAGGAGAAGATTATGAAAAAGAAACTAGCAGCACTGGTTCTGGCGGCGGGCATGGCCCTGCCAATGCATGTGGCGGCGCAGGGGGAAACGGAAAAGCCGGAGGTACAGACGGTCACGCCCGGAAAGCTGACGGTGGCGACAAGTCCGGATTTTGCGCCCTACGAATTTTATTCCATCGATGAGGAAGGCAACCCCTCCCTGGCCGGCTTTGACATGGCGCTGGCGCAGTATATTGCGGATTACCTGGGGCTGGAGCTGGAGGTGGTGCCGCTGGATTTTGACGGCGTGCTAAGCGAGCTGGCCACAAAGTCCGTGGATCTGGGCATGGCAGGGCTTTCCCCCGACGAGGCGCGTATGGACGTGATGGATTTCTCGGATATTTATTATTATGGCGGGCAGTCCCTGGTCACTGTAAAAGACAAGGCGGACGCGTTCCAATCCTTAGAGGATGTCAACCAGCCCGAGGTTTCCGTCGGCGCGCAGATCGGTTCTATCCAGATGGACCTGGCGAATGAAAACAGCCCGGAGGCCGACATTGTTCCGCTCGTGAAAGTGACGGACATCATTGCGGAGCTTTTGGCGGACAAATTGGACGCGGCCTATATCGAGACTCCGGTGGCGGAAAATTATCAAAAAGTGTACCCGGACCTGGAGATTGCGATGGACGTGCCGTATGACGTGGAAGGATCCGCGGTTGGGGTAAGCAAGGGAAATGCAGAGTTGCTCTCGGCGGTCAATGCGGCGATTGCGCAGGCTCTGGAGGACGGCTCGATGGATCAATTTATCGCAGAGGCGAACGAGCTGGCGACAGGCGAAAAGTACGAGGGCGTGCTGGACGCGCAGGGCGAGGTTCCGGAAACGGAAACTGAGATCGCGAATTAGCATTTTTTGGGAGGAATTGCGATGGACTCGTTGATCAAATGGAGCAATTTTGCAAAGATTTGGCCATATGCGCAGCTTTTTTGGCAAGGAATTTTGGTTACGGTCCTGCTGTCTTTATTTACGGTGCTCATCGGGTTTGCCATCGCGCTGGTGCTTGCGCTGATGCGCCTGTCGCATGTCTGCCCGTTCCGGTTTTTGGGATTTGACCGGGACGGGCATCACCGGCAAAGGGGATTTTTGGCTGCGCTTTCCAGGCTGAATCCCTTGAACTTTCTCGCGACGGCTTATGTGGAGATTTTGCGCTCCACGCCCGTGATCGTGCAGGTCTTTATCATTTATTATGGCGTGTTTGGCCTGATCAAGCTGCCGTCATTTTTGTGGTTCGGGTTTATACGCTTTGATCGGTTTTTTCCCGGTGTCGTGGCATTGGGCCTCAATTCCGCTGCGTATCTATGCGAAATTATTCGCGCGGGCATCCAGTCGATTGACGGGGGGCAGACAGAGGCCTCCCGCTCCCTCGGGCTTTCCCAGGCGCGGACTATGCGCTATGTGATTTTGCCGCAGGCGATGAAAAATATCCTGCCCGCCATCGCGAATGAATTTGTGACCATCATCAAGGAATCCGCGATCACCTACACGATTGGCGTGCAGGACATCATGTCGGCAGTCAATGCGGTAAAAGGCGCGACGTTTATCATCATCGAGCCACTGCTGGTGGCGACGGCCATCTATTTTTGCCTGTGCTTTCCGACATCCAAGCTGGTTGCGTATTTCGAGAGGAGGATGAGCCGTGGCGACAAGAGATAGCCTCATCTGCGTGAAAGATTTGAAAAAATATTACAACATGGGCGCGATCAAGGCGCTTGACGGCGTGTCGGCCGAGATCTGCAAGGGCGACGTGGTCGCGGTGATCGGCCCGTCCGGGTCTGGGAAGTCCACATTTTTGCGCAGTTTGAATCTGCTGGAGGAGCCGACGGGCGGGGCGATCGTGTTTGACGGCATTGACATCACCAAGAAGCAGTATGTGGATGAAAACGGAAAAAAGGTGAACGTGGACATTGACAAGTTGCGCCAAAAGATGGGCATGGTATTCCAACACTTTAACTTGTTTCCACATATGACCATTCTGGAAAACATGACGCTTGCGCCGATCAAAGTGAAGGGCATGCGCAAGGAAGAGGCGAGCGAGAAAGCCCTGCAGCTGCTTGACCGCGTAGGCCTAAGGGATCGGGCAGGGGCTTACCCGATCCAGCTGTCTGGCGGGCAAAAACAGCGCGTCGCGATCGTGCGCGCGCTGGCGATGGAGCCGGAAGTCATGCTATTTGACGAGCCGACTTCGGCCCTGGATCCGGAAATGGTCGGGGAAGTGCTGGATGTCATGAAAGAACTGGCAAAGGATGGGATGACCATGGTTTGCGTGACGCACGAGATGGGTTTTGCGCGCGAGGTGGGCAGCCGCGTCCTGTTCATGGCGGATGGGCTTCTGATGGAAGAGGGCACGCCCGAGCAGATTTTTGGCAGCCCAAAGAACCCACGGCTGAAAGACTTTTTGGCGAAAGTGTTGTAGGCAATCCTGCCAGATGTTCGGAAATCGGCACGAAGTTCCATCGTGCCGATCGTGGAAAGGGCTTTCTGCCCTGGCATCTTTCTATCGTAAACGACAAAACTATTCAAAAAATGGGGAATGGACATGAATGTGGTTGTCAGTGCCTGCCTGATAGGGGAAAATTGTAAGTATAATGGGAAAAACAACCGCAATCAGGCGGTGATTGACTTCCTAAAGGACAAGGAGTGGGTTGCCATCTGCCCGGAACAGTTGTCGGGCGTTGGCACGCCGCGCCCGCGCGCCGAGATCTTGCACGGAACCATGGTGGATGAGTATGGGAGAGACATCCAGGAGCAGTATGCCCATGGGGTGGAGCTGGCGCTTTCTAAGATCCCTGCGGACGCGGGTCTGGCTATTTTGCGGCCCCGCAGCCCCACCTGCGGTGTGCGCCAAATCTATGACGGCAGCTTTACCGGAAAACTGATAGATGGGATGGGGCTGTTCGCCAAGGCGCTAAAAGCGCGTGGATGGAAAGTCGTGGATGCGGATGTCTTTGAACTATGCCCGCACTGATTCCCCCAGTGCGCCGGTTGCAGGGGGAAAGTCAGTGCGGGCACAGTGCTTGGTCAAGCCTTGTCAATCAGCACTTAATACTTGATTTTCTTGTATAAAGCGTATATCACGATGCCAGGATTGTGGGGTGCTGTGTGCCAGTGGCACACGTTTAGCACCGACCGGAGCGAAGCGTAGACAGCGAAGCACGAAACAATCCGTAAGGCATTTTTTTATTGTAACCTCATCGTTGAGATCAAAACGGCTGGGAGGATAGAAATGAACCTATTGGCGCACATCACGGAAGTGAACGGCGTCCGCGTGGAGCAGACATTAAAAGACCACTGCCTTCAGACGGCGCGGTATGCGGCGGAAAGCGTGGAGCGGACAGGGCTTTTTCACACGGCATACCTTGCGGGGCTGCTTCACGACATGGGAAAGGCGAAGCGGGAGTATGTGGAGTACCTGGAGGCGGTGCACAAAGGGGAGAGTCGAAAGCGCGGCAGCGTGAACCATACCTTTGCGGGGGTGATCTATCTCTTCGACAAACATCACGCGGAGGGGGCTGACGCATATGAGAAGCTCGCTTGCGAGGTGGTCGGGTACGCCATTGGGGCACACCATGGGCTTTTTGACTGTGAGGATCTGGATGGGAAGAATGGGTTTGTGTACCGCTGTGAAAAAGACAGGGCGGAGATCGGCTACCAAGAGGCGGTGGGTAACTTTTTTTCCGAGGTTGCAAGCGAGGATAATGTGGAGCGCCTTTTTCAAAAATCCCGGCGGGAGATCCAAGCCATATTTGCGGTTGCAAGGGGGATGTGCGAAAACAAAAGCGGAAAAGTTTTCTTTCAGATGGGGATGTTGGCGCGCTGGATTTTGTCGGCGGTGGTTTACGGCGACAGGCGGGACACGTCGGAATTTATGCGTGTGGACATGGGCGCGCAAAATGAGGCCGCAGACTGGGAGGCCTGCACAGCGTATTTTGAAAAGCGATACGCAGAGCAGTACGCAAAGCCGGGGCAGGAAGCCGCGTTAAATCGGGTTCGGAGCGCCATTTCCGAACAATGCCTTGCGTTTGCAAAACGCCCAAAGGGGATTTATCGCCTGCACGTTCCGACAGGGGGAGGGAAAACGCTCTGTTCGCTGCGTTACGCCTTGGCCCATGCGCAAATCCACCAGAAAAAAAGGGTGATTTTCCTTATCCCGCTGCTCAGTGTCCTCGACCAAAACGCAAAGGTAATTCGATCGTATGTCCCGGATGGTGTCAAGGTGTTGGAACACCATTCCAATGTGCTGCATGAGCGCGCCCCTGGCGGGGAGGATTTGGACCGATTCGCACTCCTGGCGGAAAGCTGGAACCAGGCGCCGATTGTCCTATCGACCATGGTGCAATTTTTGAACATTTTGTTTTCGGGAAAAATGGCGGCAGTGGAGCGGATGCAGGCGTTGAGCGACAGCGTGATCGTGATGGATGAAGTGCAGACGTTGCCGCGAAAAGTGATCGCCATGTTTAACCAGGCATTAAATTTTTTGCATGTGTGTTGCAACGCGACCATTGTATTGTCCTCCGCGACACAGCCTTGTTATGAGGAACTGGAGTGGCCGTTGCGCGTATCGCAAGACCCGGATATGGTTCGGCTAAGACCGGAACAAGACCGCCTGTTCCAACGCGCGGAAATCGTGAATCGCACGGATCCCTATGGGATGGACATGGAAACTTGTGCCACGTTCTGTGCGGAGAAAATGGACAGGCACCCATCCCTTCTTCTCATCTGCAACACAAAACAAGAAGCGCGGGAGTTATTTGCAAAATTGCGCACACAAGGTGCGGAACAGGGGTGGGATACCTACCATCTCTCGACGGCGATGTGCCAGAAGCACCGCATGGAGCGCATGGACGAGATCCAGAAACGATTGCGGCAGATTCAACAGGAATACCGATCGGAGAAAAAGGGGCGCAAGCTCGTCTGCGTGTCCGCACAGCTGGTCGAGGCGGGCGTAGATTTCTCTTTCTCCTGCGTCGTTCGGGTACTGGCGGGGATCGACAATCTCGCGCAGGCGGCGGGAAGATGTAACCGGAGCAACGAGTATGGGGATCGCGGGCAAGTATGCCTGATCAACTTGAAAAATGAAAATTTGGGTATGTTGCATGAGATCGCATCTGCGCAAAATAGCACACAGGGCGTGTTGGAATGGATGAGGGAATTTGGGGATACCGCCTATATCGGGGAGGAGGCCACAGCGCGATTTTACCGCAATCTGTTCGGCCAAACCGAGGAGATAAAAAAAGAAATGCAATATCCGATCGTGGAATATGGGGAAACCAAATACCTGGCGAAGCTATTGTCCAGATATGGCGCAAAAACGGTGCTCGCGCAGCCGCTTCGCACAGTTGGGCAGAAATTCCGCGTGTTTGACGACAACACGACAGACGTTCTTGTGCCCTATGGGAAAGGGAGAGAATTGATACAATTGATTTCTGCGAAGCACAAATGGGATGTCCCGTCGCAATCCCTGCGGGATATTTTGCGCGAGGCAAAACCCTACATGGTACGTCTGTTTGCGTGCCAAAAAAGGAAATTGGATGATGCGGGAATGATTTTTTCGGCGTGCGGGGGCAGGGTGTGGATTTTGGCCGATGAGGCGTATGACGCGGAGTATGGACTGGTGGGAAATCAGGAACAGGCGGCTGCGTATTTTATAGAATAGCGAGGAGGGAAACATGAGTTATAGAAACACAGTGGAATTTGAGGTGACGGGGGATTACGGGCTGTTTTCAGACCCGGTCACCCGCGTGGGCGGGGAAAAGTGCAGCTACCAGGTCCCCACGTATGAGGCGTTGAAGGGGATTTTGCACAGCATCTACTGGAAGCCCACGATCATTTGGGTTGTTGATGAAGTGCGCGTCATGAACCCGATCCAGATGGAGACAAAGGGTGTACGCCCGATCAAGTACCACAGTGACAAAAACGACCTTTCGTATTACACCTACCTCAAAGACTGCAGGTATCGCGTGCGCGCGCATTTTGTGTGGAATGAGAACCGTCCAGAGCTGCGTGAGGATCGCAATGAAAACAAACACCACAACATTGCGAAGCGCATGGTGGAACGCGGGGGAAAGAGAGACATTTTCCTGGGATGCCGGGAATGCCAAGGGTATGTAAAACCGTGCGTGTTTGAGGAAGGGCGGGGGGCATACGACGACATGGAGGAGCTTTGCTTTGGCATGATGTACCATGGCATTACCTACGCCGATGAGGCTTACTCCGATGAGACAAGGGGGAAAATGAGCGTGCGCCTGTGGAAAGCCACCATGCGAAATGGCATCATTTCTTTTTTGCCCCCATGGGAATGCATACACCGGCCAATTCGGGAAATGGGCGTGAAAAAGTTCGCAAAATCCCTGGAAAACTTTTCTGTGGAAGACGAGGTGACTGTCGCATGTCGTGGATGAGCCATTTGTACGAGTATTATGAAAATCAGGCAGTGCAATCAGAAAACCCCATTGCTCACATGAATGCAAATGCACAAGTTGAGGTGAGCATTAACCGGGATGGGGAGTTTGTGGGAGCAAGGGAGATCGAAAAAGACGTTGCCGTTACCACCATCCCCGTGACGGAAAGTTCCGCTGGCAGGGCGTCTGGCATTGCGCCGCACCCACTGTGTGACATGCTTCCTTATGTTGCGGGGGACTATGCGCAGTATTGCAAGGGGGAAAAGGAAAAGAAGCAGTCGCGCCAAAAGCATGAGCGCTACATGGAAGGCTTGGAAAACTGGTGCGACTCGGAGGACTCCCATCCCAAGGTGCGGGCGATCCACGCGTACCTTTCCAAGGGGAAACTGATAGCAGATTTGATACGGGCGGGGATCGTGGAAATCGGTGAGGATCATACCTTTTCCGCAAAAAAAATCGAGGGAAAACCATATGACAAGGCGATGGTGCGGTTTCGCGTTTTGGGCTGCGGACCTGAGCCAAGCGGAACGTGGGAGGACGGCACGCTGATCCAGGCGTATGCTTCGTACTACACACACCATCTGAAGGGAGATGTGGATGTCTGCTACTTCCTTGGGAACAGGGCAACCGTCGCGACAAACCACCCGAAGGGATTGATTGCCGCAAGTTATGGGGCGAAACTGGTGTCCGCCAATGACAGTCAGGGATATACTTACCGGGGAAGGTTTCAGGACGAAAAGCAGGCCAGTGCCCTCAGCTATGAGGCGTCGCAAAAGATCCATGGCGCATTGACGTGGCTGGTAAAAAAACAGGGCGTAACCGTGGGGACAAAGGAAAAACGCACGTTTGTGTGCTGGAACACGGGCGGGCACGAGGTGCCAGACATTGTTGGCGAACTCGGCTTGGAAGATAACGGGGCGGAGGATCCGGTTTCCTATAAAAAGAAGCTGTCCAAGTTCCTTCAGGGGTATCGGGAACAGTTTTCCAGGGAAGACGAGGTGATTGTCATGGGTTTGGAGGCGGCGACGACCGGGAGACTGTCGATTACCTACTACAACGAACTGATGGCAAATGATTTCCTGGATCGCGTGCTTTACTGGGGTGAGACCTGCTGCTGGTATTATCGGGATTGTGACGAGAAGAATAAGCCAGGCCTCACGGTCAAGACACCGCAAATTCGCAAAATTGTGGAGGCCGCTTATGGCAACGAAAAAGACAGTTGGATAGGGGCTGATGACAAAATCATGAGGGAGCAGGTGCAAAGGCTGCTCAAATGCATGGTGGAGAGCCAGCCCATACCGCTTGATCTGGTGCGGGCAATTACCGCAAAAGCGTCGTCCCCGATGCGCTACAAACATGGACGGAATCGGGAAACCGTGTTGTCCACAGCGTGCGCAATCATTGCAAAATATCACCGAGACAAAAAGGGAAGAAAGGAAGGAGAGGAAACAGACATGGTGCTGGATGCGCAAAACAGAGATCGCAGCTATTTATTTGGCAGACTGTTGGCCGTCGCGGAAAAGGTGGAGCGACGGACTTATGAGAGGGGGGAAAGCCGGGAACCAAATGCGATTCGCCTGCAATCCGTATTTGTGAATCATCCGTTGCATACATGGAATACGATTTATCTGCAATTGGAGCCATATTTCCGAAAGCTGAATCCGGGGACAAGGGAATATTACAGAAACCTCATTGCAGAGATCTTTGCGTTGTTCCAAGAAGAGGATGCACCGAGGATGAATCAGGGATTGGGTGAAACCTATTTGCTGGGGTATTTTTTGCAGAGAAAAGAACTCAATCAGAAGAGTGACGCACAGGGCGCGAAAGGGCAAACGACAGAGGAAAAGGAGAGGGAAAACGATGACTGATTTTCAAAACAAGGTTGATTTTGTAGTATTGGTAAGGGTGGAAAATGCCAACCCCAACGGGGATCCGTTAAATGGGAACCGGCCTAGGACAACCTATGCCGGATTTGGGGAAATATCGGATGTCTGCATCAAACGAAAGATCCGAAACCGCCTGCAAGACATGGGGGAACGTATTTTTGTGCAATCCGCGGATCGCAGTGACGACGGATGCACATCCTTAAGTGAAAGGGCGTCATCTACCATTCGCGATTATGTGTCAACGGAAGATTACGCAAGACAGGCGTGCGAAAACTGGACAGACGTCCGCATGTTTGGTCAAGTGTTTGCGTTTAAGTCAAAGGACAAGAAGGAGGGCGTTTCGGTGGGGGTTCGCGGTCCCGTCTCGATTCACCAGACGATCAGT
>CAYVVW010000077.1:0-10213 GCA_964455335.1 uncultured Marvinbryantia sp.
CTTCGGTTTGTCCCAATAGCCACCGCCAGATATCCACTCCGTGACGGGCCAGGAAGCGTAGGAATCTGCCAGGTACACATGCTCCGCAAAGACATCCTCCACCGCAATTGCGTAACTGCCTGGTTTTTGTGCATACCCGCCTCGAAGCTCGCGCAGGGAAAATTTGCTCCCTTTGTACTCTATGACCCCCATGCCGCCCTCCTATATACCGATAAATATTTTTTACTACATCATATATTATAGTTGTTTTCAAACTTTTTTTGTAGTAGAATAAGGAAAACACGCATCGACCCGTAAGATTTTTTCTGAAACAGGATCCGTTGATTCCATCCTAAACGCCGGCAGCAAGACGGGCATTTCCCAGGATAAGGGATTGGATGGCGAGGCGCTGGATGTCCTACACCAGTTCCCGCCTGCGGAACAGGAAAAGATTATCAAAGTGCTGCGGTATATCGCAAGCAACTTCCCATCAGGGACACACCCCTTTGGCGAGGGCACGGTCGAAACTGCCAAGGGCGCGACATAAATCGTATATATGGCTGACTGGGCAATCGTAAACGGCGAATACTTTTGTCATTTACGATATGTGCCACTCGTCATAGGAGAAACGTCGTTGCGTATGGCCAGGGAAGGAGAACGGCATTATGGAACAGAAAAAAATGCTACCTATCGGGTATGAAGATTTTGAGGAACTCAGAACCAAGGATTTCTACTACGTGGATAAGACCGGGCTGATTCGGGATTTGCTGCAAAGCGCGAGCAAGGTGACCTTGTTCACCCGCCCGCGCCGATTTGGCAAGTCCTTGAACATGAGCATGCTCGCGCACTTTTTCTCTTTGCGTGGGGACAAGTCGATTTTCGATGGGTTGGAGGTTGCAAAGGAAAGAGCACTCTGTGAGAGACATATGGGAAAATATCCTGTGATTTTTTTAACACTCAAGGGGATCGACGCGCAAAGTTATGAAACGGCATTTCGGCAAGCTGCACGGCTCATCAGGAATGCTGCACTTAAAGTGGAGTATCTGGCAAGCAGTGAAAAGTTGTCTGCCCCGAACAAAGCGGATTACCAAGCACTTTTGAACCTGGACATGTCAGAAGAAACACTGGGCAACAGCCTTTGGACACTATCCGAGCTGCTCGAAAAGCACCACGGCAGGAAGGCCGTCCTGCTCATCGACGAGTACGACGTTCCCCTTGCGAGGGCGCACGCGGGCGGCTACTATGACCAGATGGTCTCCTTGATACGTTCCCTGCTCGGCGCAGCGCTCAAGACAAACACCAGCCTGGAGTTCGCCGTCCTGACCGGATGCCTGCGTATCTCCAAAGAGAGCATCTTCACGGGGCTGAACAACCTGAAAGTCCGCTCCATCTCGGATGTCCGCTCTGCGGAATATTTTGGCTTTACGGATGCGGAAGTCCGCGATCTTTTGGGCTATTACGGATATTTGGACAGCTATGCCCCGGCGAAAAAGTGGTACGACGGTTACCGGTTCGGGAACAAGGAGATTTACTGCCCATGGGATGTGCTGAACTACTGCGACGCCCTTCTGGATTCGCCGGCCGCGCAGCCGGAAAACTACTGGATCAACACCAGCAGCAACGACGCGATTCGGCGGTTCGTCGCCTTGGCAGACGACTGGACAAGAAATGAGATCGAACGCCTGGTATCAGGCGAGACGATCGAGAAGAAAATTCGCGAGGACCTCACCTACGCCGACATTTATGACAACATCGACAATTTGTGGAGTCTGCTCTACATGACCGGCTACCTGACCGCGCAGGGCAGGACGGACGATGGGCGGTTGCGGCTGCGCATCCCGAACCTGGAGGTCCGGGACGTGTTCCTAAATCAGGTCTGGGAGTACTTCAAGGAAAGCGTCAAGGCGGACACGGATACCCTAAACACCTTCTGCGCCGCATTGCAAGGCGGAGATGCGCATACTGTGGAGCGGATCTTCTCCCGCTACCTGGAAAAATCCATCAGCATCCGCGACAATGCCGTTCCGGACGACCGGAAGGAGAGCTTCTACCACGGCGCTATGCTCGGCATCCTGATGGCGAACGGCCGCATGAGCGTTGTCTCCAACCGTGAGGCGGGCGAGGGGTACGCAGACATCCTGGCAAAATCGGAGGCTGCAGATGGCGAGACGGGCATCCTTGCGAAATCGGAGATTGCGGATGAGGATGGGGCGACAGGCATCATCATCGAGATGAAGTATGCGCAGGATGGCGACCTGGACAAGGCATGCCAGGATGCCATCGCCCAGATCGACGAGCGGCGGTATCTGGACGCGTTTCGATACACAAGCGTCCGAAAGATTTGGAAATATGGGATCGGGTGCTATCGGAAGAGCTGCAAGGTCGTGCGCGGCAATTGAGCGAGCCATCGCCATGCCGATACTACGGGCAGAGGCTCCCTATGCCCCGCACAGGCGGCAGATGGCGTCCGCAAAGATTTTGGCACTTTGCAAAAGCACGTCTATGCACATAAATTCATCGTCGCCGTGCATATGGTTGTCCACGTCCGCGTGCATACAGCCAAACGCCACCCCCCGCTTCAGCTCATGCACATATGTGCCGCCGCCGATGGCGAGCGGCTTTCCCTGGATGCCCGTATACCGCTCATAAGACTGCAGCAGAGCCTGCACCAAGGGGCTGTCCTCGGGCACATAGTGTGGCAAGACCATCCGCCCGCCCTCCATCTCAAATCCCTTTTCTTGGAATTTTTGCCGCAGGACTTCTGTCACGGTTGCGTCCGTGCCGCACACAGGCACGCGCGCGTCAAACGTTCCGGCAAGCGTCCTGCCGTCAAAATGAAAGATGCCCAAGTTCATGGTGAGCGCGCCAGAGATTTCGTCTTGCATCTCCACGCCTAATGCCCGCCCGGCATTGTCGCCAAAGGGAAACAGGCGCGCAACCGCGCACAGCGCACGCATCTGTGGAGTATCCGAGAATGGCAGGCGCGCAAGCAACCCAAGCAGGGCACAGATGGCATTCTTTCCCCCATCCGGTGTCGAGGCATGCGCCGCGATGCCCTTTGCCGCAATGCGCAGGGTGCCCGCGCCGCCAGACGCTTCCACCGTAAAAAGCACTCCCGTCTCGTCGTGCTCGATTGCTTGCAAAACCACTTCCCGCGCAAGGCCGGTGACGACGGCCCACGCACTTCCCGGCACGACATTCGCCTTGTCGCCCCCGTGGATCTCCACCACATGGGGAATTGTATCTGCCACGGCTTCGACTTGCGCAAAAGTTCTGGAAAATTGCCGCTCCAGCCGCCCTTTTTCCAAATTGATCAGGGGAAATTCCGCGTCCGGCGTAAAGCTGGCCGGCGCCTCTTGCTCGATGCCATAGTAGTATTTCAGATCCGCCGAGCCGCACTCTTCATCCGACCCGAGTATCAACCGGACATTTTTTTGCAAGGGAATCCCACATTCCCTGACGGCGCGCATGGCATAGAGCGCCGCAATGGCCGGCCCTTTGTCATCCGCCGTGCCGCGCCCATAGATGCGGCCGTCAACCACCTTTGGCGCAAACGGCTGCGTCACCGTCCAGTCATCCGACACAGGCACCACGTCCAAATGCGCCAAAATATCCAATCCTTTTTCCTGATTGTTTAAGTCGCCCGTCACCACATAATTGTCATAATTTTTTGTGGCAAGGCCATACCGCCCCATCAGCGCCTCTGCCGCCGCCAGCGCGTTCGCCGGCCCCTCGCCAAAAGGCATGCCAGGCCGGGCCTCTCCCTTGATGCTGGGGATGCCGACCAGCATCTTGAGATCCTCTAGCATGGCATCTAAATGTTCCTCCAAAAAGAGATCTGTCGTCCGATTCATGTTCTTTCTACACTCCCTGTGTCATATATCTATCCGTACATCTTCCTGCCATTTTTCCTTGCATACTTCCTTGCGTATCTTCCTGTGCACATTCCATGCGCAAGAATGTCGTTTCCTCTTTTCTGTCCGCGCACACCCACGCACCTGCGCCGCACACAGGTCACCCGCGTGGGCATCGTCGAATCATGCTGCTTACGCAGCGCAAATCCGGCGCGGCAAACGGCAAAAACGAACATCACTTTGTCGTTTGCTATCGTTTTCCTTGCGTATCTTCCTGCGCTTCTCTTAAAACCGAAAATCGCGCTTTCCCTGCTCGATTTGCAATAAGTTGCGCTCCGCGATCTCGCGCGTTTTTTCGCGCGGAATGTTGGCGAGTTCCGCGCGGATGAGCGCCTCCCCGATTTTTCGCGTCTCTTCCCCCGCATAGTCCATCAGGTATTCCTTTAGGGTGAGCAATGCGTTCGGGTGGCAGCAGTTTTGGATCTGCCCGCTCTTGCACAGGCGCATGAAGCGGTCGCCCGTGCGCCCCTCGCGGTAACAGGCCGTGCAAAAACTGGGGATGTGCCCCTGTTGCATCAGCCAGGAGACGACTTCTTCCAATGTGCGGTTGTCGGAAATGTCAAATTGCGCGGAATTTTCTTCTTTCGGCTCTGGCCGCGCATACCCGCCCACGCTCGTGCGTGACCCCCCACTGATCTGCGAAATGCCTAGGTGCAGCAGCCGTTCCCTGCACGCCTGATCCTCGCGCGTGGAGAGAATCATCCCCGTATAGGGCGCGGCGATGCGGATGCACGCCACCAGTTTTGCGAACGTGTCGTCGTCAATGCCGTCGGAAAACGCGTCCGCGTCAACCCCCTCCGCGCGGCGGACGCGCGGGACGCTGATGGTGTGCGGCCCCACCCCATGCACCGCCTCCAAATGCTCCGCGTGCATCAAAAGCCCCACAAACTCATAGCGGTAGCGCGCCAGCCCGAACAGCGCGCCGATCCCCACGTCGTCAATGCCGCCCTCCATGGCGCGATCCATCGCCTCTGTGTGGTATGCGTAGTCGCGCTTTGGCCCTGACGGGTGCAGGCGCACATAACTCTCCTTGTGATACGTTTCCTGAAACAGCACATAGGTGCCAATGCCCGCGTCTTTTAATTTGCGGTAATTTTCCACCGTCGTCGCGGCGATGTTGACATTCACGCGGCGAATCGCGCCATTGCGGTGCCGGATGCCATAGATCGTCTCTATGCTTTCGAGCACATATTCGATGGGGTTGTGCAAGGGGTCCTCGCCCGCCTCCAGGGCAAGCCGCTTATGCCCCATGTTCTGCAAGGCGATGACCTCGCGGCGGATCTCCTCCTGTGTCAGTTTTTTTCGCGCAATGCGGCCATTTTGCCTGTGGTATGGGCAATACACACACCCATTGACGCAATAATTCGACAGATACAGCGGCGCAAACAGCACGATGCGGTTGCCGTAAAAATCCTGTTTGATCTGTTCGGCAAGGGCGAGAATCTGCCGGTTTTCCTCTTCTAACGCACAGTCCAAAAGCACCATCGCCTCGCGGTGCGACAGCCCCTTTCGCTCCCGCGCCTTCGCAAGCAGCGACTGGACCAGCGCGCGATCCTCCTGATGCTGCCTGGCATAGGCAAGCGTTTCCAGGATCTCCCCATGGCTTAAAAACTCCTCCGCGGCCATGGATGTTGGGTCATACATAACACTCCCCCTTTTCACATGATTTGAGCCTCATTTTTAGATGATTTGATCCTCATTTTCACACGATTTGGGTCTCAAAAGGTATTTTGGCACCCGTGTCCTCACACACGGATTTCCACGCGGCTTCCCTGATCCCGATCCTTTGTCACCACGACCTGCCGGTCAATTTTTTCCTTCAATTCCGTCACATGGGAAATGATGCCGACCAGCCGATCCCCCTCTGTGATGGAAACAAGCGCGCGCACCGCCTGCTCCAATGCGTCCTCGCTCAACGAGCCGAACCCCTCGTCCACAAACATGGCATCCAGGCGGATGCCGCCCGCCATCGACTGGATCTCATCGGAAAGGCCCAGCGCCAGGGAGAGCGACGCCAAAAACGACTCCCCGCCGGAGAGGGATCGCACGCTGCGCTCCGTTCCATTGTAATGGTCGGTCACGTCAAGGTCAAGCCCGCTCTGGCTGCGGTTGTTTTCCGCCACGCGCCTGCGCCTCAGCTCATATTGCCCATCGGACATGACGAGAAAACGCCTGTTTGCGCGCTCCAAAATGCGGTCAAAAAAGCGCATTTGCACATAGGTCTCCAGTGCGATTTTCTCTTTTCCCGACATCGCACCGTTGACCGTGTCGGACAGCGCGCGCATCCACGCGTACCGCTTCTCGCGCGCATCCAGCCGCCCCATCTTTTCCCTGCTGCTTGAAAGGGCGGCGCGGTTGGACGAAAGGCGCGCCGCAATGGCCTGTGCCTCTGCGGACAGTTGCGCCTGCCGCTCCTCCAGCTGGCCCTGGCGCAGGCGGTTGGCCGACTGGTCCACCTCCACGCCCTTTGCGAGAAGTGCCTCCAGTTCCCGCACCGTCGCCCCGATCCCCGCAAGAGCCTCCCTTTGCTTCTGCCACGCGCGCTCGGACGCCTCCATCGCCGCGTCCATGGCGGCACACTCTTTTTGCAAATCCGCCAAGGCGCACTTTGCCGCAGCCTCATCGGGATAACGCAGCTCCTTTTGCCGCTCCTCGGCCTGGCGCTCCATTTCGCCTGCCCGGCTGCGCTTTGCCGCCACAGCCTCCTTGCACGCCATTTGCCGCGCTTGCAATGCCTCCAATTCCTGCTTGCGGCGGGCAATCTGCCCCTTTAACGTCTCCTTTTTGCGCACGCGCCGCTCTGCTTCCGCCTGCAGCCGCGCCATCTGTGCCAGCTGTTTCCCGACGGCCTCCCGCTCCTTTTTGATGCGCGCGTCCGCCTCCTCTAGGGCGCAATCCGGCAGGGACTCCCGCAATTGGCCCAAAAGCTGCTCCTTTGCCTGCTCCGCCTGCCCCGCAAGGGCGCTGCGCTCCTGTTGCGCGGCCAGGATTTTTTCCCGCTGCGTCTCAATGCGCCGCTCCTGCTGCCTTCTTGCCTCCTCATCCTGGGCGAGTTTTTTCCCAAGTGCCTCCCTTTGCGCAATGCGCGCGTCAAGGTCGCGCAATTCCTCTCGCATCCTGTCCAACCTGCGCCCTGTCTCCTCCATGCGGGTGAGAAGCTGCGTTTCTGCCGTGGAAAGATCGGGGTTTTCCAGGTAGGGGCGCATCTGCCCTAGCAAAGCGCGCTCCTGCGCCTGCGCCACTGCCTTTGCATCCCCCGCCGCCTCGCTCGTTTTGCGCTCCGCGCGCTCGGCAGTCTCTCTTTGCCCCCTGGCCTGCTCCAGCTCCTCTTTTGTCGGCGCCTCTTTCGGAAGCGCTGCCGGATGGGGGTGATCGGCAGACCCGCAAACCGGGCACGCCTGGCCTTCTTTTAGCGTCTGCGCCAGGATGCCCGCCTGGGCGTTGAGGAACGCGCGATTTTTTGCTTCATAGGTTTCCCTCGCGGTCTGCGCCCGCGCCTGTGCCGCCTGATAGGCCGCTTGCGCCTTTGCCAATGCGCCGTTCGCCCGCGCGCAGTCGCCGAATCCCGCCAGCAAGCCCGCAAGCGCCTGTTTTGCGGTCTCCTCTTTTTCCAGATCCGTGCGCAACTTTTCGCGCGCGGCCGCCAGGCCCTCCGACTGCGCGAACGCGGCCTGATCCGCTTGCCAGGATGCCAGCATCTGATCCCGCAAGGTTTCCATTTGCTGTTTTTGCGCCTCGCATGTCCGGCACGCCTCCTCGGCCGCGCGCCCTTTTCCCGCCAGAGACTGCCACGTCTGCGCCAATTCCCCGATGGATGCCAAAAGCGACTGCCTGCGCTTTGCCTCCGCCGCTTCCTGGAGCAGCTTTTCCCGTTCCACTTCCGCCTGGAAAAGCCCCTCCATTTCCAGCTCCCAGCTTTTTCGCTCCAGATCCTGCGCCTGGAAAGCCTGCCCCATGGCTTGCAAGTCGCCCTCCATGGCCGCCACTTCCTTTTGCAGGCACAACCGCTCCTTTTGCTGCTTGCCAAGTGCCGCATAGGCGGGGAGCTTGGCCGAAAGATCCGCCATGGCGTCGGCCAGTTCCTTGCGCTTCGGCTGCAGATCCAGCTGTGCCTGCCTGTCTGCCTGCGCCTGCTGGGCGGCCAACTCCTGGATCTGTTGTTTCTCTTTGGCCTCTGCCAGCTGCCGCTTCGCTTTTTCCTGCTCCTCCGCCTGCCCAAGCAAGGTGGTCACCGCCTTGATTTCCTGGGCAACTTGCGCCATCTCCTGATCGCACGCGTCCTTTTTTTCCTCATCTTGCGCAAGCAAGGCCTCCAAAATCCCTAGGGACTCCTCAAAAGGCAGCTGCCCTTCCTGCGCGCGCGCAAGCCGCTCCAGGAGCGGGTCTCCTTTCGCGCAGACTGCGCCGCACAGGTACTGAAGCACGCTTGCGCGATCCGCCTCGCACTCCCGTTGCAGCTTAAGTGCCTCGTCCCGCACCCGCTTTTGAAAATCCAGGTAAAAGCGCGTCTGGAAAATCTCCCGAAAAATCTCCTGCCGGCTGCCCGTGTCCGCAAGCAGCAATTTCAAAAAATCCCCTTGCGCAATCATGGCAATTTGCGTAAACTGGCTGCGGGAAAGGCCGAGAATCTCCACAATCCCCGCATTGACCTCCCGCACTTTCGCCACCACGTGCCCATTCGGGAGTGTCAGAACCGCCTCTGCCTTTTGCGTGGTGATGCCGCCCCCGCGCTTTGCCGGGCGCGTGTATTCCGGATTGCGCCGCACCGTATAATCCTTGCCCTGGCAAGTAAACAAAAGCTCCACTTCCGTCGGCATCTCCGGGCTGGCATACTTCGAACGCAGCATCGTGGCGTCGCGGTTTTCCCCGCTGGGTTCCCCATACAGGGCATAGGTGATTGCGTCAAAAATCGTCGTCTTTCCCGCGCCCGTGTCTCCCGTGATCAGATACAGTCCGCGCGTTCCAAGCTGCTCTAAGTCCAGAACCGTCCGCCCCTTGTAAGGCCCGAAGGCCGACATCACCAATCTCCGCGGCCTCATGCCCTGCCCTCCCAGATTTCCTCCAAAAGCCCTTTTGCAAACATGCGCTGCTCCCCTTGCATCGGCTGCCCGTTTTGCTCCTGGTAAAACGACTCCAACAGCTCCAAGGGGCTTTTGGTCTGCGCATCCTCCGCCTGATCCAGGGAAATCCGCGCGCGGGTGCGCCTGTTGTCATACTCCAGTTTCATCAGATATGGGTAAAAATACCGCAATTTCCCCACCACGCCCGGGATGTCCTCCTCGTCCGTCAAGGTCATGTGGACATAGGCATCCTTGCGCCCGTCCGCCTCCCAAAACGCGCGCAAGGTAACTTCCGCATACGTTCCCCGCAACTTTTTCATGTCCCGCAGGGGAACCAGGGGAATCTGCCGGACATCAACCGCGCCCTTTTCGCGCATTTCCACCACCGTGACCGACTTTTCGTGCCGGCACTCCGAAAAGGAATACTTCAGCGGCGTGCCGCAGTAGCGAATGGTCTCGCGCCCCACCTTCTGCGGCCCGTGGAGGTGGCCAAGCGCCACATAATCAAAATCGCCAAAGACCGACGCGTCCACATTGTCCGCCCCGCCGACAGACAGCTCCTCGGACTCGCAGCGCGCCGCCCCCGTGACAAATTGGTGCGTCACCAGCACGTTGCGCGCAGATGGGTCCACGCGCATCTCCTGGATGGCCACCGCGAGCGCGTCCGTATAAGTGGCAATGTCCCGATCCGGAAACAGCTGGCGCACATGGGCGGGTTTCACAAATGGCAATAAATAGACGTAGAGCGGCCCATAGGCATCCCGCAGGGCAATGGGCGCGACCGCCCCGCCGTACACGGGGGAAATGAAAATGCCGCTTTGCTCCATCAGCCGGCCGCCAAAGGCAATCCGCTCAGGCGAGTCGTGGTTGCCGCTTATCAAGAACACCTGCGGCCCCTCTTTGGAGAGTGCGACCAAAAAATCGTCAAACAGCGCGACCGCCTCCGCCGACGGCACCGATTTATCATAAATATCGCCCGCGACCAGCACCCCGTCCGGCCGCTCCTCGCCGACGATACGCAAAATCTCCCCCAGGATATGCGCCTGGTCCTCGACCATCGAAAACTCATTGACCCGCTTTCCCAAATGCAGGTCCGAGATATGCACAAACTTCATCCCGCGGACTCCTATCTTCTATCTTAATCTTCTGTCCTATCTTCTATCTTATGATACTGCGGTAAAAAGATGCCTTACGGATTGTTTCGTGCTTCGCAGTCTCCGCTTCGCTCCGGTCGGTGCGAAACGTGTGCCACTGGCACAC
>CAYVVW010000078.1:0-9833 GCA_964455335.1 uncultured Marvinbryantia sp.
GGCAGGAACTCGGCCTGCCCGTGTATGAGGCGCAATAGAAAGGGGGACAACGCGTCATGGCAGAACAAACGGCAACGCTCAGAAAACGCCCCGACAAGACGAATACGCTGGGGTACCGCATCCGAAAAAACCGCGTGTCCTACTACATGCTCGCACCGTATTTCATCCTGTTTTTCCTCTTTACGGTGCTGCCGGTGCTCATCTCCATCGCGCTGAGCTTTACCTATTTTAACATGCTGGAGTTCCCCACGTTTATCGGCTGGAAGAACTACGCAAAGCTGTTTTTGGAGGACGACATTTTCCTGATCTCCTTAAAAAACACCCTGATTTTCGCGGTGGTCACGGGGCCTGTCAGCTACATCCTGTGCCTGCTGTTTGCCTGGATCATCAACGAGTTTTCCGGCAAGGTGCGCGCGTTTTTGACGCTGATCTTTTACGCGCCGAGCATCTGCGGCAACGCCTACATGGTCTGGAACCTCATCCTGACGGGCGACCGCTATGGCTACCTGAACGGCATCCTCCTAAAGCTGGGCATCCTGGACGAGCCGATCCTGTGGATGAAAACGGAAAAATATGTCCTGCCCATGCTGATCGTGGTGCAGCTGTGGCTCTCTCTTGGAACGGGCTTTTTGTCGTTCATCGCGGGGCTTCAGACCGTGGACAAGAGCCTGTTTGAGGCGGCGGCCTTGGACGGCGTGAAAAACCGCTGGCAGGAGCTGTGGTATGTCACATTGCCCGCCATGAAGCCGCAGCTGATGTTTGGCGCGGTCATGCAAATCACGCAGTCGTTCGCCGTCGCGGACATTTCCATCCAGCTGGCGGGCAACCCTTCCGTCAATTACGCGGGCGCAACGGTGGTGACCCACTTGCTGGACTATGGATCGACGCGCTTTGACATGGGATATGCGTCCGCCATCGCCACGGTGCTCTTCCTCCTGATGGTTGGCACCAATAAGCTGGTCCAGAGACTGTTAAGGAGGGTGGGCGAGTGATGGAGAAAAAAAGACACCGTTTTTTCCGGAAAAAGGCGAAAAAACTCAACCGCTCCATGGCGGGCAACAGCATCATGTTCGTGACGATGTTTGTGTGCGGCATCTTCATGGCGCTGCCGCTCGTCATGATCATCAACAATGCCCTAAAGCCTTTGGACGAGCTGTTTCAGTTCCCACCGAAGATCTTTGTGCGCAACCCGACCTTTGAGAACTTCACCGATTTGTTCGTGCTGATGAACAACTCCTGGGTGCCGTTCTCCCGGTATATCCTCAACACCATCATCATCACGGGCGGCGGCATGGTGGGGCACGTCATCTGCGCGTCCCTGGCGGCCTACCCGCTTGCGAAGCACCATTTTCCGGGCAGGGACATTTTGTTTTCGATGGTTGTGCTCTCGATGATGTTCTCCTGGACGGTGACGCAGATCCCGCAATACATCATCATTAGCTGGCTGCACATCAACAACACGTATGCGGCCCTGATCCTGCCGGCTTTTTCCTTTGGCATGGGCCTGTACCTGATGAAGCAGTTTATGGAGCAGCTCCCGGATTCCCTGATGGAGTCCGCCAGGCTCGACGGGGCGTCCGAGTGGAGCATTTTCTGGCGGATCGTCATGCCAAACGTCAAGCCGGCGTGGCTGACGCTCGCGATCTTCCAGTTCCAGCAAATGTGGGGCAACACGGGCGGGCTGTTCCTGCGCAGCGAGGAGCTAAAGCCCCTGCAATATGCCCTGCAGCAGATCACGGCGGGCGGGACCGCGCGCGCGGGAGCGGCGGCAGCCGTCACGTTTATCATCGCGGCTGTGCCGATCACGTTTTTCCTGATCTGCCAGAGCAGCGTTTTGGAAACGATGACCACGTCCGGCATGAAAGAGTAGACAGGAGGGCGGCATGAAAAGACAAACAGTGGTTGCGAAATTTCTTTCTGCCCTTGCGGCCGCCTTTTTGGCGACGCAGCCGGGCGCGGCGGCCAGGGCCGCCAGTGCGCTGCCCTATGACACGTATACCTACGATTACCGCGAGTATGTGATGCTGACCCCCGCCGCCTATGTGCCGGATGGGCGCATCACAGGAAAGACGGCGGGGACGACGGACTTTAAGGAGCCGCAGGATCTCTGCGTGGCGCCCGACGGCCTCGTCTATGTGGCGGACACGGGAAACAACCGCATCGTGGTGCTCAACGCGTCCATGACCAAGACCTTGCGCGTCATCGACACGTTTGAACGCGATGGGCAGGAGGATGGATTCAACGCGCCCTATGGCGTGTGCGTGTCGGAAAATGGCGAGCTTTACGTGGCCGATTCCAACAACAAGCGCGTGGTGGTCTTAACCCCCGCGGGGGATTTCGTGGAGATCATCGACAATCCGCAGTCCGAGGTCCTAGAGGACGACTTTGACTTTGTTCCCATCAAAGTGACCGTGGACTACGCCGACCGCGTGTATGTCATCGCGCGCAACGCGTTTGAGGGCATCCTGGTTTTTGAAAATACCGGCGACTTTACAGGGTATTTTGGCACGATCGATGTCAAAATCACCCTGTGGGAAAAGTTCTGGCGCCGCCTTGCGAGCAAGGAGGAGCGCGCCAAGCAGCAGCTCTTTATCCCCACGGAGTTTACGGGCATTGACATCGACAGCGACGGGTTTGTCTATGCCTCCCACCTGGACTCGGACGGCTTGCAGGGCATCCGCAGGCTGAACCCCAGGGGCGAGGACGTCGTGCAAAAAGGCGAAAATGGCAACCTCGGGGGCGACTTGCAGAGCAGCAATTATGGCACGTACAGCGGGCCTTCGGAATTTACCGACGTGGTCTACCGTGGCAAAGGGATTTACTCCCTGCTCGACCGCAAGCGCGGGCGCATCTTCACCTACGACCGCGAGGGCAACCTGCTCTACATCTTCGGGGGGCTTGGCAGCCAGGAGGGCACGTTCAACACTCCGGTGGCCATCGAGGCGGTGGGCGACCAGATCTTCGTCCTCGACGCCTACCACGGCGCGGTGCTCAAATTTGCCGCGACAGAGTATGGGTCACTCATCAACGAGGCCGTGGGGCTGCGCTATGACGGCGACGAAAAGCAGGCCATCGGCATCTGGGAAGAGGTCCTGCGGCTCAACGAAAACAACGAGCTGGCCAACAGCGGCATCGGAAAGGCCTACCTGACACAGGGGAACAACCTGGAGGCGATGAAGTACCTAAAGCTCGGCATGAACCGCAAGTATTACTCCATCGCCTGGCAGCGCTACCGCAACGAGCTGCTCACAAAGAGCATCGGCGCGGTGATGACCATTCTCGTCGCGGGGATTGCCGCCTGCGTGGTGGTCACGCAAGTGCGCCGCCGCAAGGGCAAGGGCGCGAAAAAACGGAAGGGGGGATTGCCGGGATGAAGGAATTGTTCTCGCTTGAAAAATGGAAATATGCCTTTTATACGGTGAGCCATCCCATGGACGGTTACTACGAGATCCGCCACCGCGATCGCGGGAGCGTGGCCGTTGCCATCGCCTTGGTGGTACTCTTTTCGTTTAGTTTTTCCATCAACCGCATGTCTGCAGGGTTTATCGTCAATGACGTAGATCCTTTGGAGGTCAATGCGGCGACGGAGCTGGCGGCCGTGCTGCTTTTGTACTTTTTGATGTGCGTGAGCAACTGGTCGATCACCTGCCTGATGGAGGGCGAGGGGCGCCTAAAGGACATCGCCATCGCCATCGGCTACGCGCTCATCCCCATGATTCTCTGCCTGAACGTGGGCACGCTGTTCAGCCAGTTTGTGTCGCTCGACGAGGCGGGATTTTACTGGATTCTCGTGGCGCTTGGCGTGGCCTATGGGCTGATCCTCATGCTGATGGGCATCATGGTGGTGCACAATTATACGCTGGCAAAGACTTTGGCCACGATCTTTTTGACCTTTGTCGCCATGCTGATCATCATCTTTGTGACCCTCTTGTTTGTGGATCTCATCAACCAGTTGTATAGCTTTGTGTACAGCATCTACCAAGAGCTGATCTACCGGGCGTAAGGAGGGGATAACATGCAAAAAAGTAAAAAAATCGTCCTTGCGTTTGTGGCGATTGCCCTTTTGCTTGTCGCAGCCTACTTTGGCCGTTGGCTGTACCGCTACCACTTTTATAACGGCTACCGCGACATGCTGACCTCCTACGCATACGAGGAGGGAGGCGCGTTTTCCCCGCTCTCCGACGAGGAGAAGCTGGTTCCCGGTATGCAGCTCGCGGCGCAAAATGACAACTTAAAGCTCTATGTGAATCCGGAGACGGGTGAGGTGGCCGTCGCGGACAGGCGCACGGGGCAAGTCACCTACTCCAACCCTCCGGACGCGGATCAGGACGCGGTGGCGTCCGGCACAAACAAGAGCTACTTAAAGTCGCAGCTCATTGTGGACTATTTTAACACGTCCCGGACAGAGGGCACGCTGGATTCCTATAGTTATTGCACTTCCAAAGAGGGGCAGCTGAGCGTGGAGGGCATCGAAAATGGCGTGCGGTTTTTGTACGTCATCGGGGATCTGTCGAACACCACGGGGCTTGTGCCGCAATACATCAGCCAGGAGACTTTAGACGGCGTGCTGGCAAAACTTCCCGAGGACGAGGCCTCTTTTGTCAGCAAGAAATATACCGAGAGCACGGTCGCGGAAAATTATAAGGAGCTGCTCCCCTCGGCCGCAAAGGGCGCCTCGCAGCTGCGCAAGCTCAACAAATACTTTGAGCAGGCGGGCTTTACCAACGAGGATTATCTGCGCGAAATGGAAAATTCCGGCGTGGAGGGCGCGGTGCCGATCTCATTTGAGATCCCGCTCGAATACCGCCTCAACGAGGACTCCGTGGACGTGTCCGTCCCGATGGGGCAGGTGGTGGAAAACGGGGGCGGGGCGATCTTCCGCATCCAGCTGCTGCGCTATTTTGGCGCGGCGGGCAAAGACGAGACGGGATATATGCTCGTGCCAAATGGGTCTGGATCGCTCATTTATTTTAACAATGGCAAGTCCTCCGCCGACAATTACTCGGAGTACCTCTATGGCGTTGACCCCCTGGCGGCGGATTATACGGTTCTGGAAAATACCGAGAGCGCCAAGCTCGCCCTCTATGGGCTGTTTCGGGAAACATCGGCCGTCTTTGCCACCATCGAGGACGGCGCGAGCCTCGCCTATGTCAACGCGGGCGTCTCGGGCAAGATCAACGAGTACAATTACGTCTACCCCACGTTTGTGGTGCGCGGAAATGACAAGCTCTCCATGTTCGGCACGACCGGAAATGAGGCGGACATCCCGATCGTGGAAAAGCATTTTTATGACGCAAACCTGACGGTCAAATATACCATGCTGACGGAGGATCACGCCACGTATGCGGGCGCGGCCAATTATTACCGCAAGCGGCTGCAGGACGCGGGCATCCTGACGGCAAAGAAAGACGCGGGCGGCGACATCAAGTTTTACTACGATGTGCTGGGCGGCGTGGACATGACGAAGTTCTTCCTCGGAAGCCAATACCAGGGTCTGTACGCCATGACGACTTTCTCTCAGGCGGAGGAGATCGCAAATACCCTGGCGGACATCGGCATCACGAACCAGGTGATGAATTTCCAGGGGTGGATGAACCGCGGCTATTATCACGACGTGGCGGACAAAATCAAAGTTCCGCGCAGCCTTGGGAAAAAGTCCGGCTTGGAATCCCTTGACGCCACGCTCGCGGAAAAGGGAGGGAAGCTCTACGCGGACGTGGCCTTCCAAAAGGTGACCACGGTCAGCAAGCGGTATTCTGAAAACAACGAGACTTCCCGCTATTACGGGGGCGGCTACATCGCGGAGTTCGGGCTGGTCAACCCGGCCACCTTGCGCCAGACCTCCGGCCTTGGGTATGAAGAGAACCATTATTACCTGGTTTCGCCGAAGTTTTTGCCCCGCTACATCGAGAAATTTACAAAGAAAATCGAGAAATACGGCCTGTCGGGCATCTCCTTGCGCGACTTGGGCAACGAGCTGCATTCTGACAAAAAGCGGACGAATGAAATTCACCGCGAGATGGCGCTGGACGTGGTGCTGGACTCCCTCGCGAAATTGCGCGGCACGGGCAAGCAGCTGATGCTAAACGGCGGAAACGACTACGCGTTTGCCTATGCGGACGACATCATCAACGCGCCCCTGCGGGACAACGACTACTACATCGTGGACGAGACCGTGCCGTTTTATGGGATGGTCCTGCACGGCAGCATCGACTACGCGGGCGCGCCCATCAACTTAAACGGCTCTTATGACCGCGCGGACATTGTGCTCAACCTCATCGAGACGGGCGCTTCCCCCCATTTCCTGTTCACGTGGGAAAACTCGAGCGCGATCAAACATACGGGCCTGAACCGGTTTTGCTCGACCGCTTTCCAGAACTGGAAGGACGATGCCTACGTCATTTATGACGAGGTGAACGCGGCGCTGAAAAAAGTGCGGGACAGTGCCATCGTGAACCACGAGATTCGAAGCGAGACCTTGCGCGTCGTCACTTACGAAAACGGCGTCAAGATTTATGTCAATACCGGCGAGGAGGACGCGGTGGCGGACAATGTCACGGTTCCGGCGAGAGGCTACCAGATCGGAGGTGAGGCAGATGCATAAAAAGAAAAGGAAACTCACCCTTTCGCGCAAGCGCGCCGTCACGGGATTTTTGTTCATCCTGCCGTGGCTAATCGGTTTCATCTGGTTTTACGCGAGAAGCCTCTTTTTGTCGGTGGAATTTTCGCTCTCCAACCTGACGGTCAACCCGGGCGGGGGATATACCTTAGAATTTGTGGGGCTGAGCAATTTCCTCTACGCGTTCCGCGCGCACGCGACGTATAAGCAGATCCTCACGACGTCCGTTGGCAACATGCTCATCGACGTGCCGCTGATCACGTTTTTCAGCCTGTTTATGGCGCTGCTGCTCAACCGCAAGTTTCCCGGCAGGACCTTGGTGCGCGCCATCTTTTTCCTGCCCGTGATCCTAAACTCGGAGGCCATTTTGGATGCCATGTCGCTCGCGCGCACCATGATGAGCGGCGGCATCTCCAGCGCCAGCGCGGAAATGGCGGAGGCGGCCGCGGGCAGCGGCGTGGGGATTACCTACTACATCGAGATGTTCAGCAACTTGGGGCTTCCGGAGTCGCTCATCACGTACATCTCGGGGGCGGTCAGCCGCATCAGCGACATCATCAACGCGTCGGGCGTGCAGATCATCATTTTCATCGCGGCGCTGCAGTCCATACCGGGGTCGATGTACGAGGTGGCAAAAATCGAGGGGTCGACGGCCTATGAGACATTCTGGAAAGTGACCTTCCCCATGGTGATGCCGCACATCGTCACGAACGTGGTCTACACGGTGGTGGACAGCTTCACAAAATCCGAAGTGGTCGAGCTTGCGTACAAGACAGCGTTCCAGGAAATGAACTATGGCCTAAGCTCTGTCTTTAGCCTGGTGTCCACGGTGGTCACCTGCCTGATCTTGGTGATCGTCTGCCGGTTCATCCAGAAGCGGACATTCTACTACAACTAGGAGGCAAGAGAGCATGGAAAAGGCAAAAAAACAACTCCCGCTTTTGCGCCATTACCGCGCGCTGATGGCAGACAAGCAGTTCCAGAATGACCGCATCCGCTGGGTGGGCAACCTCAAAAAATTGATTTTGTTCATTTTCCGCACGGTGCTGATCGTGGGCGTGTGCTACGTCATCCTAGGGCCGGTGCTCGGCATCATCAGCAGCTCCTTTTTTTCCGATGCGGACAACTATAACCCGATGGTTTACCTCATTCCGCAGGAGCCGACCCTGATGCGCTACAAGATTGCGGCGCAATACCTGAACTATGGCAAGACGGTTGTCGCGTCCTTGCTGTATTCGCTCTCCCTAATGCTCATCCAGGTGTTTGTCTGCTCTATGGTGGGATATGGATTCGCAAGATACAATTTTCCACTCAAAAATGTCTTATTTGCCTGCGTGGTCGTCATGATCGTCATCCCTACCAACACGATCATGCTGCCGCTCTATACGACATTTGCGAAATTTGATATCTTTGGAATTATAAAAGCAACAAAAGGCGACGCCATCAACCTTTTGTCCACGCCCATCCCCATGTATATCATGACCATATTTGGGTGTGGCTTGCGGTCGGGGCTGTACATTTACATCTTCAACCAGTTCTTCCGCGGGCTTCCGAAAGAAATCGAGGAAGCGGCATTCGTGGACGGGGCCGGGACCTTGTATACGTATTTTCGTATCATGCTGGTAAATGCGCTGCCCTCGGTCGTCACTGTGGCGATTTTTGCCATGGTATGGCAGTACAACGACACCTTCTATGCAAACTTGTTTCTGATAAGCAATGACATCGTGATCAGCAAGCGCATCGCCACCATCGAGGCCTCGATCTCCACGGTGGAAAAGATCCTGGATCCCAACATCCTGGAGCTGTTTCTCGACGCGGGCATCGTGCTGATCATGCTGCCCATCGTGGCCATTTATGTCGCCTTGCAGAAGCAATTCATAGAGGGCGTGGAGCGAAGCGGTATCGTCGGGTAGGCGGCGGACAATGCCATGGAGGATGCCGGCGACGGGCTTTTCATGGCGCGACAAAAGCAAAGGAGGAAAGTAAGTTGAAAGCAAGAAAAATTATCCCACTTGCCCTGGCTGTGTCCATGCTTGGGACAACGGCTTTTGGCCCTGTGGGGGCGATGGCCGAGGACGGCGCGGCGGGCGCTGCAAGCATCGACTTTGAGGATGGCCAGTTTGGGTTCGTGGGCATCGACAAGACCGTGAACGCGGCGGGCGACGACTCCCTTTTGGAAGTGGCCGATTTCAACGGGTCTAAGGCACTGAAAGTCACTTCCCAGGGCAAAGCGGTCTACGTGGGCATCCAGGCGGACGCCCTGCTCGGCGACAACGCCGGCAATGTGGCTTCCGTGGACTTCACCGTCGGAACGGAAAACCCGGACGGGAAATTTGGCGCGGTGGCCGGCAAGATCTACGCGTTTCTCGGAGAGGACCTCGCGCGAAACGAGGCGGACTGGTCGGTTTACCTGGAGTCGGCAAATCCCAGGACGATCACCTATGCCCTGCCGGAGGGCGCATCGCTTGTGCCGGGCAGTTACATCGTGTTTTCCTTAGAGACAGACACCCAAAAAGACAAGGGCGCGACGCCCGCCATTTTGTACCTGGACGACATCGCCTTTAAGGATGCGGACGGCAACACCTTGGCAGTGGACACTTCCGCGCAATATGTGTCGGCCTCGACGGGCGACGACCGCTCCAACCTTTATGCCGTGACAGACGCGGTGGAATTTGCCGATTTCACCTGCACGGGCGATGGCTGGGCGCAGAATGGCTTTGACATGCCGCAGGAAATCCTCGACGCGCTCGTGCCGGGCAGCGTTGTGGAGATCTCCTACACCAGCGAGACGGGCGACATCTGGCTTGTGATGCCGGCCGCGGAGGCGGGCTGGATGCGCGTGGGCGTCGGCAACGCGGACGGGAGCGGCAGCGACGTGGCATACATCAACGGTTCCAAGAACATCGCGCAGGTGACGTATGAGCAGATTGCGGCCGTGTGCGGCGACGACGTGTCCACCTGGGGCGCGACGATGCAATGCGAGTCCTCCGGCGCGTGGGAAGTGCACTCCGTGAAAGTCGGCAAGGCGGCGATCCAGCCGGCGGTTGCGGACGCGGTGGAATTTGCCGGCTTTGCCTGCAAGGGCGACGGCTGGGCACAGGACGGCTTTGAGATGCCGCAGGAAATCCTTGACGCGCTTGTGCCGGGCAGCGTTGTGGAAATCAGCTATGCCAGCGACAACGGCGACATCTGGATGGTGATGCCGGACGCGGCG
>CAYVVW010000079.1:0-9775 GCA_964455335.1 uncultured Marvinbryantia sp.
TCGTCAACCCGATCCAGGTGTCGATTGGCCAATTTTATGGGATTGAGATCAATGATTTTGCCGTGACAGTGGCAAAAACCGCGCTGTGGATCGCCGAGAGCCAGATGATGAAGGAGACAGAGGATGTGGTGCACATGTCCTTGGATTTTCTGCCGCTCCGGTCGTATGCGAACATTGTGGAAGGGAATGCCCTGCGCATGGACTGGGAGTGCGTAGTGCCCAAAAAAGAACTGTCCTATATCATGGGGAATCCGCCATTTGTCGGCTATTCCTTGCAGACAAAATCGCAAAAAGAGGACATCCTCTCTGTCTATGTGGATGAAAAGGGGAAGCCATATAAGACAGCAGGGAAGATCGATTACGTTTCCGGTTGGTACTATAAAGCTGCGCAGTTCCTGCGCGGGACAACGATTCGCGCTGCGTTTGTCGCAACCAATTCCATCACGCAAGGCGAGCAGGTCGCAAGTGTCTGGAAGCCGCTTTATGATCTTTTTGGGATTCATATTGATTTTGCGCACAGAACGTTTCGCTGGGATAGCGAGGCAAGCCTGAAAGCGCATGTGCATTGCGTCATTGTGGGATTTAGCACCGCGCCAAACGCAAGTGTGAAAAAAATATATACTGCAGACAGGTTCCAGGAAGTCGAAACGATCAATGCATATTTGGTCGATGCCCCAACTGTTTTTATTGAAAGCAGAACGACGCCAATATGCGATGTGCCTCCTATGACAACCGGCAATCGCCCCGCGGATGGCGGTCACTTAATCATTGAAGAAGAGGATTATGCCGACTTTATCGCCAGAGAGCCAAACGCATTGCCGTACATCAAAAAATTGGTGGGATCCGCGGAGTTTATAAACAACAAAAAGAGGTGGTGCTTATGGCTTGTTGGAATTTCCCCTGCGGAATTGAGAAAAATGCCACTCGTAATGAAAAGAGTTGAACTTTGTCGAGAGGAAAGGGCGCATTCCGTTGATCCTGGGAGAAGGAAACTTGCCGATACGCCCACATTATTTCGTGAGACAAATAATCCATCGCAATATGTGATTGTGCCGAAGGTTTCTTCCGAGCAGAGACGATACATCCCAATTGGGTTTCTAAATGGGGATACCATTGCCAGTGACCTTGCGTTTACCATTCCAAACGCCACGCGATACCATTTTGGCATCCTGACTTCCAATGTCCACATGGCATGGATGCGCGTAGTTTGTGGCAGATTAAAGAGTGACTATCGTTATTCGAAAGACATTGTGTATAACAATTTTCCCTGGCCCAATCCCACCGAGGGCCAGAGAGAAAAAATCGAGGAAACCGCGCAAGCGATCCTCGATGCCCGCGCCCTTTATCCGGACAGCAGCCTGGCGGATCTCTATGACGACCTTGCCATGCCGCCCGAATTGCGCAAGGCGCACCAAAACAATGACCGCGCGGTAATGGAGGCTTACGGATTTGCCATCAAGGGCACAACCGAGAGCAAGTGCGTGGCGGAGTTGATGAGAATGTACCAGGAACAGGCTCATAAATAACAATGAGAACGTTTTGTCGCATGCAAAAACCGGAACACTGGAAGCGGAAGTGAAAAGGTTGTTTGACAGTTGCGCGAACGGAGGGTCTGGAAATCGGCGCAAAGCCGTACAAAACAGATGTTTTCAACCTTTTTGAAGAAACTATCTACAAACCAAGAATATTTTTAAATATTAGGTTGACCTAGCGGGGCAAATGTGCTATGATGTACCCGAATGAGTGGAAACGAAGGAGGTAATCACAATGCTGACAAGTATCGGAAAATTCTTGAGGAAACTTAGGATAGACCAAGGGGAAATCCTAAAGGACATGGCAGACAAGCTGGAGGTGTCGGTGGCTTTCCTTTCTGCCGTAGAAAACGGAAAAAAGAGAATGCCCACCGCATGGAGCAAAAAAATATGCGACTCCTACCATTTAAGCGAGGAGGAGCAGTCAGAATTTACAACTGCGATAGCGGAGACTGAAGAGAGCGTTGAAATGGATCTATCTGATGTTACTGCGCAGCAGAGGGAACTTGCGGTGTCTTTTGCACGAAAGTTTTCCGACATCAACGAGGAACAGGTTGAGGCCATCAAAAAGATCTTGCAGGGAGGGAAATTTCAAAAATATTTTAGGGGTGTAAAATGATTAACGGTAATGCAAATGAATTTGTAGATCGCATCTACTACGGCGACGAACTGGCATTTTTATTTCATGAGCAAAAATATTTTCTTCAAGGATGGCATGAAAGCAATTTGTATACACTTTGTTTAGAAACGTGGGAACCGCCATCCGATGACTATCTTTGGTATGAGGAAAATGACGACCCACAGATTTTGGTGGAGCATTTCCTCGCCACTCCACTTTTTGACAACAAGAAATTCTGGGAAGTCGAGCAAGAAATCGAGTGGCTTGATGAATAAAATCTAAATTGCGACCGTCAAAAAGATCTTGCTGGGAGGGGGAATGGGAAGGGATCGTTTGACCGTCGCACATGTCCAATTGAATGCGCTTCATAGATGATTCATATCCAGACATCCTCGCCAATTGGAAAAATTCCCGTTGACTACCGCTCTTCGAGAAAGGTGGTGCGCTGATATGGGAGGCAGATGCACGTTTGCAGCGGAGAATCCTGTTGCGTATACATATGAAACAGTGAGTTTTGGGAGTTTTTTCAGTGCCCTCTTGAAATAGCGGTTGAAAAAACCTTTTTCATCGGATATAATGGAGAGATACAAAGGTTTCGCCTTTGTTCCCCGTACCGTGACGGAGCCGCATGGCAGCAAGCAGAGGGGAGTTTGGGTTGTGAAGAAGAAGGGGTTTTCCTGGAGCGCGCTGGCGGCAGTCGCGGCCTCGGTGGCCATTATCGCCGGCGTCTCCTATATTTATATCCGGCAGCTGAACCAGACGGTCGCGAAGAACACGTATGCAAATATCAGTGAGCTGGCGAAGCATGACAGGCGGATTCTCGAGATCAACATCCAGAACATGTGGGACCGGCTGGGGTACCTAGAGAAAAAACTCAAGAATGACGCGGGCAGCACGCTGGAGGAGACCCAAGGCGCACTCAACGTGGAAACCCAGTATGGGGAGTTCGAGCGGCTCTACCTGGTGGCGGAGGACGGGAAAGTGTATTCCGACCGCTACGTCACCTATGACCCCAAAAGAGGGGGATGGAACGGCCGGCTGGATTTTTTGCCCCTGTTTCGGGGCGGGAAAGAGGAGATCATCGGCCGATACAGCGATTCTGTGGGATATGACGCCATGCGCGGGGAGCGCATTCTCTATGGGATTCGGACGGACGGGCTGACGGTGGGCGGCATTCGGATGGCGGCCATCGTGGGCGTCAACCGCGTCACGGAGATCCAGGAAAACATGATTTCCGACATTTATGTGCAAGACGGCGTCTCGCGCGGCTTTTCCACCGTGATCGACCAGGACGGGCGGTTCATTGTCAATACGCAAAGATCCCTCTACACGAACTGGGAGAGCGGCATGTATGAGACGTTTTCCCGCTATCGGGACATGTCCTTGACAGAGGGGGAGATTGCGCAAAAGATCAGCCAAAATGCGACATTTAACCTCGTGTGCGTGGACGATCAGGGCGTCAGGCGGCAGATCCTGTTCACGCCGTTTGAGAATGGGAGCGGCTGGTATTTTATGGTCTCTGTGGAGGACAGCGTGTTCGTGCAGCAGAGCCGGACGTTTCTGGCCATGAGCATCGTGATGCTGCTTCTGGTGACGGGCACCTCTATGGCGACATTGGTCGTGTTTATGCGCGCAAAGAACGATTTGCTGCGGGCAAACGCGGAGGCAAAGGCCCGGAGCGATTTTTTGTCGACGATGAGCCACGAGATCCGCACGCCGCTCAATGGCGTGATCGGGCTTTTGCATTTATTGGAGACTGACGTGGAAAAAGGGGCGCCGGTGCAGGTCATGAAGGATCGGCTCGCAAAGGCGCGCGAAACGGCGATGTACCTGCTCGGCCTGGTCAGCGACATTTTGGATATGTCCAAGCTGCAAAGCGGAAAGGCCGACTTGCTCAACCAGCCCGTTTCCGTGAGGCAGATTGTCGAAGGGGTGTGCGCCATGCAGCGCGACAACATCCAAAACCGCGGCATTTCCTTTGTGGTGGAACAGGACGTGCCGATTCCGTGGATTGTCGGCGACGAGGTGCGCATCAAGCAGATTTTGCTCAACATCATTGGCAATTCCGCAAAGTTCACGCCGGCGGGCGGGGAGATTTCCTTGCGCGTCTCCCAGAAGCGGGAGGACGACGACCACGTGGCCACCACGTTTGTCTGCGCCGACACGGGATGCGGCATGAGTCCGCAATTCTTGGAACACATTTGGGAGAGCTTTTCCCAGGAGCGCAACAAAAATGCGGAGAGCGTCAAGGGAACAGGGCTTGGCATGGCGATCACCAAGCAGCTCGTGGACGCGATGGGGGCGGAAATCGCCGTGCAAAGCGAGATAGACAAAGGAACGGTATTTACGGTGACGCTCCATTCCGCAATCGCCGACGCGCCCGCGCAAGTGCCGGCAGTCGCCGCTGGCGCGCAGGCGGGGGAGCAGGGGCACATTCACTCGATTTTGGTGGCGGAGGACAATCCGCTCAACGCGGAGATCCTGACAGAGATTCTGGAAGACGCGGGGTATGCGGTGGCGCTTGCGAAAAATGGCAAAGAGGCGCTGGATCAGTTTCGCCAGTCGGCGGTCGGGGCGTTTGACTTGATCCTCATGGATGTGAAGATGCCGGTCATGGATGGCTGCGAGGCGGCATCGGCGATTCGGGGGCTGGACCGCCCGGACGCAAAGTCTGTGTATATTTTTGCGTGCACCGCAAATACATTTCAGGAGGACAACGAGCGCGCGATGAGGAGCGGCATGAACGGATTTTTGGCAAAGCCGATTCACGCGCGGGAACTTTTGCAAAAATTGCGTATGCTGCCGGAAAAGGGGCAGCAAGATGGAGATGGGGATAGGGATGCATAAAAAATCTGGCTGGCTTTTGCCGGCGGCAGCGTGTGCCGCCATGCTTTGTTGCAGCGGGTGTGCCACGCAAAAGGAAAAAGAGGACGTGACGTTGATTGTCAAGACGCCGACCATGGCGATGACTTCCGTGTCAGATCCGGAGGTCGAGGACGCGCAGATGTTTCTCAAAAAAGTCGGGGACGCGTTTTGCGCGTCTTACGAGAAAGCGAATGTGGAGATTCTGCTCGAGGTGTTTGCCTACACGGACGAGATCGAGGCCATCACGGACACGTTCGGCACGATTGATGCCCCGGACGTTTTGTACGAGGGCTTTTTCAATATGTCCTCTTACATCCACACGGGCAGGGTCGTTCCCCTAGACGACATCATTTCCGAGGAGATGCGCGCGGACATTCGCGAGAGCGCATGGGAAATGAGCGAAGTGGACGGCAAGACCTACATGATGCCTTACCTTAGCATGGAAAATATCATCGTGTACAACAAAGCGCTGTTCCGCGAGGCGGGGCTGGCGGAATATGCAGAGGCAGGGACCGATGTCCAGAGCTGGACGATGGAAGAGTGGACCGAGATTTTGGACACGCTGGCCGCAAATCTGCCAGAGGGCACTTACCCCATGATGATGTATGGCGGGGACAACCAGGGCGACACCCACATCATGGCGATGTTGCGCGCGTTTGGCTGCCCGTTTTTTGATGAGGAGGGGAATTTTGCCCTCGAAAACGAGGAGGGGATACGCGCCCTTCAGTGGATTCAGGACGGCGTGGAACGGGGCTGGTACCCGCCAAATCCGGAGAATGTCGTGTTGTCGGACAACGTGGAGCTGTTTGCCGCAAACCAGCTGGCGATTTGCATGGCGAACAACACGAGCATCGACGTGGTCTTTTCGGTGGACGACGTGGGATTTGTGAATTTCCCGGGAGACGTGGCGACGGCCTTTGTCACGGGGTTTGAGGTCTTTGACAACGGCGACGCGGCGAAATTGCAGGCGGCGAAGGATTTTGTCAAATATATCTATGAGACGGACGAGTGGATGGACCTGTCGGCGGGGTCTTTGCCCGTCAGCAAGCGCGTGGTTCAAAAATATGAGGACCAGATCGTCATGCTCAGGGAGTTTGTGGAAAATATCTCGCATGTGGTGGATTTCATGGAAAACAAGCCGAACTGGCAAGGGGAGGCGGATTCCGTGCGCAGCGTGTTTTGGACGCACATCCACGATTTGCTCGCGGGCAAGGTCACGCCGCAGGAGTGCGCGAAGGCGATCGACGAGGACTGCAACGCGGCGATACGCGCGGAGTCGGTCTTGCATGAGTGACACAAGTGAGAAGGAAAGGGGATCTTATGATTTCGGGACAGGTGATACAGACATCCATCGACGAGCTGCGCGCCATCACGCGCGTGGATCTGTGCGTGGTGGATTTTGAGGGGGTCATTTTGGCGTCCACGTTTGCGGAGGAGGAACTCAACTTTGACGCCATCCGCTTTTTTGCCGAGAGCGCGGCGGACAGCCAGGTCATGCAAGGCGACCATTTTTTCAAGGTGATGGACGACGGCGTGCCGACTTATTTGCTCATCGCCCGCGGCAATGGGAACGATGCCTACATGATCGGGAAAATTGCGGTCTGCCAAATCCAAAATCTCATCATTGCATATAGGGAGCGGTATGACAAAAACAACTTTATCCAAAATCTCCTTTTGGACAACATGCTGCTGGTGGACATCTACAACCGCGCCAAGAAGCTGCACATTGCAATTGAGGCAAAACGGCTGGTTTACCTGATCGAGACGCGCCAGGAAAAGGACACCGGCGCGCGGGAACTGGTCAAGACCCTGTACGGGAATGGCAGGGATTTTATCACTGCCGTGGACGAGAAAAATATCATTTTGGTCAAGGAACTGGCCGAGGACGAGGACTACGAAACGGCGGAGCAAATCGCAAAGACGCTGCTGGACATGCTCAACAGCGAGGCCATGTCGCAGGTGCGCGTCGCCTATGGAACGATCAGCAAGGAGATCCGCTCCATTTCCAAGTCGTACAAAGAGGCAAAGATGGCCCTGGACGTGGGAAAGATTTTCTACGAGGGGAAAAAGGTCGTCGCCTACAACACCCTGGGGATCGGGCGGCTGATTTACCAACTGCCGCTTCCCCTGTGCGAGATTTTTATGAAGGAAGTGTTTGGGGGGCAGCGGCTCTCGGACTTGCTCGATGAGGAAACCCTGACCACCATCGACAAATTTTTTGAGAACAGCCTCAATGTTTCCGAGACATCCCGCCATCTTTACATTCACCGCAACACGCTGGTCTACCGGCTGGAAAAATTGCAAAAAAGCACGGGGCTGGATGTCCGCGTGTTTGAGGACGCGCTGACATTCCGCATCGCGATGATGGTGTCCAATTATATGAAATACATGGAACGCGAGGAGTTTTGAGGGAAAGGCAGGATTTTCAGATGATTCGATGGACAAAGGGCGGGGCGTGGCTCCTGGGCGGAGAGGAAGTCGTGCCAGACGACGCGGGCGCGCAGGCGCGTCTGCGCGCGGCCGGTGTCACCATGACGAAGGAGGCCGCCGCAAAGGAGACGATCGCCTATGGCATTTTGCGGGCGCACAACACGTCGGGCGACATGGCGCACTTGCAAATCAAATTTGACAAGCTGATCTCCCACGACATCACTTATGTGGGAATCATCCAGACGGCGCGCGCCTCTGGCCTGACGCGGTTTCCCGTGCCCTATGTGCTGACGAACTGCCACAACAGCCTCTGCGCGGTGGGCGGCACCATCAACGAGGACGACCACATGTTTGGCCTAAGCTGCGCCAAAAAATATGGCGGTGCCTATGTCCCGCCGCACCAGGCGGTGATTCACCAATATGCCCGCGAGATGCTCGCAACCGCGGGGGGCATGATCCTGGGCTCGGACTCGCACACGCGCTATGGCGCCCTCGGGACGATGGCGGTGGGCGAGGGAGGGCCTGAGCTGGTCAAGCAGCTCCTGTCAAAGACATACGACATCCCCATGCCGGACGTGGTGGGCGTCTGCCTGACGGGGAAACCGCAAAAGGGCGTAGGCCCGCAGGACGTTGCGCTTGCCATCATTGGCGCGGTGTTCGCAAATGGCTACGTCAACAACAAAGTGATGGAGTTCGTGGGGCCTGGCGTGGCCTCCTTAAGCGCGGATTTTCGCATCGGCATCGACGTGATGACAACGGAGACGACGTGCCTGTCCTCCATTTGGCAGACGGACGGAACGATTCGGGAGTATTATGAGACACATGGGCGGGCGGGGGATTACAGGGAACTGCGCCCGGGAAAGGCGGCCTACTACGATGGCATGGTCACCGTGGATCTCTCCGCCATCGTTCCGATGATCGCCATGCCGTTTCACCCGAGCAATGTCTACCCCATTGAGGAAGTCAACCGCCACCCGCTCGACATCCTGGCGGATGTGGAGGAGCGCGCGCGCGTAAGCCTCGGAGGGGAAGTCGGGTACACCTTGCGCGACAAGGTCAAAGATGGCAGGATTTCTGTGGATCAGGGCATCATCGCCGGCTGCGCGGGGGGCGGCTTTGAAAACATCTGCGCGGCGGCGGACATCCTAAATGGCGCGTCGATCGGCGCGGACGCGTTTACTTTGAGCGTCTATCCGGCGAGCACGCCGATTTACATGGAATTGGCGAAAAATGGCCGCCTGGCGGAATTGGTGGGCGCAGGCGCGGTCGTCAAGACAGCATTTTGCGGTCCGTGCTTTGGCGCGGGCGACACGCCGGCAAACCATGCGTTTTCCATCCGCCATTCGACCAGGAATTTCCCCAACCGCGAGGGCAGCAAGCTGCAGAGCGGGCAGATCGCCTCTGTCGCCCTGATGGACGCGCGATCCATTGCGGCCACGGCGGCCAACAAGGGGTACTTGACGGCGGCCACCGACGTGGACGCGCATTTTACGGCGCCGAAATATTTCTTTGACGCCAATATTTACAAGAACCGCGTATTTGACAGCAAGGGCGTGGCGGACCCATCCGTGGAAATCCAGTTCGGGCCAAACATCAAGGACTGGCCGTCCATGCCGGAACTGACGCCCAACCTGATGCTGAAAGTGGTCAGCGAGATCCACGACCCCGTGACGACCACGGACGAGCTGATCCCGTCGGGCGAGACTTCGTCCTATCGGTCCAACCCCGAAAAGCTCGCGGAGTTTACGCTCTCCAGAAAAGACCCGGCCTACGTGGGGCGCGCGAAGGAAGTGCAAAAAGCGGAAAAAGCCCGCGAGGCGGGCGCTTGCATGGGCGAGGCTTTGCCAGAGCTGCGCGAGGCGATGCACAAGGTCAAGGAGCGATTCCCCGACGCGTGCAGAGAAAATACGGGCGTGGGCAGCACGATTTTTGCCGAAAAGCCGGGGGATGGATCCGCGCGCGAGCAGGCCGCTTCCTGCCAGCGGGTGCTGGGCGGCTGGGCAAATATCGCATATGGCTACGCGACCAAGCGGTACCGCTCCAACCTCATCAACTGGGGGATGCTGCCCTTTGTGACAGACGGGGGCGAGCTGCCCTTCCACAACGGGGATTACCTCTTCCTGCCAGGCATCAGGGAGGCGGTCGAGAAGCGGGCCTCCGAGATACCGGCCTATGTGGTGGGCGACACCTTGCGGGAAATCTCCCTGCGGCTCGGGGAACTGACCGAGGACGAGCGGGAAATCCTTTTGGATGGGTGCCTCATCAACTACTATCGGGGAAGGGGTCCCACGATTTCCGAATATCGGGTAGGATTGTGGGAGTGCGAAGC
>CAYVVW010000080.1:0-9597 GCA_964455335.1 uncultured Marvinbryantia sp.
CGACAGGCATCGTCATCGAGATGAAATATGCGCAGGACGGCGACCTGGACAAGGCATGCGCGGATGCCATCGCCCAGATCGACGAGCGTCGGTACATGGACGCCTTCCAAGACACGAGCGTCCAGAAGATTTGGAAGTATGGGGTCGGGTGCTACAGGAAAAGCTGCAAGGTCGTGATCGGCAAGTGATCGGCAAAATTTTTGGAGTTCTGTTTTGATGTGGAAAATCGTCCACTTCGTTGACTATTCGTCCACTGTACGCTATAATGTGGACGAATGGAACTGGAATGGACGAACCCATTTCGCGCAAGGAGTTCCCGATGAGACATACCGAGGCTTCCAATCGGATCGAAGGCATCGTCACTACGCATACCCGTATCAAGCAGTTGGTTTTTGCTTCACCGCGATTTGCTGAAGCACGCAGGTCTTTCCTACGGTGGCCATTTCAAAAACACGCAGAACTACATCAGCGAAACGCGCCCTGACGGAACGCAGCGTGTGCGGTTTACCCCGCTTGCTCCCTATGAAACGCCGGATGCAATCGAAAAAGCGTCCACCCCTTTCACGACGGCAATGGGCGTATGAGCCGGCTTCTCACCCTGCTCCTGCTCTATCAGAACGGGTACGAAGTCGGAAAGTATGTCAGTTTGGAAAAGCAGATTGAAAAAACAAAAGATGCCTACTATGACGCGCTTGCGCAGTCCGGCATCGGCTGGCACGAAGAAACCAACGATCCAACGCCGTTTATCAAGTATATGCTGCAAATGGTGCTTGCCTGTTATGTGGAATTTGAGGAACGTGTCGGCATGATGCGCGAGAAGGGCGCGAGAAGCACCGCCTATGATGTAGTGAAAGCCTATATGATGGGCAAAATCGGAAAAATGACAGGCGCCGAAGTCCTCTCCGCCTGTCCGAGCGTGGGGCGAAGCGCCGCCCTTGGGGCAATCAAAAAATTGACAGCGGAGGGGCTGATCTTAAAATGCGGATCAGGCAAAAACACCTACTACGTCCGCGCCGATTCCGTTTCGGAATCGCTTTTTTCCCCATCCAAAAACGCAGGCTGGACGAATGTCACGCCGCACGCGAGCAGATAATCCATCAGTTGCTGGCAATACCCAGGCGCAAGTGCTTCCGTCTCGTCATGGGCGTGGAGAAGCAAGATGTGGAAAGCCCCATCCGCGAGCAGCGCGCCACCCAGGTGCGGGTTGTCATTCCGCACCCGCTCCCACACCTGTTCCATCGTGAAGCCACTCCCCTGGCGGATATGGTATTCCGCGAAATCGAACGTCCAGAAGGTGTCGATGTCCTTGTCCAATCCCATCTCCCTCCACCACGGATATGTGACATCGCGGTCATCCAGCTTGTGGAAGCCCGATTTAGACAGATACTCCTGGATGCGCCATTTGTTTGCCCCGCCCTTGTCGCCGTATGGGAAGCGGAACGGGCGGAACTTCCGCTCCACGCCCGCAGACGCGTACAGGTGGTCAAGCGCGTCCTCGCATTGCGCGATTTCCCGCACACATTCCTCGAACGGAAGCGCGGAAAATGCCCTGTGGGAGTAGCTATGGTTTCCCAGAATCATTCCATGCCGCAAGGCATATTTCGCCTGATCTGGGTACTGCTCCAAGTTGCGCCCCACCGCAAACAGGATGGTTTGTATGTTCTTTTCCTTCAAATAATCCACGATGGCAGGCGTATTCTTAGACGCAACATCGTCAATCGTCAAGATCGCCCGGATGCCGCTCGTTTCTCTCGCGGCTTTCCTATTTTCCATGGTTTTCCCTTCCTCTCTTTCTCCCATGCTTGCAATGCTTTCCTTCTTCCATTGTGATTGCTTCCGAATCCATGGCATTCCTCGTGTGCCTTGTATGCGAGAATCCATGTTTCCCAGCGTGGGAGCCTCCCTGTTTTTCCTTGTATACGGTAGTTCATCAGGATCACAAAATGGGCAAAAGCAAAGGGAAAAACCCTCCCCGCCGCGAAGGTGGAGAGGGTTTCCGATACCCTTTTATTTCCCGCATTTTCTCTGGATGGCCTTGATGATTTCGACCAGCGGGATGATGGACGCCGCGAGCGCCATCGCGATGGCGTATTCCGTAAAGGAGATGGGCGCAAAACCAAAGGCCGCCGCCAGTGGCGGGACGAATATCACGCCCGCCGTCAGGATGAGGGAGAGAATCCCCGCGCCCCACAGCCACTTATTCTGGCCGCGCATGCCGAACAGGGAGGCACGGCGCGCGCGCATGTTAAAGGAGTGGAACACTTCTGTCATCGACAGGGTCAAAAATGCCATGGTCATGCCGTCGGGAGAGGTGGTGATTTCCCACGCCCCCGCCTCGATGTAGTGGCCGATGAAGTAGGCCGCCAGGGTCAGCAAGGTCGTAAGCGCGCCCTGCAGGGCGATGTCAAATGCCATGCCGCCCGCAAAAATGCCCTCTTTCGCGTCGCGGGGCGGGCGGTTCATGACGTCGCTCTCCGCCTTTTCCATGCCGAGCGCCAATGCCGGGAAGCAGTCGGTCACCAGGTTGATCCACAGCAGGTGCGCCGGCTCCAGGATGGTGAAGCCGAGCATCGCCGAGGTGAAGATGGCCAGCACTTCCGCCAGGTTGGACGCGAGGAGGAACTGGACAGCCTTGCGGATGTTGTCGTAAATGCGCCGCCCCTCTTCCACTGCGGAGACGATGGTCGCGAAATTGTCGTCCGCCAGCACCATGTCCGCCACGTTTTTCGTCACGTCTGTGCCCGTGATGCCCATGCCGATGCCGATGTCGGCATTTTTGATGGACGGCGCGTCATTGACGCCATCCCCCGTCATGGCCGTGATCATGCCCTTCTGCTGCCATGCCTTGACGATGCGCACCTTGTGCTCCGGCTGCACGCGCGCGTACACACCGATATTTTCGATGCGGGAGAGCAATTCCTCGTCGCTCCAATCGTCAATCTGCGCGCCCGTGACAGCCTGGCTCTCATTTTGGATGATGCCAAGCTCCAGGGCAATGGCCGCGGCCGTGTCGCGGTGGTCGCCCGTAATCATGACCGGTCGGATGCCCGCGTGCCTGCAGCGGTCGATGGCCGCCAGCACCTCCGGGCGCACCGGGTCGATCATGCCTGTCAGGCCGACGAAGCACAGGTCTTTTTCCAAGGCGTCCGCGGAGCAATCCTGCGGCATCGCGTCATAGTGGCGCACGGCCGCGCACAGCACGCGCAGGGCTTTTCCCGCCATCCGCTTGTTGTCTGCCAGGATGGCGCGGCGCTTCTCCTCCGTCATCGGGACTTCGCGGCCATTTTCCCAGGCGCGCGCGCAGCGATCCAGAACCATGTCGGGCGCGCCCTTGGTATATTGGACAAACCCGCCGTCCGGCAATTTGTGGACGGTGGACATCATCTTTCGCATGGAGTCAAACGGCGCCTCGCCCACGCGCGGCTGGCTGCCCTCGATGGCCTTTTTCGATCTCCCAAGCGAGGTTAGGTAATTGACCAGCGCGCACTCGGTCGGCTCGCCCACGGCCTGCCCGTCCTCGCCCTCCTGGGCATCGGTGCAAAGCGCCATGGCGGTCGCGAGGAGCGTCTCGTCCGCGCCGAAGTGGTCCACCACGGTCATTTTGTTTTGCGTCAGGGTGCCGGTCTTGTCCGAGCAGATGACCTGCGTGCAGCCTAAGGTCTCCACCGCCGTCAATTTGCGGATGATGGCGTTGCGCTTGGACATATTGGTCACGCCGATGCTAAGGACGATGGTGACGACCGCCGACAACCCTTCCGGAATCGCCGCCACGGCAAGCGACACGGCGATCATGAAGGTGTCCAAAAGCCCCTGCCCCGTCACGTTCGGGAAGAGCCGGAACACATTTATCGCAAATACAATGGCGCAGATAACGAGCACGAGGACGCTTAAGATCTTGCTCAGCTGCCCCAATTTTCTCTGCAATGGGGTCTGCGTGTCCTCCGCCTGGCTGAGCGCGTCGGCAATTTTTCCCATCTGGGTGCGCATGCCCGTGTCTGTCACCACAACGCGCCCGCGCCCATAGACGACCGTGCTGCCCATGTAAGCCATGTTGCGCCGATCCCCCAGGGGAACATCCTTGGCATCGCCCAGCGCAAGCGCGTCGCTGATTTTTTGCACGGGCACCGACTCGCCTGTCAGTGCCGCCTCCTCGATTTGCAAACTGGCGCTCTCCAGGATGCGCGCGTCCGCCGGAACCGCGTCGCCGGCCTCCAATAATACGATGTCGCCCGGCACCAGATCCTCGCTGTGAATGACCTTCATCTGCCCGCCGCGCATGACCTTGCAAGTGGCCGCGGCGATTTCCTGCAACGCCTCGATGGCCTTTTCGGCCTTGCTCTCCTGGACGACGCCCAAAACAGCGTTGATCAGCACCACCGCCAGGATGATGATGACATCGGTAAACGACTCGCCCGAATAGACGGCGGTGACGCCGGAGACGGCCGCCGCCACGATGAGGATGATCGTCATCGGGTCCGCCAGCTGCTTGAGGAACCGGGCGATGAGCGATGTCTTTTTCCCCTCCGCCAGCTTGTTCTTGCCATACTTGGAAAGCCGCGCCTGCGCCTCCTCCTCGCGGATGCCATCTGCCGCAGAGCCAAGCTCTTTTAGCACCTGCCCGCTGTCTGTCAGATAAGCCTTCATGTGAACTCCCTCCTATTTTTAAAAAGATGTGCCCTACGGATTGTTTCGCGCTTCGCACTTCCACAATCCTGACATCATAAAAAAACTCAACCACAGATTTCCTGTCGTTGAGTCTCATTCATTAAGGACAAGCCAGGCCCATGCCATGCTGTTGACTTGCCCCACATCCACTTGCGGAATCGCTTCCCCAGTTTCAAATGTGGAATTACTCCCTCAATTACAAAAGCGTTGCTTTGCACGATTGGAAAAACCGCCTCGTTTCGGCTATCATAACACAGACCCCGATCTTTGTAAAGCAAAAAAATTGCTTGATACCATGGCTCTTTTTCTAAACTCTTTCTAAAGCAAAAAGGCGGAAAATTCCCCACGACATGCGCGTATGCCGTGGGGATATTGTTTGCGCGATCGTTCCAATTTTGCGCAATATTTCCAAAAAAGCGGGCTGTTGCGTACACTTGCGCAACAGGTCACACCGCATTTTTCTTGATGAAGGCGATCAGCTCGTCCACCTGCGTGAACGCAAGCCCGACCACAGTATCCGCCGCCCCATAGTAGATGGCGATGCGTCCGGTCTTGGCGTCGTGCAAGGTAGCGCAGGGGAATGTGACATTTGGCACGTCGCCTACGCACTCATACATGGCCGTCGGGTGGAAAATGTATGGCTTGCAGCGCGCCTTCACGTTCCACGGCTCTTCCTCGTCCAGAATCGCCGCGCCCATGGAATACACCATGCCGTTACACGTCGTGCCCACGCAGTGGAAAATCAAAATCCACCATACCGTGGTCAAAATGGGAATCGGGCCCGCCCCGACTTTCGTCCAAGCCCATCCCTGCGCCTGCATCACATGGCGGTGATATCCCCAGTGCTCCATATCCGGGCTTTGGCTTAAGAACATATCTCCAAAAGGCGTGTGGCCATTGTCGCTCGGCCGGGAGAGCATCAGGAACTTCCCGCCGATTTTCTTGGGGAACAGCACGCCGTTTCGGTTAAACGGCAAATAGGCATTTTCCAGCTGGTAAAATTTCTGAAAATCAAAAGAGTAGGCCACGCCGATGGTCGGGCCGTGGTAAGCATTGCACCATGTCACATAATAGCGGTCCTCAATCCAGCAAACGCGCGGGTCGTAACCGCAGGCCACGCCCACCTGCGCCCCATCTTTTCCATACAGCAGCAGCGGCTCATGCGCGATGTCCCAGTGAATGGCATCCGCGCTTTTCCCAAGAAAAAGGTGCTGCTCCATGGCGGTGTTGTCGCTGCGGAAAATGCCGACAAACGCGCCGTCCTTTGCCACCACGGCAGAATTGAAAATACTGTTCGATCCCGGAATCTGATCCCTTTTTACGATCGGGTTCTGGCTGTAACGCCACACAATGTCTGTGCATCCCTCCGGCCGATCCTCCCAGGGGATATTCGGCAAATCCTCGCCAAGAATCGTATTCATACCCATTCCTCCTATTCCATTTCTAGTCTCTTTCTTCTACTCTTGTCTGCGCTCGTTTCCTTGCGCGGTTTTTGAATCGCCCCCACGGCAAAGATCACAGCCCCTGTCAGTGCCTTGTTTTGGGCAACCGCCATGAATTGCAAGAACCACAGGATGCCGCCAAAGCAGACAAGGTCGCTGGCCGCCGCGCCAAGCCACGCACACGGGGACAACACCTCGTTCTGGAACACGCGCCCTGCCAGGGGTGCCGCGATGTCCGCAAGAAGCCAGAATACGGCTACCGATGCCGCCAGGGCATATCGCACAAGCTGGCTCGGGGCAAGATGCGCCCAAGTGGCAAAAATGCCCCCAAACAAAACCAAAAATGCCTGCCAAAAGGCGATCTCCTGAAGCATGCGCCCCGGGCCGCGATTACACCGCACCATACCGATCCTCCCCGCTTTCTCCTCGGACTGCCATCGTCTAACTTTCTCCGCCAAATCCTCGCCAGCTTGCTCCGCCTAGCACTCCTCGCCGACTTCCCACGCTCTCCATTATACAAAGCCAGCGGGCGATATGCAAATTTTTTTTCTTGGAATTGACATCTTTTTTTTCGATGGGTATAATGAAGTGGCGTCTTTTACCGCAGCAAATTCGTGCGCATCCCCCTGAGGGGCTATCGTAAATGGCAAATATTTTTGTCGTTTACGATAACAGAGACACGGCGAGAAGAAAGACAACGTAAGAAACAGGAAAACATGAGAAATAAGAAAACGAGAAGATTCGACACGCTCAGAAAGAATGGAGGAGATTGTATGCAAGAAACGCAAGCAGCGGAGAATAAGATGGGGGTCATGCCGATTCCGAAGCTGTTGCTTACCATGTCCCTGCCGATGATGCTGTCCATGCTGGTGCAAGCCTGTTACAACATTGTGGACAGTATTTTTGTGTCCCGCATCGATGAGGATGCCCTGACCGCCGTGTCTTTGGCATTCCCCATCCAGAACCTGATGATCGCCGTGGCGTCTGGCACGTGTGTGGGCATCAACTCCCTGCTTTCGCGCAGCCTAGGCGAGAAAAATGAGCGGGACGCAAGCCTGGCCGCGAACAACGGCATTTTCCTCTCGCTCGCCAGCTGCCTTATATTTGCCTTTTGCGGCATCTTTTTTTCGCGCACTTATTTTGAGATGCAAGATGTAAGCCCTGTTATCGTGGAATATGGCACACAATATTTGAGAGTTGTCACTGGCGCGTCTATTGGCGTGTTTATGCAATTCACGTTTGAGCGCCTTTTGCAGTCCACCGGACTGACGTTTTACAACATGATCACGCAGCTCGTCGGCGCGGTTACGAATATCATTCTCGACCCGATTTTGATCTTCGGCCTTTGGGGCTTTCCGCGCATGGGCGTGACGGGCGCGGCCGTCGCGACGGTCATCGGGCAAATCCTGTCCATGTCGCTCGCCATCTATTTTAATATGTCCAAAAACCACGAGATTCAGATTCGTCTCAGGGGATTTCGGCCAAACGGCCGCATCATCCGCGCCATCTACCTCGTAGGCGTGCCGTCCATCATCATGATGTCCATCGGCTCTGTGATGACATTTTGCTTCAACAACATCCTGCTCGCGTTCTACCCGGCCGCTACTGCATCGACGGCCGTGGCGGTGTTTGGCATCTATTTCAAGCTGAACAGCTTTGCGTTCATGCCGGTATTTGGCTTAAACAACGGCATGGTGCCCATTGTCGCGTACAATTACGGCGCGCGCAAAAAGGCGCGCATTACGCAGACCATCCGCCTAAGCATCTGTATTTCCATGGGCATCATGTTCGTCGGGCTGCTGGTATTCCAAATTTTCCCGGACAAGCTCCTGCTGCTTTTTCAGGCCTCGGACAGCATGATCGCCATCGGCGTTCCCGCCCTGCGCATCATCAGCTTGAGCTTCGTGGTCGCGGGATTTTGCATCGTCGTCGGCTCGGTCTTTCAGGCGCTCGGCAATGGCGTCTACAGCTTGATCGTGTCTGTGGCGCGCCAGCTCGTCGTGCTGCTTCCGGCGGCATATCTGCTCAGTGCCTACGCCGGGCCGGACTACATCTGGTGGAGCTTTGACATCGCGGAAGTCGTGTCACTGATCCTGAGTATCCTGCTTTTAAGGCGCATCTACAATCAAAAAGTGCGGGGATTATCCACATCGGCGTGACAAAAGAAATGAGTAAGGAGGTGCTGGACGTGTGCAACCTAAGTACGGGCGTGTTCAATAGAGGCCTGCAAAGGGGAGAAATGAAAAAAGCGAAAGAAACGGCTTACCGTCTCCAGAGAAAAGGAATGTCATGGAAGGACATTTCTGAGATGATTGATGTCAGCGTGTCCACCGTTCAGGAATGGCTCTCGAAACCGCAGACGACTCCTGCCGAAGAGCTTGGGCAAACGTAAAACCTCTTTCCTTTGACGCTTCATGCATCACAAAAACCGATTCTGCGCGGCATCGTAGTGATAGTCGATGCCGCGCAATGTTTCTTCTATTTCCCCGCAGTTCAGAGAAAGGCTCTTTGCCAGCTCATCCAGGCTCGGATAAAAATCGCGCAACTGGGTGTTGATGTAGCTTAAAAGCAAGACTGGATCTTTTGGCAACATCTGATTTCCCCTCATTTCCCCCTCATCTCTTACGAAAATGGCTGCTTTTCGGCGGTTGGCGCAATCGGTCGCATATCTGCAAGGATAGTGCACACAGGATCTATGGCCAGTATCTATGTCCAGAATCTGCGGCCAAGACCTGCAGCCAGGATCTGCGGCCAGTATCTATGGCATCAAACATGCGCCGTCAAGTGGCCGTCCTCCACATCCAACGTGATGGCATCCCCGCCCCGCACTTCGCCGGACAGGATTTCCCGCGCGGCCAGTGTCTCCACATTTTTTTGCAGGAAGCGTTTCAGCGGACGCGCGCCGTACATCGGGTCGTACCCGCCCTCGATGATGAACGCTTTCGCCGCCGGGGTGAGCGCCAGGGAAATGTCCTGCGCGCGCAGGCGTTCGTTCAGATCCGCCATCATCAGGTCGACAATCTCCCCGATGTTTTCCTTCGTGAGCGGCTTGAACATGATGATCTCATCCAGGCGGTTCAGAAATTCCGGACGGAAATGCGACCGCAAGTCTGCCATCACCAGATCCTCGCACTCTTTTTTGATGCTGCCGTCCGGCTCGATGCCCTCCAGCAGGTAGGTCGAGCCAATGTTGGACGTCATAATCAATATGGTATTTTTGAAATCGACCGTCCTGCCCTGGGAGTCCGTGATGCGGCCGTCGTCCAGCACCTGGAGCAGCACATTGAACACGTCGGGATGCGCCTTTTCGATTTCATCAAACAGCACGACTGAGTAAGGCTTTCTGCGCACCGCCTCCGTCAGCTGCCCGCCCTCCTCGTAGCCGACATATCCGGGAGGCGCCCCGATGAGGCGGGACACGGAATATTTCTCCATGTACTCGCTCATGTCGATGCGCACCATGTTCTGCTCGTCGTCAAACAGGCTCTGC
>CAYVVW010000081.1:0-9413 GCA_964455335.1 uncultured Marvinbryantia sp.
CGCCGTCCATTCGGTGTAATTTTTCCCAAAGGTCGCCTGCCCCACAGCCGGATTGTTCCACAAAAAGCCATACCCCAGAGAGGAAACGGCAAATGGCACGGAAATCTGCGAGTTGCGCTGCGCAAGCTCCAGAGCGCAGCCCTTCAGATCCAGATACGGCTGCTGGTACTGCCCCATGCCAAATATTTTTTCTCCATCGTTGCTCTCAAACTTCACGCTGAGGGAATACTCGCTGCCCCCGATGACGCCTTTCCATGTGCGGTTGACCACCTTGAGGCACCGGCTCCTCCGGGAAAGCGTGCCGTCGTACATCCGGTAATACTCGCGCAGAATCAGGCAGTCATCGCGGTAAAACGAGAGAATGCCCACAAAATTGACCACGATTTTTAACCGGCCGTTCACGATGGTGGCAACTTCGCGCTTGTCGATCGTGCCATCCCCCACCCAATGATCCTCTTCCTCCACACAGATGCGCACATCCGCCTTTTCCGGCCGCTCCGTGAGCGCCCACACATTTTCTGTAAATCTCCCTTGCTTGGTGGCGCGCACGCGAAACGCATCTTTTCCCCAAGCCTCGATCCTGCACATCTCGCCCTGGCGGTAAAACACCAGCGCATTTTCTTCCACTACAAACTTCATGGCGTACCTTTCTCCTTGTCCTCTTTTCTTTTTCCTTCCCTGTGTTTTTGCGCGTTTCTATAGCCCCCCTAGCCCGTCCGAAAACCGACTCATGGCGGTCATTGACTCCCACTTTCCGCTCTAAATGTACGCGATTGTTCCGTGATGCCTCCACTTTTGCAGCATTTCGACGCATATCTCTGCTGCCCTCTTCCACTTACAAAATACACGTCTAGGTTTTCGGACAGTCTGCCCCCAACCCGTCCGAAAACTGCCGCGTGGCGGCCATTGACTCCCACTTTCTGCGCCCTCACTCCACGCTCTTTAAGCTCTCCACCATGTCGATTTTCTTGAGCTTGAAGTGCATGAGCACGTTGACAAATATGGAAAATCCTGCCGTGAATGCCGCGCAGTACAAAAAGCTGGCGGGCTTGATGTTGCGCCCGAACATGCACGCATCCACCTCCACCGTGGTGATGGTGAAGCGGTGCAGCAAGATGCCAAGCCCCGCGCCCGCCGCAATGCCGATGATGGTCAGCAGGATGTTTTCGCGGTAGACGTAGGCGCTGACCTCGCTGTCGTAAAATCCCAGCACTTTGATGGTGGCCAGCTCGCGCTTGCGCTCGTTGATGTTGATATTGTTTAAATTGTACAATACCACAAATGCCAGCATCCCGGCCGAGACGATCAGCACGATCATCACGGCATCCAGAGCCGAAAGCATGTCGTTTAATTGCCCCATCAAAGTACCCGTGTAGCTGACGCTCAGTGCCGCGTCAAAATCCAAAAGCTCCTCGCCCACGGCACTGACCTGCTCTTTTTCCTCCGGGCGCATGCGGTACAGCACCGTGCCATAGTCCGGCGTTTCCCCAAAGCATTGCGCGTAAAGCGCGGGTGTCAGGTAAATGTAGTGCGACAGGTAATTTTCCGTAATCTTCGCGACGGGAACCTGGACATCGCCGCGGTCCTCGTCCTCCACCGTGATCGTGCCGCCCTCCTTGACCCCCATCATGTCGGCGATTTTTTCCGTGAGAATGGCGCCCTCGTCTGTCAGCTCGTAGGGCTCTTGCGTCTCCCTGTCACGGTATTTCACAAAATCCGCAAAGGCATCGACATCTTCCGGCACCATCACATACAGATCCCACGATTTTTTGCCGTTTCGCACCGTGTCCGCGCGCATGAGCGCAAGCGTGTAATTTTCCACGCGCGCCTCGGCGGCAACCCGATCCACCAATTCCGCCTTTGCGCTTTCGGAAGCGTCAGAATCCAAGATTACCATGCCGTCATAGATTTGTAAATCCTCAAATTGCAGCCTGGCCACGTCCATGATGGAATCGCGCAAGCCATACCCCACCAGCATCAATGCCATGCACCCGCTGATGCCAAAAATGGTCATGAAGAACCGCTTTTTGTAGCGAAACAGGTTGCGCACGGTCGATTTCCAGGAAAAACTCAGGTGCTTCCACACAAACGGGATGCGCTCCAAAAGCACGCGCTTTCCCTCCTTTGGCGCGGGCGGGCGCATCAAAACGGCGGGCGTCGCGGCGAGTTCCTTAAAACATGCCGCAAGCGTGGCCGCCATTGTGGAAAAAACCGCCGCGCCAGTGGCAATGAGCGCAAACTTCGTATTGTAAGGCAATACCATTGTGTTCATGTGATGGTACATAATGCGGTAGGCCGTCACAATGACAAATGGGAGAAATTTCTCTCCGAAGGCAACCCCCACCACGCTGCCCACAAGGGTGGCCGCAAGGGCATACAACAGATATTTTGTCGCAATCGGCAGTTTCCCATACCCCAAGGCCTTGAGCGTGCCGATCTGGGTGCGCTCCTCCTCCACCATGCGCGTCATGGTCGTCAGGCTAATGAGGGCTGCCACCAGGAAAAACAGCGCCGGGAACACCTGGCCCAGGCTGCGCATGCGATCTGCGTTTTCCCCATATCCGACATTGTCCGGCAAGGCGCTGCGGTCGTCCACCGTCCATTCCGGCATCTTAAGCTTTGCGACTTCCTCCTCGGCATCCGCAATCTTTGCCTCGCCGTCCGCGATTTTTTCGTCAAACTCACGCACGCCGTCCTGGTAGTCCCGCAAGCCGTCCTTGTATGCGCGCTCGCCGTCGTGAAACTCCTCCACGCCTTCCGCAAGCTGGCGCTCCCCGTCCGCGATCTCCTCCCAGGCATCCGAGAGTTCCTTTTTGGCGTCCGCGAGCTGTTGCTTCCCATCCGCGAGCTGCGTCTCCCCGCTTGTGATCTGTGCCTGCGCATCCGCCAGTTTTTGCTCATTTTGCGCAATCACGGCCCGGGCATTTTCCAGCTGCTGCCGCCCATTTTCCAACTCCTGGCGACCGTCTTTTAACTTTTGCTCATTCTCCGCAATCTCTTTTTCGCCCGCGTCGATCTCGGCCCTGGCCTCCCCCAACTGCTTTTTGGACGCGTCAAGCGTTGCCTTTGCCTCGTCCAACTGCGCTTTTGACGCGGCAAGCTGCTGCGCGCCCGCCGCGACGGCCGCATCTCCCTGGGAAATCCCCGCGTCAATTTGGGCAATCCCGTCCTCGACGGCCGCAAGGTTCCCCCTTTGCGTCTCCAGCTCTGCCTGCAGCGCCGCAATGCCTCCGTCAATTTGGGAAATGGCCGCCTGCGCCGTCTGCACGCCCTCTGTCAAGGCTGGCTCCGCCTCCGCAAGCGGGGCGAGTTGCTGGTTGGCCTCCTCTAGCTGCCGCGCGAGTTCCCCCTGTGCCGCCGTCAACTGATCCAGCTGCGCCTGGTATGTGGCCACCGCCTGCGCGGCCGCCTCCAATGCCGCAACATCGCGCGATTCCTCCGGCAGTTGCTGCTGCGCGTCCACAATGGCCTGCTGCTTTGCAAGGCTGTTTTCGCACGCCGCGATTTGCCCGTCCAGCTGCGCTTTTTGCGCATTGGCGGCCTCTATCTGCGCGCGCGCCGCCGCGAGGGCATCCAGTTTTTGCGCGGCGTCATCCAGCGCGGCCTGGGTCTGCGTCCTTTGTTCCTGCAGCGCGGCAAGCTGCGTCTCCATCTGCGGAATCGCCGTCTGAAGCTGCCCCTGGTTTCCCGCCAGCTCCGCGCGCTGCGCGGCAAGGCCCGCCTTTTTCTCCTCCCACTCCTTTGCCTGCCGCTCATACTCCGCAAGCCCTTCTTTGTATTGCGCCTTTCCCTCCTTATAGGAAGCGCGCCCGTCCTTGTACTGCTTCTTCCCGCTTTTGTAGGCCTCTTTTCCGGCATTTAATGCTTCTTTTGCGTCCGCAAGCTGCTGCTCGCCCGCCTCGATTTCGGCAATGCCCGCATCATACTGTTGCTGGAATGTCTGCTCATTTGCGGCCAGCTGCTGCTTCCCATCGGCCAGCTGCGCCTGCCCGTCCGCCAGCTGCTGCCGGGCATCGGCCAGGTCCTGCTCGCTTTTTTCCAAGGTGGCCTCATTTTCCTCGATGGCAGCCTTTCCGTCCTCCCATTCCTGCTTGGCATCTTTTAACTTTGCCGCCGAATCGGCCAGCTCCCGCTTTCCGTCAAAAATCTGCGCGCGAGCCTCCTCGAGCGCTTCTGCTGCCTCCGCCAGCTCGCTCTCGCCCTCTGCCCGGCCATCCTCCAATTCCTGTTTGGCATCGGCCAGCTTCTCATTTGCCTCGCCCACTACTTCCGCGTAACGCGCCTCACAGCGCGCGCCGGCGATCTCTTCCACGCGCGCCTGCACCTGCGCGATGAGATCGTCATATCCCGGCGTATAGGCGGTCTGCGCCTTTGCCCCCTCGGCTTCCAGGTATACCTGCGTATAGGCCTCCAGGTCAAAATCCTCCGGCAAAAGGTAGCCCACCCCCGCCAGCTCGCCGTTTCCCAGGGTGGTGTTGCCGCGCCCGAACGAAATATACAGGGGGCTGCTGCCCGCCCCGACAATCGTAAACGTGCTGCGCCGCAAGGCGAAACTGTCCGCATCCTCGCCATACAGCGTGATGTCGTCGCCCACCTGATAATCGGACGCATCCAAAAACTCGATGTCCAAAAAACACTCGCCCGCCGCTTCCGGCAGCCGCCCGACGGACGGCGTGAGCCGGTTAAACGCGGTAGAAATGGACTCCATGCGCAGAGCCTGCTGGGTCTCCTCGCCGCAAAGCACGTCGGCCATATACCCCGCTTCCGCCTTGGAAATACCCTCTACCGCCTCCAGCGCGGCCACGTCCGCGTCCGTCAGTCCCAGTGTGCCAATGACCCGCAGGTCCATCAGCTGGTTTTCGTCAAAATAGGCATCCCCGGAATCGCGCATGTCCGGCGCTGCCGACTGGATGCCCGAGTAAAATGCCACGCCCAATGCCACGATCGACAAAATCGACAAAAAGCGGTTGAGGGTTTTGCGGATCTCCATGTAAAATTCTTTTCGTAATGCCTTTTTCCTCATTTCCCGCCTACCACTCAATCTCCGTCACCGATGTCGGGTGCGCATTTGTCTCCATGTGTGCCACTTTTCCATTTTTGATGCGAATCACGCGGTCCGCCATGGGGGCCAGCGCCGAATTGTGCGTGATGACGATGATGGTCATGCCCCGCTCGCGCCCCGTATCCTGCAAGAGCTTGAGAATCGCCTTGCCCGTCTGGTAATCCAGGGCGCCCGTCGGCTCGTCGCACAGCAAAAGCTTGGGGTTTTTCGCCAGGGCGCGCGCAATGGACACGCGCTGCTGCTCCCCGCCTGAGAGCTGCGCCGGGAAATTTTTCAGGCGACCGCCAAGCCCCACGCCCTCCAGCACTTCCCGCGCGTCGAGGGGATTGCGGCAAATCTGCAAAGCCAGCTCCACATTTTCCAACGCCGTGAGATTTGGGATCAAGTTGTAAAACTGAAACACAAATCCAATGTCATTCCTGCGGTAGCGCGTCAGCTTGCGCGGGGAATAGCGCGCAATGTCCTCCCCGTCCACGATCACCTGCCCCGAGGTGGCCGTGTCCATGCCGCCCAAAATATTCAAAACCGTGGTTTTTCCGGCGCCGCTCGGCCCCACCACGACCACAAACTCTCCCTTCGAGATGGAAAAATCGATGCCGTCCACCGCGCGGATCTCCACCTCGCCCATCTTATAAACCTTTGAGACATCCTTTAACAACACAAAATCGTCCATCTTGCCAACCTCTCCAAAGCCATCGCAAAAAATCCCTCTCATTCTAACACACTTTTCCTGAAAAGGATCTAAAAATTTGATAATTTTCTAAAAATTTGATAATTTGTGATAAGCACTTCCTTTCCCGTGCGCTTGTCTGCGTTCCTGTTTATCATGCGCTTTACGTCAAGCGATTGCATCGGATACCCCTCATACAGCGACCTGACGAGCGGGACATCGCTGTTCGACAACATCACCTTTGCGCCCATCCGATCCAAACGCCGAAACAGCGCCGCCAAACGCGCGTGATCCGCAAGCGTAAAACCGAACATTTGTTCATATTTTACTTGACAAACAAAATTTTCAGTGCTATCGTAAACGACAAAAGTATTTGCCGTTTGCCATAACATAGCGTTACAGACCGGGGAGATGGCCACCGAAGGCACTTTTCGGATTTGACGCACTTTCGCTTGGCAACACGCAGATTGGGGGCACGGGGCATGCATCCATATGATGACATCATCCGCCTGCCGCACCACGTCTCAAAGGCGAGACCGCAGATGTCCATGCATGACAGGGCGGCGCAATTTTCCCCATTTGCCGCGCTGACGGGCTATGAGGATGCCGTGGGCGAGGCCGCGCGGCTCACGGACGAAAAAACAAGCTTAAGCGAAGCGCAGCAGGCCATACTCGACAGGAAACAACGACTGCTTACGGACGCGCTGGCGAGGCATGAGCAGCCGGACATCCGGATTACCTATTTTCAAAAGGACGCGAAAAAAGCCGGAGGCAGCTACGTCACTGCCACCGGCAGCCTGAAAAGGATAGACGCATATGGGCGCACGCTGAACCTGGCAAATGGACAGCGCATCCCCTTAAAAGACATTGCGGATATCGCCGGGGAGATTTTCCACGCATCCACGGATTTCGATGATTGAGAAATCCCTGGCGGCATGGCTTTTCCATCTTCCATCGGCACAGACGCCGCGACAACTTTTTTGGCGATGAAATGGCGTTGCGGAAAAAAAGATGCCTGCGAATTGGAGAGGAGGATGCGCTGTGGGCACACGGTATTACCTTGCGATTGACCTGAAGTCCTTCTATGCGTCCGTCGAGTGCCTGGAGCGGGAGCTTGACCCGCTGGACACCAATCTTGTGGTCGCGGACGAGAGCCGGACGGACAAGACCATCTGCCTCGCGGTCACCCCCTCCCTAAAGGGCTATGGCATCCCCGGCAGGCCGCGGCTGTTTGAGGTGAGGCAGCGGGTGCGCGAGGCCAATGCGCGGCGCAGGCAGGAAGCGCCCGGGCATACGCTCACCGGCTTATCCCACTCTGCCTCCGCGCTTGCCAAGAACCCATCCCTTGGGATCGATTTCATCATCGCGCCGCCGCGCATGGCACACTACATGGCGTACAGCACGCAGATTTACGGGGTCTACATGAAGTATGTCTCGCCGGAGGACATCCTCGTCTACTCCATTGACGAAGTTTTCATCGACGTGACAGCCTACCTTGGCAACTACAAACTCTCCCCGCGCGACCTTGCGACGAAAATTCTCCAAGACGTGCTGAACACCACTGGCATCACCGCAACGGCAGGGATCGGGACCAACCTGTACCTATGCAAGATCGCCATGGACATCGTGGCAAAACGTATACCTGCGGACAAAAACGGCGCGCGGATTGCGCAGCTGGATGAAATGGGCTACCGGCAGAGCCTTTGGACGCACCGGCCCCTCACGGATTTCTGGCGCGTCGGGCACGGCTATGCGAAAAAACTGGAAGCGCATGGGATGTTCACCATGGGGGATGTGGCGCGGCAGTCCGTCCAGGATGAAAGCCTGCTCTACCGGCTGTTCGGGAAGAATGCGGAGCTTCTGATCGACCACGCGTGGGGATGGGAGCCTTGCACCGTGGAGGCGGTACGCGCCTACCGGCCCGACACCAACAGCCTCAGCTCCGGACAGGTCCTAAAAGAGCCTTATGACGCAAAAAAAGCGCGGATCGTGCTGCGGGAAATGGCCGACGCGCTTTCGCTGGATTTGGTGGACAAGGGGCTTGCCACCGACCAGCTCGTCATCACCCTCGGCTATGACGTGGAAAACCTGACAGACCCGCAGCGCAGAAAAACCTACCACGGCGAAATCGTCACGGACCATTACGGCAGGAAAATCCCCAAGCATGCCCACGGAACCACCCACCTCGCGCTGCCCACATCCTCCACAAGGCAAATCATGGAGGCGGCCTCGGAGTTGTATGACCGGATTGTCAATCCCAACCTGCTGATCCGCAGGCTGAATATCGCGGCGGAGCGGGTCATAACAGCATCTTCCGTCCGACAAGCGTCCAAATACGAGCAGCTGGAACTGTTTACTGACTACGCCGCACGGCAAGCCCAGCGGGAACAGGAGCAGGCGGAACTGGAAAAGGAAAAGAAAATACAACAGATGATACTGGCGGTTAAGAAGCGGTACGGAAAAAACGCTGTGCTGAAAGGCCTGAATTTTAGGGAGGGCGCAACGGCGCGGGAGCGCAACACGCAGATCGGGGGACACAAGGCATAAATCCTTTCCCCGATGAAATCTGACGAGGCTCTGGCGAAATCTGACAAAACTCCGACGAAATCCCTAACGAGATTTTCCGATACAAAATCCCTGACGAAATTTTCCGATTTTCTTTGACAGATGGAGAAAAGTCTGTTATAATGCCTCTCGTGTTGGAGAGTTATCGAAGTGGTCATAACGAGCCGCACTCGAAATGCGGTTGTCCTTTTTGGGCACGTGGGTTCGAATCCCACACTCTCCGTTTCTTCTTTTGCATAAATGCATAAAGCAGTGGGTCGCCTCCTATCGAAACGCGCACGTGTCCAAATGGTCGTTGACGATGCCTATCGCTTGCAAGTAGGAATAAACGATGGTAGATCCCACGAATTGGAACCCCCGCTTTTTCAAATCCTTGCTGATTTTGTCCGACAATGCGTCGTTTGCGGGCATTTCTTCTACAGACTTTAGGTGATGGTCAACGACTTTTCCGGAAGTGAACCCCCAGATGTATGCGTCAAAACTGCCGAATTCCTCCTGAACTTTCAGAAAAGCACTGGCATTGGCCACTGCGGAAAGCACTTTCCGCCTGTTTCTGACAATGCCCGCATCAGCCAGCAGTTCCGCAATCTTTTCATCGCCATACCCTGCCACAATGGCGGGGTCAAAACCGTCAAAAACCTCACGGTAACGCGCCTCCTTTTCAATGATAGTAGACCAGGAAAGCCCAGCCTGCGCGCTCTCCAAAACCAGCATTGCAAAAAGCTCCCGCTCATCATGGACCGGCTTGCACCACCGCTCGTCGTGATACGCGACCATTTTCGGGGAAGTACCTTCCCAACCGCATCTGTTTCTCTGAACTTCTCCCACCGCTACACCTCCTCTCTATCGTAAACGACAAAAATATTTGCCGTTTACGATAGCCCCTCCGGGGGATGCGCACCCGAAAACTGCTTGCACTTGCAAACTGCAGCCATATTTGCAACTCGATCTTGCCAAAAAGCGCCTTGGAACTGCGCCTGCACGTACGACTTGATGGTAGCATAATCGTGTAAAATTTTCAAGAAGCTCGTGAACGCTTGCATTTGCTAATAAAACATATATAATGATACCGGGGTAAAAACCCCCGCTCGTTTTGCTAAAAATTTACAGCCTTAA
>CAYVVW010000082.1:0-9328 GCA_964455335.1 uncultured Marvinbryantia sp.
AGTCAGACAATCGCGCGGCATCGCAGTTCCTGCGCGCCGGCGCTAGCGGGAAGCCCATCGTGATGAAAAGCGCGGGCAGCCAGCGGCGCTCTTATTGCCATGTCCTGGACTGTGCAGCGGCCATCCTCGCGGTCCTGCTGCGCGGGGAGAGGGGCAATGCCTACAACATTTCCAATCGGGAGTCCGTCTGCACGGTGCTTCAGTTCGCGCAGGCCGTCGCAGATGCCACAGGCGTGGAAATCCTTTTTGAGGAACCGACTGACCAGGAAAAGGAAAGCTACAACCTGATGGGGGATTCCAGTCTGGACGCGAGAAAGTTGGAGCAATTGGGATGGCGGGGGATGTTCGGCTTGCAGGATGGCGTGGAGGAGGCATTAGCGGTAATGAAAAATGGGGGTGTTGGATCATGAAAATTGGTGCGGTCATTGTGACATTTAACCGCCTTGAGAAATTGAAGAAGGCGCTTGCGTGTTATGATGCCCAGACATTTCAGCCACATTTTACATTGGTTGTTAATAACCGCAGCACGGACGGCACTGAAAATTTCCTTTCGGAATGGAAGAAAGCAGGTGGTGAAAATCCGCGCTATGTAGTAAACACGGAGCGGAATCTTGGCGGAGCTGGGGGCTTTTATGTTGGCATGCAAAAGGCAATGGATCTGGGAGCCGAATGGGTATGGGTCGCCGACGATGATGCCTATCCAAGACCGGATGCCATGGAAAGGTTAAGCGACTATTATGAGGCATTGCCGACTGCAGAAAAACATCAAATCGCTGCGGTTTGCTCTGCGGTATATAACCAAGGGAAAATTCATCTTAGCCATCGAAATCATGTAACGAAGACATTCCTTAAGGTGAAAGTCCAGAAGTCAAAAGAGGATGAATATGATCAAACCGCTTTTGCGTTCAATATGCTTTCCTATGTCGGCTCATGCATCAAAGCGAGTATGCTGGAGAAAGTAGGGTTGGATGAAAAGGATTACTTCATTTACCGTGACGACCAGGAACATTCGCTGCGCCTTAATAAAGCGGGAAAACTTATATGCGTGACGGGAAGCATCGTGGATCATGACACGCCTCCGTATGATGAAAATGTGGTCAACTGGGGAAAGTTTTATTTCAAACGGAACTTGCTGCTGATGCTGAGAAAAAATTTCCCTTATCGGTATTTCTTAATGAAGTACTTGAAGGGCATAGTCTGCGATACATCCATATTTTCAAGAAAGGACAGGGAACTAAAAGAAATGTACAAGGCGGCCTATCATGAAGCACTGCTAAACAAAAAAGGTCTTAATGACATTTACCGGCCTGGATGGAAGCCCAAAAATCCGGGGGGGGGGTTAATAGGATTTCTGTTAAATAGCCCTATTTCCGAATGCTGGGCAGGTGCCGCAGCATGAAGACGCTGACGATTTCAGTTGCCGCATATAACATGGAGCGGTATATCAGGCAAACGCTGGATTCTCTTGTTGACGAAAAAGTGATTGATGATCTGGAGATTTTCGTCATCGATGACGGGGGGACGGACCACACACTCGATATTGCCAAGGAATATGCCGCACGATATCCGAATTCCATATTTCCTGTACATAAGGAAAACGGCGGTTATGGAACTACGGTCAATTACAGCATGACCCATGCCAGCGGAAAATACTTCAAGCTGTTGGACGGGGATGACTGGTTTGACCGCGAGGCACTGGAGAGGCTAGTCTCGAAATTAAAGAGTTTTGGGGAAGACGGCATGGATGCGGTAATGCTGCCTTACCGCAAGGGGCCAAACGAAAACGAATTGGAAGACGTGGAATTTGACGACTGTCCCTGGGGCAAAGCAGTCGTCCTTGCGGATGTCAGTGGGAAGCGGCCCTTCAGCATGTGGTCAATTGTGTACCGCACAAGCGTGCTGAAGACGTGCGGGCTGGAATTGCCGGCACGATTGATGTACACGGACCAACTGTACGCGGTCATTCCACTCACGCGGTGCAAGCGGATCTATTTCCTGAAAGAATACGTCTACTGTTACCGTGTCGGCAGGGAGGAGCAAAGCGCGAGCAGGGCATCCAGAATCAAGTATTCACAGGACATGTTGTCCAGCGTGGAGAGCCTTTGCAAATTCTATGCGAGACACGCCAGCGAAAATGGGGTGAAGACAGCCTATATTGTCTCCAGGATCTCCAAGTATTACTTCCAGGCTATCAAGACATTGTTACTGAAACCGATCACTGCGCAAAGCATTGGCGAGGTGATGGCGTTTGAGGAAAATATCAAATCAGTTGCCCCAGAAATATACAAGAATGCGACACGATATGGGAAGATTGGCCGGCTGATTGGGCTGTCCAGGAAGACAAATTACAAGGCACTGTGGCTGATCAAGGTGCTGCCGTGGGAAGTAAAAAACTGGCAATGACGCAAAAGGCGCCAAGGGCAAGGTCGTGATGTTCGGATGGCGGCTGCGAGACGGGAGTTTTTATGAGGCTTCGGGTAAAGTACAGCATACTGTTAATGTACATTGAGGTATTGGCTCTTGCGGAGCCAGCTTACATTGCGAAAGTGTCGCCGGTTGTGCACCGGGCATGGCAGGCCATGCTCATACTGTGCTGTTTCCTGGTTGCCATTGAAACCTTTCGGGAACGGCAAAGTTGGCAGGTACTGATAACGGGCGCATTTGCGATTCTTGTGTATGGCTGCATCCTTGGTAGCACGATTTTCCATCAAGGTGAAGTCGTGACTGCCATTGTGAAGCTGATCACATTTCCATACGGGTTTTTCCTGTCCGCCCGATGCATGAGGAAGGATGCGCCTGGCTATCTTCGGGTGCTTAAAAATGTTATGTTCGCATGTGTGGCGATCAATCTCCTTTCCATCGTTTTTTTCAGAGACGGGTTATATTATGTGGAGTTGGCCAATGGGAGCTTGGATCACCGTTACTGGTTCTTGGGTTTCAAAAATGGTATTGGAAAAACCTGTATTATCTGCATTGCTGTATCTGCCCTTTCAGATATGGTGAGTAAAACACGATGGCACATTTTTACGCTATTGAGTATTGCCATTGGCTTTGCTAGTGTCTTTTTGATTCGATCATCAAGCGGAATCGTGGGCGTAACCTTGGTAACGGGGCTTCTTTTGCTTGTCCGCTTTAAGTTTTTCACGGTCTTATTTACCGCCCGAAATTTGGCGATTGTGGCTGTCACGGTGCTTGTGATGGTGCTTGCGGGACAGGCTCTGATGAACAGCGCGTCTATGCAGTTTCTGGTCCGGAACTTGCTCCAGAGAGACATGACCTTTTCAAGACGCATTTACATTTGGGCAAACGTCATTGAGATCATAAAAAATAACCTGTTCTTTGGTGTCGGCCTTAAGACCGGCACCGATAACGCATCCATGATTGGCGTAACGGTCCATGCATCGGACGCGCATAACTATTACTTGGAGTTTTTGATGGAAGGCGGTTTGATAACCGGGGTATTGATGGGCATTTTCCTGTATCGGGTTGTCAAGGCACTCAATGACGAGAGAGACAAAAGCAGTGCCCAAATTGCCACTTGCGCCCTGTTTGCGCTGATGATCGTGTTTATCTCTGAAAATTGTAACAACGAATTTTTGTGGACCTTTTATGGTCTGTGTTCATCCATAGCGTATTGCGAACCGAAAACCGAAAAACGAGTTGCGTACGGAGCGATGCCAGATAGGAATATCTCTTATAATGGGTTGTTGTATCGGGGGAGATACAAAACAACGCCGCAGTGATAGCAATCGAAAAAGATTTTGCTGCTTTTCAGCAAGAGAATGGACACACGGAGTGGTAGGTAAACATGAAGGCTTTGATCTTGAATTCCGGCCTCGGAACCCGCATGGGCACCCTGAGCTCGGAGCACCCCAAGTGCATGACGGAAGTGTCCGCACGGGAGACAATTTTAAGCAGGCAGCTTCGCATCATTGCAGAAGCGGGCATCACGGAAGTGGTCATGACGACAGGCTATTATGATGGGGTTCTGGTGGATTACTGCAACTCGCTGGATTTCCCGCTGCACTACACGTTCGTCAACAACCCGCTGTACGAGAGCACAAACTACATCTACTCCATCTACCTGGCCCGCGAGCATCTCCGTGACGATGACGTCGTCCTGATGCACGGCGACCTGGTCTTTGAGCAGGGCGTCTTTGAGGATGTCGTGTCCAGCAAGGCAAGCTGCATGGCGGTCAGTTCCGCCCTGCCTCTTCCGGAGAAGGATTTCAAGGCAGTCGTCCATGGCGGCTGGGTGGAAAAAGTCGGCGTGGGGTTTTTCACCGATGCCGTGGCCGCCCAGCCGCTCTACAAGCTGAACCGTCCCGACTGGAAGGCGTGGCTGGACAAGATATGCGCGTTCTGCGCGGGCGGCAGGCGGGATTGCTATGCGGAGGACGCGTTCAATGAGGTGTCGGATCTCTGCAGGGTACAGGCACTTGAGATTGGGAAATCGCTTTGCGCGGAGATAGACACGCCAGATGACTTAGCGGTCGTGGCATCCCGCGTTAGGGAAATCGAGAACCGCACCGTCTACATGTGCTTCTCAACGGACATGCTCCACAGCGGGCATATCGCGATCATCAACCGAGCGAGAAAACTCGGAAAACTCATCATCGGCGTGCTCTCCGACGAGGCAGTCGCAAGCTACAGGCGTTTCCCGCTGCTGCCGTTTGCGGAGCGGAAATCCCTGTTTGAAAACATCGCCGGCATCTGCAAGGTGGTGGAGCAGCGCACGCTGAGCTATGCCGAAAACCTGCGCAAGTTCCAGCCGGACTACGTGGTGCACGGCGATGACTGGAGGGAGGGCTTCCAGAGGGGCATCCGCGCGGAGGTGGCCGACATCCTGGCGGAATACGGCGGCCGTCTGGTGGAATACCCATATGCAAAAGACCAACGTTATACCGAACTGGAGACGAGGTCCAGAGCAGAGCTTGCCATGCCGGACTTGCGCAGGGGCAGGCTAAGGAAACTGCTTGCCATGAAAGGGCTTGTCACCGCCATCGAGGCGCACAGCGGCATCACCGGCCTGATCGCGGAGAAAACGACCGTGCTGCAGGACGGCAGGACCTACCAGTTCGACGCCATGTGGGTCAGTTCCCTTTGTGACAGCACGGCCAAGGGAAAGCCGGACATCGAGCTGGTGGACATGACGAGCCGTTTCAGGACCATCGACGACATCATGGAAGTGACGACCAAGCCCATTATCTTTGACGGGGACACCGGCGGGCTGACGGAGCATTTCGTGTACACCGTCCGTTCCCTGGAGCGCATGGGCGTGTCCATGGTGATCATCGAGGACAAGACGGGGCTGAAGAAAAACTCGCTTTTTGGCACGGAGGTGGCGCAGACGCAGGACAGCATTGCGCAGTTCAGCGCCAAGATCGCCGCTGGCAAGCGGGCGCAGAAGACAAAGGATTTCATGATCTGCGCGCGGATAGAGAGCCTGATTTTAGAGAAAGGCATGGAAGACGCGCTGAAGCGCGCGTTTGCCTTTGCGGGCGCGGGGGCGGATGCCATCATGATCCACAGCAGGAAGAAGGACCCCGCCGAGATCTTTGCGTTCGTGGGGCAGTTCCGCGCAAGGGATGCCGTGACGCCGATTGTCGTGGTGCCGACCTCCTTCAACACGGTGACGGAGGAGGAGTTCAAGGCAAGGGGCGTGAACGTCGTCATCTACGCCAACCAGCTGACCCGGTCAGGCTTCCCTGCCATGCAGAACGCCGCCAGGCTGATTCTGGAACACCACCGTGCGAAAGAATGTGACGACATCTGCATGCCGATCCAGGATATTATTCGGCTCATACCGGAGGAATAAGCGCCAGTCAGGACAGGGATGCGGGAAGGCATAAATTTGGGGAATAAAAATCCGACAATACCAATATCTGGAGGGACACGAGGCCCGGGGATTCGTGCGTGGGAGGCGATGGTCCGGGGTGGCACTGGGTCAGGATTCTGTGGGGTGGAAGATGGAACAACAGATTGTTTTTTGCGGGGATGCTGGCAATGCCTGCCGCAAGGTGGGGAAGGCTCTCCGAGGCATCCTGGAAGAGAAAAAAATCTCAAAACTGCTCCTGGTGTGCGGCAGGTCTTTTGACAGGCTGCCCATCCAGGAAGCGGTCCAGGCACTGCCTGTTGAGACCGTCCGGTTTAGCGATTTTGCCCCAAACCCGTTGTATGAGGACGTGCGCAGGGCAGTGGATCTGTTCCGTTCAAAGGGATGCGACGGAATCCTGGCCGTTGGCGGCGGCAGCGCTATCGACGTGGCCAAATGCGTCAAGCTCTACTGCCGGATGGACTCGAAGGAGAATTACTTAAAGCAGGAGCCGGCAGACACGGGCGTGCCGCTGGTCGCCCTGCCCACCACGGCGGGAACGGGGAGCGAGTCCACCCGTTTTGCGGTGATCTATTACCATGGAGAAAAGCAATCTGTGACACATGGGAGCATCCTGCCGGACGTGGCGGTGCTGGCGCCGGTCGTCCTGCGCGGCCTGCCGGAGTACCAGAAAAAGTGCGCGATGCTGGATGCCCTGTGCCAAGCCATCGAATCCGGGTGGTCGGTGAATTCCACCGAGGAGAGCATTGGCTATGCCAGAAAGGCGATTGAGGCGATCAGGGCGAATTGGGAAGCGCACATCTTTGGAAATGCGGACAGCGCGGCGGGGCAGATCATGTGGGCAGCGAACTATGCCGGTAGGGCGATCAACATCACCCAGACAACCGCGCCCCATGCCATGAGCTACAAGCTGACTGGACTGTATGGCCTGCCCCATGGCCATGCGGCGGCGCTCTGTCTGCCGGAAGTCTGGGAGCACATGCTGGGACATATGGAGAACTGCGTCGACAGCAGGGGAAAGGAGTTTCTTGCGGGCGTGTTTGCGGAGATCGCCCGCGCGCTGGGATCTGATAGCCCTGCGGATGCGGTCGTGAAGCTGCGGGAGCTGCTGGCGGAACTTGGCATGGCCTATCCTGTTTCAACGGACAGAGAGCAGGATTTGGATACCTTGACCCGGTCCGTGAATCCGGCGCGATTGAAGAACAACCCCGTATCCCTGGACGGCAAGGCATTGCGGACACTTTATGAAAAGATAGTAAGGGAAAAGGCGACAAACCATGAGATTGGATTTCCTGAAAGCATTTGACTTTTTCGCCGGCGTGCCGGACAGCCAGCTAAAGGCTTTATGCGATTGGCTGATGTCGGAGTACGGCACTGACCCAAGGCACCATATCATCGCTGCAAATGAGGGGAACGCGGTGGCGCTGGCGGCCGGGTACCACCTTGCGACGGGAAAAGTGCCGGTGGTGTACCTGCAGAATTCCGGCGAGGGCAACATCATCAACCCCGTGGCATCCCTGATGAATGACAAGGTGTATGGCATCCCGTGCCTATTCCTCGTGGGCTGGCGCGGGATGCCGGGCATCCATGACGAGCCGCAGCATGTCTATCAGGGCCAGGTGACAGTGAAACTGCTGGAAGACATGGACATCACCCATTTGGTCATCAACAGGAATACGAAAGAGGACGAAGTCCATGCGAAACTGGCCGAGTACCGTGAACTTTGGGCGAAAGGGAAGCAATGCGCGTTTGTGATCTGCAAAGACGCGCTGGAGTTCGACGGCAAGGTGGCATATCAGAACGCCAATACCATGGCCAGGGAAGAGATCATCCGTCACATCGCGGCGGTCACTGGGGACGACACGATTGTCTCCACGACGGGCAAGGCCAGCCGCGAGCTGTTCGAGATCCGGGAAGCAAACGGGCAGGGCCACGAGCGTGACTTCCTGACCGTCGGCTCCATGGGGCACAGCTCCTCGATTGCGTTGGGAATCGCCCTGAGCAAGCCAGGCAAGAAAGTCTGGTGCATCGACGGGGATGGCGCGGTTCTGATGCACATGGGCGCCATGGCGGTGATCGGGGCGCAGAAGCCAGAGAACCTCGTGCACGTCGTCATCAACAACGGCGCGCATGAGTCGGTGGGCGGCATGCCAACGGTGGCAGAAGAAATAGACCTTGTGGGAGTCGCGCGCGCATGCGGCTATGCATATGCGGAGCGCGTGTGTGATTTCCCATCCTTGGACAGTGCGCTGGCGCGGGCAAAGCGGTGCGCCGGCCTTGCGCTGATCGAGGCGAAGGCATCCATAGGGGCGCGCCCGGATCTGGGCAGGCCGACAACAACGGCGATGGAAAACAAGCGCAATTTTATGGGCTGCTTGTCAAATTAGAATTCGCGCACGTTACGAATAAGGAGGTTCAGACAAGGATGGAGCACGCAAAGAAAATATTAACCGTATCAGTTGCGGCATATAACATGGAGAATTATCTCGAAGAATGCCTTTCTTCGCTTGCGATACCTGAGATTGCGGAGGAGCTGGAGGTCTTTGTGAACGATGACGGCGGGACGGACCGCTCGCTGGAAATCGCGAAGGCTTATGGCAGAAAATTCCCGGGGACGTTCATCCCGGTGCACAAGGAGAACGGCGGCTGGGGATCCACCGTCAACTACAGCATCGCGCATGCCACTGGAAAGTATTTCAAGATCCTGGACGGCGACGACTGGTTCGACAGGGACGGCCTTGCCAAGCTGGTTGCGGAACTTAAGCGGACGGACGCGGACGTGGTGGCGACGGACTACGCATATGCGCGTGCGGGAAAATTTGAGCCGAAAAAGTTGCAGTCAATGGCGGACGGGCAGGTTTGCCAAATGACCGACGTTTTGGAAACGATGCCCGCGCTCATCGTGCACAATTTGTGCTATCGCACCGACATACTCCGCGCGTCAGGGCTGACTTGTCCCGAACATATGCCCCATACCGACTTTTACTATGACATCGTTCCATTTTTGCGGGTCAAAACGGTCCAATACTTTGCGTTACAGCTGAATTACTACCGAGTTGGCAGGGAGGGGCAGAGCACAAGTCCCACCGAGATCATCAGGCATTACGACGACTATGTTTTTATCTTGAAAAATATTTTAGCGGTGTGTACAAAAGCAGAAGCTGACGGACAAAGGAGCTACCGCTACATGATACGTTGTACCTCTTCCGAAATATATGCGTGGGGAATCAACAGGATAAAAAAATGCCACAAATGCAAAGTTATATCGGGGGGGGGCGCTTTGAGGCGCATAAAAGCGCTTGACAAACTTGTCCGTGAGTCTGCCCCAGATGTATGGAACTATTCCGAAAAACACTGCGGAAAATTCATATGGCTCATGAGAAAGACGCATTATCTTTCTTTCTGGCTGAACACGGTTCTGTGACGGAAGGATGACAAGGTGTAGGGTGTCCCATGCCTGTTCATCGTTGGCTGGGGCAGCCGGGCATCCAT
>CAYVVW010000083.1:0-3703 GCA_964455335.1 uncultured Marvinbryantia sp.
GCAGTGGATTTTCCATGAAATCATCCAGTTGATCCCAGTTTTCGGATTACTCTGTGAGCGGATAAAACTGCCCGAGCGGCACCCTCTGCCCTAGGATAGCTAAATTCGTATAGAGCACATCCGGAGCCGTCCCAGAAGCAAAAGCAGTATTTAACTTTGTTCCAAAACCACCATCCGCAGCAGACTGCAACTCCACCTCAACATCGGGATACTCCGCTTCAAAAGCTTCTGCCAAAGATTCATAATAGGCTTTTCTCTCTGGGGGATTCTGTGCTGCTCCATTCAACATCACTGTAAGTTTTGTTTTTTCCTCCGCAGATGCTGATACCCATGTTCCCGATACTGTCATGGCAGCCACCGCAACAGACAAGAAAAATGATACTACTCGTTTTGTTCTCATAAAGAACCTCCTCGTATATTTTCCCGCGCAAGTCCTTGTGCGTAGCGCGAGTTCCAATATCTCACAAAAGTTCCCATTTGAAAAGCGAAAAACGTGAAACCGTTCTCACGACCCCTGTTGTTCTCTATCTGAATATCGGCTTTCCTGCAAGGTATCAAGCCTACAGAGGACAGGAGAAAAAATTGCGCCCCGTAAAGATGACAACGATTTCAAAATGAGCGGTTGAGCTGTGCCCCAGACCAGAATAAAATAATGCGGTAAAAAGATGCCTGCCTACCCGATTTTACCAACAAAAATCAAATTATTTTTAGAAAGGAGATCGCATCTGTTCATGAGAGAAAAAGTATTTAACGGCTATGAGGGGTTCACAATCAAAGACTCCAAATTGAGTTTTGAAAAAGAGGAATGGCAGCCAAAATCAAGAACAAACGTTGTATATATCGTTTTGGACGATGTCGGCTTTGCGCAGCTTGGATGTTACGGCTCAAATATCCATACGCCACATATCAACCGTCTCGCGGACGAAGGCTTGCGGTACAACAACTTCCATACTACCGCAATCTGTTCAGCGACAAGAGCCTCCCTCCTTACGGGTGTCAACCACCACGCGGCGGGTGTGGCGACCGTGATCGGCAATTACGCGGGTTTCCCGAATCAGCTTGGGCACATCAACCCCTCCTGCGCCACCCTCGCGGAAATTTTAAAAGAATATGGCTATGCCACATTTGCGGTGGGCAAGTGGCACCTTTCGCCCGTGGATGACAGCCACGGGCAGGGCAACGTGACCTACTGGCCGCTGCAAAAAGGCTTTGACAGATATTATGGGTTTTTGGGCGGATCTACAGACCAGTACCACCCGAGCCTGGTGCGGGATAACACAAAGGTTCGGCAGCCGCGCCAGCCAGAAGAAGGGTATCATTTGTCTGCCGATTTGTCTGATCAGGCAATCCGCTACCTATACCATCACCACCTGGATCGCCCGGAACAGCCGTTTTTCCTCTACTTGGCCTATGGCTGCGGCCACTGCCCGCATCAGGCGCCCCTGGAATATATCGACAAATACAAAGGCGCGTTTGATGACGGCTGGGATGTCATCCGCGAAAGGTGGTTTGCCCGTCAAAAAGAATTGGGCGTCATTCCGCAGGACGCGAACCTGACAGGGCGCAACCCCCGTGTGGCGCCATGGGAGAGTCTGAGCGCAGATGAGAAAAAAGTGTATGCCCGCTATATGGAAGTCTTCGCCGGCTTTTTGGAGTACACAGACGCGCAGATCGGCAGAGTGGTGGACTACATCGATTCCATCGGGGAGCGGGACAATACCCTGATTGTGCTTCTCTCCGACAACGGTGCCAGCGCGGGAGGCGGATATTCCGGGCTTTTTGTCCGAGAAAAGGCCCGGGGCTTTTTCGAAGAGACAAAAGAGGACGACTTTCAGTTGGCCCTGGAGCATTTTGCGGACATGGGAACCGAGTATTCTTCCGAGATTTACCCTGCCGGTTGGGGGCACGCCGGCAACACGCCGTTCCAGTGGTACAAAAGCTGGGTGCACGCGGGCGGCATCAAAGATCCCCTGATCATCCGCTACCCGAGTGCCATCAAAGACGCGGGCGGAATCCGAAAACAATACCACCATGTGTCAGATATTACTCCTGCGGTGCTTGAGGCAATCGGGATCACAAAACCGGCATTCCTCAAAGGAGTCCCCCAGAAACCATTTACCGGGACGAGCCTCTATTATACATTTGCAGACGCGCAGGCCGCGAGCCGAAAACCGGTTCAGTATTACGAACATGGTGGCAACCGCGGGATCTGGAAAGACGGATGGACGCTCGTGGCAAACCACGCCCTCACGGATGATTATGCGGACGACGTGTGGGAATTGTATCACACGGAAACCGACTATTCGGAGTCCGAAAATGTGGCGGAACACTATCCGGATAAGGTAGAGGAATTGAAAAACCTGTGGTTTAAGGAAGCCTCCGCAAATCACGTCTTTCCCTTAGGAAGGGGACCGCACCTCCTTGCCACGAAGAAGCGTCGGCGCGAGGAATTGGATGACCGGCATAGGCGAATGAAAGAGGTATCCTATGCCTATGAAAACATCATCGAACCGTTTGAAAGCAGTGCGCCCCTGGACTTTCAAGACAGGAGCAGTGTGGTGCAGGTGACACTGGATCACAGGAACGACAAAGCGGGAACCCTATACGCCGTTGGGAACCGTTTCGGGGGCTACACCGCGTTTATCCGAGACAACCGCTTGCATTTTACCTACAATTATCACATGGAATCCTACGACACGGCGGTCACGCCGGAGCTGCCCGAAGGCGAAGTAGTCATTCGGGTGGAAACGGAAGCGAAAGATCCGGGCGGAATGGTGAGGCTCTACGTCAATGGAAAGCAAGAGGCAACGACGAGAATTAAAAAAATGCTCCAAAACCGATTTTGGCGCGGAACGGTAGGCAGCATCAAGGACGGGGCGTACACTTCGGTAGACCCGCACAACAAACTCCCATTTCCATATGAGGGAGAGATGAAAAAAATCGTATTTCACGCAGCCCCATACGAATTTGCGAGCGAGGAACAGCGCGACGCGTTCTGGAAAAAGGATTGAACTCATCTTGACTTGCAAAGAAGCGGTGAAGTTGTGATTTGCAACTTCACCGCTTCGATTTCTTTTCTGGAGAAGGGCGAATCCCTATCCAATGTCCTCTTTCAGCTGCTCAGCGGCGGCATCCAACGCTTCCTGCACGCCGCGCACCCCATATGCGATCTCTTCCATTGCCGTGTTTACCACATCCGTCAAACTGCTGAAATAGGGAACTTTCGGCGAACCGTGCCCATGCGCAATCGAATTGTACATTGCCTCGTGCGTGGCGGGGTCTTCTGAAATATACTGTTCCCGCAGGCTTTCCCGAAGCGGCACAAACCCAAGTTGCTCATACCTGTCCCACATACGATCCGCACTTTGCGCAAACGCAATGAATCTCCATGCGGCATCTTTGTGCGCGCTGTCAGAGGTGATAAACAGAAAGTGCATCCCGCAAAAAGTGGACGTTTCCTTGTTGGAAAGCGGATTCCCGATCGCAATATCCGCCCCCATGTCGCTTTGTTTCAGCACGTTATATATACTGGTCGTGGTAATGGTAATTGCCGCGTCTCCTTTTACGAAGGGATCGCTATCCATGGCACTGCAGTCCCATGGAATATTTCCGATTTCCCGCAATTCGCTGAGAAACTCCGCGGCCTCCACTGCCTCCGTCGTGTGAAACAAAATTTCGTCGGTATCTTCGTCCACCAGGTTTT
>CAYVVW010000083.1:3781-9302 GCA_964455335.1 uncultured Marvinbryantia sp.
GCAGGCCGGTACCGCTTGTCGGGATTGAAAATCCCACCTGCGTGACGTTCCCATTCTCATCTTTTTTTGTCAGCGCCTCATGCGCGGCTTTTAGCTCCTCCCAGTTTGTTGGCGGTGTGTTTGGGTCAAGCCCCGCTTCGGCAAATAATGCCTTGTTGTACAAAAGAATCCTTGCGTCCGCAAAAATTGGAATCCCATATTGCACGCCATCCACCTGTCCGAGTTGCAGGGGATTGTCCATGAAATCATCCAGTTGGTCCCAATGCTCGGTATACTCTGTGAGCGGGTAATACTGCCCGAGCGGCACCCTCTTTCCTATAGAAGCCAACGTTGCATAGAGCACATCCGGAGCTGTTCCGGACGCAAATGCGGTATTCAACTTTGTCTCAAAACCGCCATCTGTGGCAGACTGCAAATCCACCTCAATGTCGGGATTTTCCGCTTCAAACGCCTCGACCAAAGATTCATAATAGGCTTTTCGCTCTGGCTGCTGCGCCGTAGACAACATCACTGTAAGTTTCGTTTTTTCCTCCGCGGATGCCGATACCTGCGTTCCCGAAACTGCCGCGACAGCCACCGCGGCAGACAGGAAAAATGATAGTACCCGTTTTGTTCTCATAAAGATCCTCCTATTCTTATGCAGTCTCTTACTTCCAATCTTTTTTCTGAATGACGGGTTCTTTTTCCCCCGCAAGGCGCATCCACCCAACCAGTTTCTGCGCCAGTTCATCCCGCGCCGCTTCATACGCTTTTTCGCCAATCAGGTTGTGCAATTCGCAGGGATCTTTCTCAAGGTCGTACAAATAATCGTCCTCGTAAATGTCCGATGAGAAAAATTCGCGCCCATCCAGGCCTGGCGCATAAATGCCATACAAGTACTTTTCCGTGTGGATGCACCGGCCCACTTTGCTTTCGCTGATCTGCGCAAACACTTCATTCTTGCGATTTGGCAGCCGCCCTTCGGCCACTTCTTTGAGATCTTCCCCATCGAGGCCGTCCGGATGCAGTCCTGCCATCGCCAAGATCGTCTTTGCCAGGCTCACCGTGCTGACCAGATCGGGCACGCGCACGCCGCCGCGAAATCCCGGCCCTGAAATCACCAATGGCACGCGCAGGCACGCGCTGTGGCCAGACCGTTTGTAGTCATCCATCCCCAAACTGTGGCTGTCTTGATTTCTGGTAAAGAAATGCGCCCCATGGTCGGACACATAGAGAATGACCGTGTTCTCGTACAAACCTTTTTGCTGCAGGCTTTCTACGAGCCTATGCAAGTTATCATCCAGGCTTCTGCAGCACCCGAGATAATCGGGATATTCTTCCCTGGCATTTCCGCCCAAGGCTTCCAGATCCCCCGGAAGTTCAAAATCACGGAAGCGCTCCTTGCTCCCCTCTGGGCCTTCTATGTGCCCGCGATCGTTCTGGTGATGCGGTTCAAGATGAGATACGATCATAAAAAATGGCTTTTTCCCATCGTATTGATCCAAATATTCCAGCGCATAATCGGTAATGCAGTCCACCCGGTATCCCTCAAAAAATAGCTTTTGCATTTTTTCGTCAAAAAGATACCCGCCCTCGCTGTGCGATGTAAACTCCAATGTGTCCGCGGCTCTCCAAAATCCGGTATATCCTGTGTGCTTTTCCGGAGGAATTGCCTCATTGCGGCATCTTGCCAAATGCCATTTTCCGATATAAGCCGTCTCATATCCGGCCTCCTGCAAATAGTGGCCAATCGTTTTTTCTTCGTTTGGAAGCGGAACGCCATTCCTCCATGTTCCGATCCGCGTCGCATATTTCCCTGTCTGCAGCACCGCGCGGAAAGGGCCGCATACCGGCTGCGGGGTATACGCCTGCTCAAACAGCACGCCTTCCTTTGCAAGCGCGTCCAAAGTCGGGGTCACATCTAATTTTTGCCCATAAGCCCCGATGGTATCCGCCCGCTGCTGATCCGTAAAATAGACCAGAATATTCGGTTTTTTCTCCATAAATCCATGCTCCTCCTTTTCTATGAAATGATGTTACAATGAAATGATATTACGGTAAAAAGATGCTTCCTCATCCCATACCCACACCGACGTGCGATCCGTGTGCTTCGTGTGGATGACGACTTGCAGCCTTGACATCTTACCATCGAATCATAGACAAAAAAGAAGAAAACACGAAATCGTTCTCACGACCCCATGTTTTCTTCATGTCATGATGCCAGGGTGGAAAGTTCTTTTCCACGAATGTTTTCTTCTTTTTATGATGCCAGTATAGAAAGCCCTTTTCACCGGTCGGCACGATGTTCCATCGTGCCAAATGCCCGATAAAACATCGTGCCAATTGCTCGATATTCCATCGTGCCAATTGCTCGTTATCTCCCGCTCACCGGCGCGCAGCTCTGCCGGATCATGAGTTTTCCCTCCAGCTCGACTTTGACGACGCTGCTGTGCCCTCCGCGGATGCGATCCAGCAAGAGGTAGACCGCAAATTTGCCCATTTCCGCTTTCGGAAGCCCGACGGTCGTCAGCATCGGCTTGCAATTCTGCGCCTCATAAATGTCGTCGCTGCTGATGATGGACGGCGCGTAGCCCTGCCGTTTTAGGGTGCGCAGGCACTTCAAAGCCCCGATGGCCGTGATGTCGTTTGCGCAATAAATGCCGGTCGGCGGGTCTTTTCTTTGAAGGAGCCTGCGCATCGCGTCGTGGCCCTGTATCTCTGTCTGATTTGTCTCGATGATGGATTCCGGCACAATCTCCAAATGGTGCTTTTCGAGGACTTGCAAAAATCCCTTGTACCGCGACTCGTTGTGGCAAGCCCCGATATACCCGAGGCGCGTGTGCCCCAACGCCAGCAAATAATCCAGCGCGGTTTCCACGATTTTGACCCCGTCGCACAGAACCTCGTCCACCTCAAAATTGGTGGAATTGCGGTTGACGGAAACGATGTGCCGAAATGCGAATTTCAGTTTTTTCAACGCGAGGTTGTGGCATTTGCCCATCACCAAAAGCCCATCGCACGTATGCTCCATGTCGCCCAGCATATTTTGGATGATTTGGTCAATGTTTTCGTTTTTGCATTTTTTCTCGTCCGAAAAAATCGGCATGTGCCACACTTTTAGCAAGATGCACATGTGCCTGTGGATCTCGCTCTCGATGATATGCAACAGTTCGGTAAAAAACGGGTCGGTCTGCACCACGTCCGTATTGGTCATCAGGACGCAGATGCAGGCCGCCTGTTGGGTTCTTTCCCGCCCGCCCGTGCGCAGGCTGCGCGCCGCCTCATTGGGGGAGTAGTTCATCTCCATGGCGATTTCCCATATTTTTTCGCGCAGCCCCGGCGTTTGGGATTGGTAGTCAGGGTTGTTGAGCACCCTGGAAACTGTGGAGGGGGAAACCCCCGCCCGTTCCGCTATTTTCTTGATTGACATCGCTGATCCTGCCTGTTCTAAAGGATGAGAAAACTGTACCATTCAGGCGGGAAAAAACCAAGCCGAAAACAAGAAAACGTTTTCAAGCCTTATGGGAGCAATGCCGTTTCCAAATCAGAGAGCATGGTGTCAAGTGCCGTAATGCCTCCCTCGGCGGTATACCACGCGGACGGGGTGTCCATGATGACAAGATGCCCATTCTTGTAAGCGTCCGTCTCCGCGACCAGCTCATTGTCCATAATGTCGGCCGCAAGTTTCGCGCCCTCCTGCCCGATTGCGGAATCGCGGTCTAACACAAAAATATAAGCCGGGTTTAATTCCGCAATCAGCTCAAAGGAAGATTCCTCGCCGTGCGCGGAACTCGTCTCTGCGGTTTCCTTGCCCGCATTTTCGCTTGCGGCTTCCGTTTCTTCTTTTTTCTGGCCGCCGTCGCCGCCCCCTCTTTCGTTTGCGGACGCCAGGTCAGCCCCAATATTTTCAAACCCGATTTCTTTTGCGATCAGGGAGCAACGCCCGTCATTTCCCAAAAGGTTAAAACTGCCGCTTGTCGCCATCCCAATCACCGCGGTCTGCCCCGCGGCCACTTCCTTCAATGCCGCGACGCGCTCGTCGAAACCGGTGAATTTTTCATCCACCATGTCCTCTAGCCCAAAAATGGAAGCAATCGTTTTCGCGTTCTGATACGTGCTTTGCACGACGCCAAGCTCCGCGTCCGTGGCCAAAAATACGACAGGCGCGATCTCGCTCAATGCGTCATAGGATTTGCTCAGACGGCCGCCGATGAAAATCAAATCCGGCTCGCAAGCCATGACCGCTTCCAAATCCGCCTCTTTGATCGTGCCGAGATTTGCGATCGTTTCATCCTCCTCGTACTTTTTCAAATAATCCAGCGTGGTCGTGGTCGAACCCACCACCCGATCGCCCAGCCCCAGGTTGTCCAGGATATCCAAAGATGCCAAATCCAGCATCGCGACTCTCTCCGGATCGTATGGAACTTCCATTTCGACGGCCTCTCTTGCGCCGTTTAACGTGGTAATGGTAACGGTTTCGCTTTCCGCGGACGCCATGCCCGCCATTGATACACTCATTGCTGCCGCCGCCAGGGCGATTGTCCATCTCTTCATATCATCCATCCTCTCTTTTTGTAAAATGATAACCATGCTTGTATTGCGTTTGCCAGATACAGCCTGTTTCCCTCCGCAGCAATGCCTCGCGCCTCACCTCCCAAAAGGGGGAAACCACTCCAATGCCGAAACTGTACCCGGGCGATATACAACACACACTTCCGTGTGACTGTACCGTAGCGAAATATCCTGGCACGCTTAGACGATATTGCATCATTTGCTCTTTTAATAATAAATCGCCATGGGCCTGCCCTTGATGCGAATGATTTCAAAATTTACCCCATAAATCTCGGAGAGGTTTTCTTTTGTCATCACCTCTTCCACCGTTCCGAATTTTGCGATTTTCCCATCTTTTAACGCACAGATATAATCCGAATAAAAGGAAGCATAATTGATCTCGTGCAGGACAAGGACGACGATTTTTCCAAGCTCGTCGCAGAGCCTGCGCACCATTTTCATCAGATTGGCCGCATGGTAAATATCCAGATTATTGGTTGGCTCATCCAGCAGCACATACTCGGTGTCCTGCGCAATCACCATTGCGATATATGCCCTCTGCCTCTGGCCGCCGGACAATTCGTCAATAAATTCATGCTGTATACCCGTCAGTTCCATGTATGCGATCGCCTGATCCATCTTTTCCTCATCTTCCGCCGTCAGCCTTCCCCCTGTGTACGGAAACCTCCCGAACGCGACCAGCTCGCGAACCGTCAATTTCATCTGGATGTTGTGCGATTGGGTCAAAATGGCAAGCCGCTTCGACAAATCCTGGCTTTTCCAGTGCCGGATGTCCTTTTCGTCAAGCGCGACCGTGCCTCCGTCGCAGTGCAAAAGCCTTGAAATCATCGCCATAATCGTTGACTTTCCGGCTCCGTTCGGGCCAATCATGGAAAGCACTTTTCCTTTCGGAATGTCCAGCGTCACATCGTCCACGACCAGCTTCCTATCATAGGATTTTTTTAGATTTTCTATCTTCATCCCCGATTTC
>CAYVVW010000084.1:0-4559 GCA_964455335.1 uncultured Marvinbryantia sp.
TCCATCAGCGGCGCGAGCCATGTGATCATCAACATTTCCGGCGACATCTCCCTGATGGACGCGAGCGACGCGGCCGGTTACGTGCAGGAGATGGCGGGCGAGAATGCCAACATCATCTTTGGCGCGATGTACGACGACACCTACGCGGACGAGGCGAGCATCACAGTGATCGCGACGGGGCTATCGGATCAGCCGGAGGAGGAGGCGCAGCCGCAAAAGGCGAGCCAGGCAAGCCAGGCGAGGCGCGTGACGCCGGACTTACATTTCCAGACAAGCCGCGCCGCCACGCAGGAGGCCGCCCCATCCGCGGCGCGTAACGCCACGCCGATGCCAGGGCTGAATTTTGGCACGGCAGGGCAGACAAAGACGCGGATACCGGAGCCGCGCGTGCAGGAGCGGGACATCCAGATACCGGATTTCCTAAGGAGAAGATGAAGAATATGGGCTGGTGCAGGGCAATGCAGCAGCCCTCTCTTTATTCTTAATGAATGCAAAACACCAAACAGTAGCCGTTTTTGTAGGAAGGGCGTGGATTTGAGGTGTTTTTATCGTAAACGACGAAAGCAAAAATTGTTTTGTTGTTTGCGACACAGTTTGTCACAAGGAGGTCAGATCTTCCATGGGCGGGAAAAGCGGTTTCGTCACGAAGGGGTTTTTATTTTGGTGTCTGCTTGCGGCCGTGCTTCTGATGCCAGGCATTTGCGCCAATGCGAAGGACATTGTGGTTGTGATCGACCCGGGGCACGGCGGGCAGGAGACAGGGGCATTTCGCAGCTGGTATGGGAAAGATTACAGGGAGGAAGTGCTCAACCAAAAGATCGCAAATTATGTGGTGCAGGAGCTGCAGACGTATGCGGGCGTGCGTGTCGTGATGACCAGGCATTCGGTTCAGGATCCTTCCATGGACCGCTCTTCGCGCGTGTATGTCGCGCAGGCAAACGACGCGGCGGCTTTGGTGAGCATCCACCTAAATGCGACGGGCGATGTGCAGACACAGGTGACAGGGGCGCTGGCCTATGTGCCCTCTTACGCAAACTATCCGGATAGCAATGCGGCCGCTGCGGACGCGCGGGAGCTTGGGCGGGAAATCTTAGGCCAGTTGAGCGCGGATACCGGAATGGCGTCCAGGGGATTCCTCTTTAGCGACGGGCTTGGGATCATCCTCTATGGCATGCGCGCGCGGATTCCGAGCATGATCATCGAGCATTGTTTTCTCAATAACCCCGGAGACTGCAAGCGTTACCTCGCGTCCGCCGCGAAGCTGCGCAGGCTTGGGGTTGCGGACGCGACGGCGATTGCCAGCTTCTTCCAGCTGGAGAAAAAGGGAACGGTTCCCACCGCGTTTGGCTGGCAGGCGGACGCGGACGGAGACCAGACGTACCGCTGCGAAAACGGGCTGCTCGCGCGCAATGAATGGAAGCGCATCGATGGCATCTATTACCATTTCAACGCGCGGGCAAAGCTGGAGACGGGCGTGGTAAGGGTCGGCACAAAGCTCTTTTTGACGAACGAATATGGCGAGCGCCAGCAAGACTTTTGCACCTTCCAGGATCGGCAATATTACGCAAAAGAAAATGGCAGGCTCTATGTCGGCTGGAGAAACTATCAGGGAGAACGCTACTATTTTAGCAAGGAGACGGGCGCGGCCTTGCTCGGCTACCAGCAAATCGGGAAAAAGTCCTACTACTTCGACCCGCTGACAGGCGAGATGCTGACGGGGTGGCAGGATGTGGGAGATGGGCAAACGCGTTACTTTAACCCCAAAAATGGCGCGCAAAAAAAGAATTGCTGGATCAAAGTGAAAGGCAAGTATTATTACCTGGGCGCGGACGGCAGCCCATATCGCGGCGTGCGGGTGCGGATCGGGAAAAAGACCTACCGTTTTAACGCAAAGGGCGTCTGCAAAAATTACCGTTGAAAAGAGCTGTCGTGGGAAAGGGCTTTCTACCCAGGCGACAAAAAAGGAGCGTCACGATGCGCAAGCCAAATTTGGTGATCATGGCGGCGGGCATGGGCAGCCGCTATGGCGGACTAAAGCAGATCGACCCGATCGACGACAAAGGGCATATCCTCATGGATTTTTCGATCTATGACGCGGTTCGCGCCGGATTCGGAAAAGTGATCTTTGTCATCAAAAAAGAAAATGAGGCGGATTTTCGCGGCCAGATTGGCAGACGCGTGGAAAAGCGGGTGGAGACGGCGTATGCGTACCAGCGGCTGGACGATCTGCCCGCGGGATTTTCCGTTCCGGAGGGACGCGTCAAGCCATTTGGCACGGGGCAGGCCGTGCTCGCAGCGGCGGATCAGATTGACGCGCCGTTTGTGGTGATCAATGCGGACGACTATTATGGCGCGGATGCCTATCGCCAGATGTTTTCCTATTTGACGCAGGCGCAGGAGGGGGATGCCGGCAAAGGCGCGCCCTACCGCATGGCGATGGCGGGCTACCTCTTGGAAAACACGCTGACAGAACATGGGTATGTGTCGCGGGGCATTTGCTCCGTCGACGAAAATGGGTGCCTGACAGGCATTTGCGAGCGCACGCGCATTGAGCAAAGAGGCGGTGGGGTCGCCTACACGGAGGATGAGGGCAAGACCTGGGTCTCCCTGCCAAAGGGCGCGATCGCCTCGATGAATTTTTGGGGCTTCCCCCTGTCTTTTTTGGGGAAATTGCGGGAAGGGTTTGCCAGGTTCTTGGCGGAGGACTTGCCCAAAAATCCCTTAAAGGCCGAGTTCTTTCTGCCCTTTGCGGTGGATGGACTGATCGGCGCGGGGAAAGCCACTGTGCAAGTCCTAAAGACCGAGGAACGCTGGTATGGCGTCACCTACAGGGAGGACAAGCCCGCCGTGGTGCGGGCCATGCGGGCGCGTAAGGAAGCGGGCGCATACCCGGAAGAACTTTGGGCATAAGGGGAAGGTGTCTTCCGAAAAACGGCCATTTTCGTAGAAAAGGCTTTCGATGCTGTAATCATCGAGATGTTCGGGACAGAAGTATCATCATCAAATGATGTTGGGTAAAAAGATGCCTACGGATTGTTTCGAGCATTTGGCACGATGGAACATCGTGCCCATCAGCTATCGTTGGGAAAGGGCTTTCTACCTTGGCATCATCAAATCATTGGAATAGGATAAGGAGAGAGAAATGGCGATTTTGGTGACGGGTGGCGCGGGCTATATTGGCAGCCACACCTGCGTGGAGTTGCTCAATGCGGGATATGAGGTGGTCGTTGTCGACAACCTGTGCAATTCGAGTGAGAAAGCCCTGGTGCGGGTGGAGCAAATCACGGGGAAGCCGCTGCGGTTTTACAAGGCGGACTTGCTGGATCTGGATGCCTTGCGGGAAGTGTTTGCAAAAGAGCGGATCGACGCGGTGATCCATTTTGCGGGCTTAAAGGCGGTCGGGGAGTCTGTGGAAAAGCCGCTGGAATATTATCACAATAACATGACGGGCACGTTTCATTTGTGCGAGGCGATGCGGGAAGCCGGCGTCAAGCGCATCATCTTTAGTTCCTCCGCGACAGTTTACGGCGATCCGGCCTTTTTGCCGATTACGGAGGATTGTCCAAAAGGACAGGTCACGAACCCCTATGGGCAGACCAAGAGCATGCTCGAGCAGGTGCTGACCGACTTGCACGTGGCGGACGGGCAGTGGAACGTTGTCCTGTTGCGCTATTTTAACCCCATCGGCGCGCACGAGAGCGGCCTGATCGGCGAGGCCCCGAAGGGCATCCCGAACAACCTGGTCCCTTACATCGCCCAGGTGGCGGTTGGCCGTCTGGAGACCCTCGGGGTGTTTGGCAATGATTATGACACGCCGGATGGCACAAGCGTGCGCGACTACATCCACGTGGTCGATTTGGCGAAAGGGCACGTGCTCGCCTTAAAGAAACTTCTGGAAGCACCCGAAGTGCGCATCTACAACTTGGGCACAGGCAAAGGGTATAGCGTGCTCGAAGTGCTGCACGCATACGAAAAGGCGTGCAAAAAGACCCTGCCCTATGTCATCAAGCCGCGCAGGCCGGGCGACGTCGCCGCTTGTTACGCCGACCCCACAAAGGCGCGTGAAGAGCTTGGGTGGGTTGCCGAAAAGGGGATCGAGGAGATGTGCCTGGACTCCTACCGGTGGCAGAAGCAAAACCCAAACGGGTACGACGACTAGCCGGGCAGCGGAAGCGGAGTGCAGATGGATATGCCGGCATGGTCGGGAAGCAGGAGTGAAGCGCAGGCGGGCATACCGGAACAGCCGGGCAGCGAGAGCGGAGCGCGGGTGGGTATGCCGGCACAGCCGAGCAGCGGGAGCGGAGCGCGGGGTGGGCATGCCCCAGCGCAGACCAGGCAGCAGGAGCGAAGCCCAGATGGACATGCCGGTGCAGCCAGGCAGCGAGAGCGAAGCGCAGATGGGCATGCCGATCAGACAGGCGGCGGGAAATGGAAACAAGTTGCGGCGGAGAGCCAAGTGGGACGAAGAGGTCATGTTTGACATTCAGGAAGAGTTAAAAAAACTCCCGGCGCGTCCGGGAGTTTATCTTATGCACGACGAAAAGGACGCGATCATCTAT
>CAYVVW010000084.1:4569-9233 GCA_964455335.1 uncultured Marvinbryantia sp.
GGAAGGCCGTCAGCCTCAAAAACCGCGTGCGCCAATATTTTCAGAGCAGCCGCAACAAAGGGGCAAAGATCGAGCAAATGGTGTCGCGCATCCGGCGGTTTGAGTACATCGTGACAGACTCGGAGCTGGAGGCGCTCGTCCTGGAGTGCAACCTCATCAAGGAATACCGGCCGAAATACAACACGATGTTAAAGGACGACAAGAGCTACCCCTTTATCAAGGTGACGGTGGGGGAGCCGTTTCCGCGCGTCTTATTTTCGCGTTCCTTAAAAAAAGATAAATCGCGCTATTTTGGCCCTTATACGAGCGCGGGCGCGGTCAAGGACACCATCGAGCTGATCAACCGGCTGTACCAGCTGCGCACCTGCGGGAGAAACCTGCCAAAGGACATCGGGAAAGACCGCCCTTGCCTCAACTACCACATCCACCAGTGTGCCGCCCCCTGCCAGGGGTACATCAGCGCGCAGGAGTACGGGCAGCGCGTGGCACAGGCCATCGAATTTCTCAATGGGAATTACAAGCCGGTTCTCGCCATGCTCGAGGCGCGTATGCAAGAGGCATCGGAGCGCATGGATTTTGAAAAGGCCATTGAGCAGCGCGATTTGCTCACGAGCGTGCGCCAGGTGGCGCAAAAGCAAAAGATGACATCGGGCGACGGAGAGGACAAGGACATTGTCGCTCTCGCAAGCGACGACCGCGATGCCGTGGCGCAAGTCTTTTTTGTGCGCTCCGGGCGCATGATCGGGCGAGACCATTTTTTCCTGCGCGTGGCGCCGCAGGACGCGCCTGGCACGATTTTGAGCAGCTTCCTCAAGCAATTTTACGCGGGCACCCCATTTATCCCGCACGAGGTGCTGCTGCCAGAGGAGATCGAGGACGCGCCCGTCATCGAGGAATGGCTCTCCAGCCGGCGCGGCGGCAGGGTCTATCTGCGCGTGCCAAAGAGGGGGAGCAAGGAAAAACTGGTGGAGCTTGCGGAAAAGAACGCGCAAATGGTGCTGGATCAGGACAGGGAAAAAATCAAGCGCGAGGAGGGGCGCACCATCGGCGCGATGAAGGAAATCGCCGGGCTTCTGGGGCTTCGTGACATCGTGCGCGTGGAAGCCTATGACATTTCCAATGTCAGCGGGTTCGCGTCCGTGGGATCGATGGTCGTCTACGAAAACGGGCGCCCAAAGACGAGCGACTACCGCAAGTTCAAGATACAGTCTGTGACAGGCCCTGACGATTATGCCAGCATGGCGGAAGTCCTCGGCCGCAGGTTCTCGCACGGGCTTTCGGAGCGGCAGTCCGGGGCGGAATATGGGAAATTTCTCCGCTTTCCGGATCTCATCATGATGGACGGCGGAAAGGGGCAGGTCAACGTCGCCCTGCGCGTGCTGGAAAATTTGCGCCTGTCCATCCCAGTGTGCGGCATGGTCAAAGACGACAATCACCGCACGCGCGGGCTATATTACCAAAACGAGGAAATCCCTATCGACCGCAACTCCGAGGGGTTTCGCCTGATCACGCGCATCCAGGACGAGGCGCACCGCTTCGCCATCGAATACCACCGTTCCTTGCGCTGCAAGCAGCAAGTCCATTCCATGCTCGAGGACATCGAGGGCATCGGGCAGACAAGGCGAAAGGCACTGATGCGCCGATTCCAGTCCCTGGAGGCCATTCGGGACGCTTCCGTGGAGGAATTGGCGGGCACGGAGTCCATGAACCGCGCGGCGGCAAAAAAAGTGTATGACTTTTTTCACCCGCAGGAAGTTGCCGAGAAACGGACTTACGGGGATGCGCAAACGGCAGAGGAAGCTGCCGAGAAACGGACTTATGAGGATGCGCAAACGGCAGAGGAAGTTGCCGAGAAACGGACTTACGAGAATGCGCAAACGGCAGAGGAAGTTGCCGAGAAACGGACTTACGGGGATGCGCAAACGGCAGAGGAAACTGCCGAGAAACGGACTTACGAGAATGCGCAAACGGCAGAGGAAACTGCCGAGAAACGCACGCGCGAGAATACACAAATAGAAAAAGGAGGCCAGGTATGCCAGACATTTCCATAAACCGAGTGATTGAAAAAATGGATTTGAAAAATTTGACGCCGGAGGTTGATCTTTCGCAAATCCGCATCACGACGCCGGACATCAACCGCGCGGCTTTGCAGCTCACGGGCTATTTTGCGCACTTTACGTCGGAGCGCGTGCAAGTGGTGGGCTATGTGGAGTATACATACCTCTGCAGCCTGCCAAAGGAAGTGAAGCTGCCCATCTATGAGCAGTTTGTGTCCTACAAAAGCCCTTGTATCATCTACACCAAGCGCACGGAGCCGGATGCGGAATTGCTTGCGCTTGCCACGAAAAACGGGGTTCCGGTCTTTACCACGGACAAGGAGACCTCCCCTTTCATGGCGGAGATCATCCGGTGGCTCAACGTGGAGCTGGCCCCTTGCATCTCGATTCACGGCGTGCTGGTGGATGTGTATGGCGAGGGCGTGCTGATCATGGGAGAGGCAGGGATCGGGAAAAGCGAGGCCGCCCTTGAATTGATTCGCCGCGGGCACCGCCTGATCTCGGACGACGTGGTGGAGATCCGCAAGGTCAGCGACGTCAGCCTCGTCGGCAGTGCGCCGGACATCCTGCGCCACTTCATCGAGCTGCGCGGGATCGGCATCATCAACGTCAAGTCGCTCTATGGCGTGGAGGCCGTGAAAAACACCCAGACGATCGACATTGTGATTAAGCTCGAAGAGTGGAACCGCGACAAAAAATATGATCGCCTCGGCACGGAGGAGGAATATACGGAATTTTTGGGCAACCGCGTGGTCTGCCACTCCCTGCCCATCCGCCCGGGCAGGAACCTGGCCGTCATCGTGGAGACGGCCGCGGTCAACCACCGCCAAAAAAAGATGGGCTACAACGCGACGCAGGAATTGTACAGGCGCGTGCAGCAAAATTTCACAAACAAGAAGGGCGATTGAGCCTGGTCACGCGCAGGAGAAACGGAGGGAGGAATCGGCATGAAGAAGTATTGTTTTGGCATCGATGTGGGGGGCACAACCATCAAGTGCGGGCTGTTTGACGTAAAGGGCGAAGTGCTCGACAAGTGGGAAATCCTGACCAGGAAGGAAAATCACGGAAGTTACATTTTGCCGGATGTTGCGGAGACCATTGCGGACAAAATCCGCGAAAAGGATTTGGACAGGGAGGAGATTGCGGGCATCGGCATCGGCATCCCCGGCCCTGTCAATGCGGAGGGGGAGGTGCTGGCCGCGGTCAACCTGCATTGGGGCTATGTGCACATCGTTGACCAGATGGAGCGCCTGACGGGATTGCAGGTGAAAGCCGGCAACGACGCAAATGTGGCCGCGCTCGGGGAGATGTGGAAAGGCGGCGGCGCGGGATACCACAATGTGGTTCTGGTCACGTTGGGCACGGGCGTGGGCGGCGGCATCATCACAAATGGGAACGTGATTGCGGGCGCGCATGGGGCAGGCGGCGAGATCGGTCATATCCATGTGACGGATTCCGTGGAGATGGACTGTAATTGTGGCAACCGCGGATGCTTAGAGCAGGTCGCGAGCGCCACGGGCATCACCTACCTGGCTACGAGAAGGCTTGGCAAAGACGACGCGCCGTCCATCCTGCGCGGACGGGAACTCTCGGCGAAAGCCGTGTTTGACGCGGTCAAGGAAAACGACCCCATTGCCCTTGAAATTGCGGAGGAATTTGGCCGCTACCTCGGCCTTGCCCTGGCGAACATCGCGGGCGTGGTCGATCCCGAAATCTTTGTCATCGGGGGCGGGGTCTCCAAGGCAGGGCCGGTCCTTTTGGCGTATATCCAAAAGTACTACAGACAATATGCGTTCCTGCCGTGCAAGGAGACGGCGTTCGCTCTCGCGGAGCTCGGAAATGACGCGGGGATCTACGGGGCCGCGAAGCTGGTTCTCTAAACCCGAATCATTCACGGCGATATCGAATGATGCCAGGGTAGAAAGACCTTTCATCCGTAGGCATCTTTTTACCGCATCCCTCGGAGAGACTATCGTAAACGGCAAATATTTGCAAAAATATGGCGCAAAGCCACTATGGCTGTAATTGACAATAACAGAGGGGAAATATCTCTATGAGTGAACAGTGGTTTTCAAAAGAGAGTTTTGTTTTCCTTGAAGAGTTAAAGGCTAATAATAGCAAAAAGTGGTACATGGAAAATAAAGGAGATTATGAACAGTTTGTTTTAGAACCTATCAAAGATTTTGTAAATTGTTTATCTTCGACAATGTTAAATATCGATAATGAAATTGAGGTTAGACCGCAAATAGGAAAAACAATTTCAAGAATTTTTCGAGATACAAGATTCTCTAATGACAAAAGTTTATTTAAGGACAGAATGTGGGTAACATTTAAAAGATCTGGAACAAGTAATTCGGACTTTCCAGCTTTTTTCTTTGAACTTACACCATCCTCTTATCGTTATGGGATGGGCTTTTTTTCAGCATCGCCCAAGTCGATGTCATCTTTGCGAGATTTGATCGATAAAAAAGAAGCGCTCTTTTTGGAAATAGTAAATAAAATTAAAAATGATGATATTTTTACGTTAGAGGGAAACATGTATAAGAAAAATTATTATCATGGAAGTTACGAAGTGTTGGCTGCTTGGTATTATCGAAATTATATTTT
>CAYVVW010000085.1:0-9231 GCA_964455335.1 uncultured Marvinbryantia sp.
ATCCGAATCGATACGAACCTGAGTCGGTGTGGTAGCCATGGGATCATCTCCTTTCATTTACATGCATTGTACTCAATTCGATTTACGTTGTCAAGCATTATGATTATCTTCTGTTCCCACAGGGGCGGACAAAATCTCTACGGACGAAGTCTCCGGGGACCGGTGCGAGAACCGACAGCGGACGAAACTCCAAGGCCCTGACTGAAAAGCTGAAAAGCGGCAATCCCGACGGCAGGAAACTGACGGTCATGGAACTGCCGTGAGCCGCGGAACACATCACGACGATATGGAACTTCACGGCTCTCTTGCAACCCAAACAGAACCGTGGTATTATCACGGGAAGGGGAACGCGGGCTTTTCTACCACATCCGCAGAAGGATCAACGAGGTGAACAAGCCATTCAAGGACGGTTCCCATATCATCTACGTGAATTTTGGTTTGTATTTTCCGGCGGCTCGTGGTATACTTGTGCCTATGGTGCAACGTTTGGCACCGTGTCCATGAGTACAACGTGGGGATGCGGCCCCACAAGGGGAGGCGCTGTTTGCTTCGCAGATTTTTGCTCCTGTTTTTCGTGATTTTTTCTCTGTGCGGCTGCACGCGCACCCACTTGGAGAGCAGCCCCGTGCAGCCCGGGGTAATCCTGGTGCCCGCGCACGACGGCATCGAGGTGCTGCAGTCGGATTCTGCCACGGTGGACATTTCCCATATCGCGGATGGTTATTTCATGGCGCGCTACCATGGCAATGCCGAAAAGACAAAGCTGCAGCTGACCGGCCCGGACGGCGTCGCCTATACCTACGACATGGTGCCGGACGGCGTTTGGGACGCGTTCCCATTTTCGGCGGGCAACGGCACGTATACCCTGATGATCTATGAGAGCGCCGGGGAGGATCGGTATTTTAACTCTCTGGCGCAGGAGCTGGAGGTTCAGTTAAAAAATGATCTGCTGCCGTTCCTCTACCCCAACCAATTTGTCCGTTTTTCGCAAGATTCCCTCGCGGTGACGACGGCAGAGGAACTCGCCATGGGGTGCGAGACGCAACTTGACATTGTAAAAAAAATTTTCGACTTTACCACCACCGAAATCGACTATGACGACGAAAAAGCGGCGTCCGTCACTTCGGGGTACCTGCCTGACGTGGACGAAACGCTGCGCACGCGGAAGGGGATCTGTTTTGACTACGCGGCGCTCATGACGTGCATGCTGCGCTCCCAGGGCATCCCCACAAAGCTGCAGATCGGGTTTTCCGGCGACATCAAGCACGCCTGGATCAGCGTCTACCTCAACGAGGAGGGCTGGGTGCATGACCTGATCCAATTCGACGGGAGCGGCTGGGCGATGATGGACCCCACATTCGCCTCTGAAATGGGTTCCCAGGCGGCCGCGGACTACATCGGCGACGGGGAAAATTACACGCTGCAATATTCGCGGTGAGGGTGGGGAAGCTGTCTGAAAACACGGACGTGCATTTGTCACTGACCGCCACGAGGCAATTTCGGGCGGTCTAGGGGGAGGGGAGTGGAGCATCGCCATGAAGATTTTGAGGAAAGGGAAGCAGACGCTGTCTGCATCGGATCTCGCCGCCTTTTTTGAGCAGCTGGCGATGGTGCAGCGCTCGGGCATCCCGGCCATCGAGGGCCTGATGATGATGGAGGAGGACGCGCCCACCGACGGCGCGCGCAAGCTCCTCGGCGCAATCTGCGATGCCTTTTGCGACACGGGCAGCCTGTACCGGTCCTTGGTCGCGTCGGGCGCATTCCCCACATATGCCCTGAGCATGGTGCAAATCGGGGAGTCGTCCGGCACGTTGGACGACGTGCTCGCATCGCTTGCGGAATATTACGACCGCGAGGACGCCATTTCCAAGGAAATCCGGTCGGCCGTCACCTACCCCCTCATCATGGTGGCCATCATGGCCTCCATTGTGGTCATTTTGCTGGTTCGCGTGATGCCGGTCTTTCAGAGGGTTTACCGCCAGCTCGGGGCGGACATGAGCGGATTTTCGGGAGGCCTTTTGCGGTTTGGCGACTTTTTGGGAAAGTATGGCATCTGGATCTTGCTGATCCTGATCCTGGCTGGCGCGGCGGTTTACCGGGGCATCCGCACGCGAAAGCTGCGCCTTCCCTTTTTGCAAAACTTCTACCGCAAGCTGGCCGCCGGACGCTTCGCAAGCGGCATGGCGCTGACGTTTTCCGGCGGGCTGAACACGGACGAGAGCCTGGAGATGATCCTGCAGCTGGTGGACGACCCCGAGGCGAGCGAAAAAATCCGCCAGTGCAGGCAAATGACTTCCGAGGGCGTGGAATTTCCGGACGCGCTGGCAAAATGCGGCATTTTCAGCGGGCTGAACGCGCGCATCGTATCGGTGGGCTACCGCGTGGGTTCTATCGACGACATCATGAAAAAAGTGGCGGGGCGCTACCAGGCGGAACTCCAGGACACCGTGCAATCCCTCATCTCCATCATCGAGCCGTCCTTTGTGGCACTACTCTCATTGGTGGTGGGTGTCATCTTATTGTCCGTTATTTTGCCGCTGCTTGGCATCCTGTCGGGGATGCTGTGATTTTTGGGAGGCAATATGTCTCATTACTTTGACAAGACTGGGCGCATGACTGCCTTTGTGCGCAAGCTGGCGCCTTTTGCAGCCACCGTTTTGATTTTGGCCATCTTTGCTTTTTCTGTCTCCTCCTTTTCCAGGACGGCGGCCGAGGAGCAGAAGCACAACCTGGAGACGGCCTTGCGAAAGGGCATCATGCAATGTTACGCCCTGGAGGGGCGCTACCCTGAGAGCCTTTCCTATTTGCTGGAGAATTACCCGATTTACTATGATCCGGACGCGTTTTACATCGATTACCAAGTCGTCGGGCAAAACCTTTCCCCGGCCGTCTCGGTCATCGCCAAACGCTAGGCGCGCCAAGGAGTATGCCATGACAAACCGCCGAAAAACATCTCTGATTGATTTCGTGTTCACGCTGTCGCTCTTTGGCGTGTTCACGGTCTGCGCGCTTCTGGTGGTGGTCATCGGGGCGAATGTCTACCGCTCCATTGTCGGCACGCAGGATGCCAACGCCATGACGCGCACCGCCCTCGCCTATGTCGCGGAAAAAATACGGCAAAATGACGGTGCCGGGCAGATCCGGCTGGGCGACGTCGAGGGAACGCCCGCCCTGGTGATCTCGGACGGGACAGGAGCAGAGGCATACGCTACTTATATCTACGTTGACGAGGGTGCGTTAAAGGAGCTGTTCCTCCCCGCGTCCGCAACCCCCGGCCTGCTTGCCGGGCAAATCATCACGGAAGTGGGCGGCTTTTCCATGGAACAAGTCTCTGACGGGCTGTTTTCCTTTTCCTGCACCGATGCGGCAGGGGAGACGCTGCAACTTTTTGTCCATGCATATGGAGCAGATGTCAGGACGGGAGCATAGAGAAGGAAATTGGGTCTTTTCCTTTGGCATTGGCGGCGGGAAGATCGATCGATCATGCACATGGCAGAAAACGAGGGTTACGATGAGGCGTTCAAAATCCGGCGTATTTTTGATGGAAATCCTATTTGCCATCCTCTTTTTTTCCATCGCGGGCGCGGTTTGCCTGGAGTTGTTCACGAAAGCATTCACGTTGAGCCGCGGCGCGAAACGGCTCAATGCGGCGGTGACGCTCTGCCAGGGCGCCGCATCCGTCATACAGGCACGCGGGACGGACGGCCTGGTCGCTTGCTACCCGAACGGTTCCTGGGAGGGAGATTGCTTTGTCTCATCGGCAAACGCCTGCACGCTTGTCGTACGAAAAGCCGGGGATGTTTGCGAAATCCAAGCATACCCCGACGACGTTCCCATCCATGCCACATTGGGTGACGCGGGGACGATCGCCGAAACTACATCGGGTGACGCAGGAACAGTCTCCGAAAACACATCGGGCGACGCAGGAATAGTCTCCGAAACCACATCAGGTGACACGGGAGCAGTCTCCGAAGCTGCCTCGGGTGGCGCAGGAACAGTCTCCGAAGCTGCCTCGGGTGGCGCGGGAACGATCGCCGAAAATTTCGCGGATGCCGAACCGGTTTTTTCCCTTTCTTTACTTCTCCCAACGAAAGGGGTGAACGTTGCATGAAGCGAAAAACGCCCACGATTTTCAACGTGGGCATCTCTTCGATTTTGACGATTTTCATTTTGCTGTCTTTGGTCAGTTTTGCAACGCTCGCCCTCGTGACGGCGCGGTCGGACGCCATGCTGAGCCAAAAATATGCGGATCGCGTGCGCACATACTATGCAGCGCACAATGAAGCGGTAAAAAAATGGAACGCGCTCAACGCGCGCCCGGAGGGAGCGGAAGTTTCTTACCAGGTTCCCATCGGGGAGACGCAGCAGCTTTGCGTGACGCTCACCTATTCGGAAGCGGACGGCGCTTACGCCGCCACGCGCTGGCAGACGCAAAACATCCGCAAATGGGAGTCGGACGATTCCATGCCGCTCTATCGCGCGCAAACGTCCGAGCAGGGAAGCGCGCAGTGAGACGCACGCTCATATTCCAACTGGAATCATGTGAGCACATCAGTAGGAAAACATTCGTAGGAATTTATGAATTGGGGGTTTTTTGAATGGAAACGATGGATCTGCTGCGCGTCGCCTCAGAGGAACAGGCGTCTGACATTTTTATCATCGCGGGGCTTCCGCTCTCTTACAAGGTCAATGGCATCCTGCGCCACATTTCCGACGCGAAAATGATGCCCGTGGACACGGAAACGATGATTCGGGAAATCTATGACCTCGCCAACCGCAGGGACATGAACCGCCTGACCACGCGCGGCGACGATGATTTTTCGTTTGCCATCCAGGGGCTTTCGCGTTTTCGCGTCAGCACCTACAAGCAGCGCGGGTCTTATGCGGCCGTGGTGCGCGTCATTTCGTTTACGCTGCCCTCGCCGGACGCGCTCGGCATTACGCAAAATATCATTCACCTCGCCGATTTCCCAAAAGGGATGGTGCTTGTGACAGGCCCCGCAGGAAGCGGGAAGTCCACCACCTTGGCGTGCATGATCGACTACATCAACCGCACCTACCATAAGCACATCATCACACTGGAAGATCCGCTGGAGTTTTTGCACCGGCACAACAAAAGCATCGTCAGCCAGCGGGAAATCGCCACGGATACCGACAGCTACCTGGTGGCGCTGCGCGCCGCCCTGCGCCAAAGCCCCGACGTGATCCTGCTCGGGGAAATGCGCGATTATGAGACGGTGCAAACGGCCATGACGGCGGCGGAAACGGGCCACCTGATTCTCTCCAGTTTGCACACCATCGGCGCTGCAAATACGATTGACCGCATCATTGATGTCTTTGAGCCTGCGCAGCAGCGCCAAATCGCCATCCAGCTCTCCACCGTGCTGCAGGCTGTGGTGTCTCAGCAGCTCATTCCGGACATCAACGGTCGGCTCATTCCGGTGTTTGAGGTGATGACGCTCACGCCCGCCATCCGCAATATGATACGGGACAGCAAGGTTCACCAGATCGACGGCCTTGTCTACGCCTCGTCCAGCGAAACCATGATTTCCATGGACAACAGCCTGATCCAGCTGTGCCGCGCGGGGAAAATCACCGAGCAGACCGCCATGCAATATTCTTCCAACGTCGACATGCTAAAGCGGCGCCTCCGCATGTGACCCCTGCTTTTTCCAATGCTTGATCTCGGCCAGGCGCGCGCCAACGGCCTCCTCTGCCCCTTGGGTGGTCGGCCGGTAATATTCCCGGTCTTTTAGGGAATCCGGCAGGCATTGCATACGCGTCAATTTTTCCGCAGTGTCATGGGCATATTCATACCCTTTTCCATAATCGAGCGTTTTCATCAGATCGGTGGGGGCGTTGCGCAAATGCAGGGGAACCGGCTCTGCCCTCTGCTCCCTGATGTCGCGCCTGCACTCCCCGCACGCCACATAAACCGCGTTCGACTTCGGCGCCATGGCGAGATACGTGACCGCGTGCGCCAGGTGGACATTGCACTCGGGCATGCCCAAAAAATGGCACGCCTGGTACACGTCAACCGCAAGGGAGAGCGCATTGCTGTCCGCCATGCCGACGTCCTCGCTCGCAAACCGCACAAGCCTTCTGGCGATGTAAAGCGGGTTTTCCCCGCCTTCTAGCATACGGCACATCCAGTAAATGGCCGCGTCCGGGTCGCTGTTGCGCATGGATTTGTGCAAGGCCGAGATGAGGTTGTAATGCTCCTCGCCATTTTTGTCATACAAAAGGGATTTGCGGCTGATGCACTGCTCCAGCCCCTCGTCCGTCACGGTGATGCCCTCCGCGCTGACCGCGCCGTTGAGCACCGCCATCTCCAATGTATTTAATGCCGTCCGCGCATCGCCGTTGGCAAATGCCGCAACCGCCTGTATCTGCCGTTCCGTCATGGTCACATGGGAATTTCCAAATCCCGCGGGGCTTTCCAGGGCGTTGCGTATCAATTTTTCTAAATCCTTTTCCTCCAATGCGCGCAGGACAAACACGCGGCAGCGCGACAAAAGCGCGGCATTGACCTCAAAGGACGGATTTTCCGTGGTCGCGCCGATCAGCACGATGCTGCCCTTTTCCACGAATGGCAAAAACGCGTCCTGCTGCGCCTTGTTGAAACGGTGGATCTCATCCACAAAGAGCACCGTGCGGATGCCCATGCGGCGGCTGTCCTCCGCTTGCTGCATGACTTCCTTGATTTCCTTGATGCCGCTTGTGACTGCGCTGAAATTGATGAAATGCGCGTGCGTGTGGGCGGCAATGATGCCCGCCAGGGTTGTTTTACCAACCCCTGGCGGGCCCCAAAAAATCATGGATGAGATCTGATCCTCCTGGATCAATCTGCGCAACATCTTGCCGGGTCCCAACAGATGCTCCTGGCCGACGAAATCTTCCAGGCGCGTCGGGCGCAGACGACTCGCAAGCGGAGTCGTCTTTTCCCGGTCGTCAAACAAACTGAGTTGCTCCATTTTGATTGATGTCTCCTTGGCACCCAAACTTGAGATGCCTGGCTTGGTGCTTAGCTGGCAAGGAACGTGCGGTAAAGATCGGAGAGACCGAATACATCGAGTGACTTTGCGTCTCCGGTTGCAGCACCGTTCCCATCCAGCATCTGCCAGGTCGGCTTCCTCGGTGTTCCCGTATCGCTTCCGTCTTTCATTTGCAATTGGCCCGCAATCTCTCGAATCGTAGTCATCACGGCATCCTCTGCATTGCTCGAACCCGCCCTTACCGCAACGACGTAGCAGGCATAGGATTCGCCATTCATGCTGACAAGGCTGTAATAGTTTTTCTCATTCTCGATCCAGTCATTCTCGGCAGGTACAAGGAACGCAATCCAGTAAACATAGCCATCATCGATCTGCGTCTCCGTATATTCGCCCGTTCCCGGATGAATCTTATACTGACCGCAACCCTCGCACTTATCCCACCTGGTAATCTTGCCCTTTTTCTCCTGCTTCGGTTCGACCACGGAAGGCTTCCGCTTACTTTCTGTGCTGCTTTCAACGTCCAACGCTTCCACATCCGCATCGTCCAAGCCGTCAATCGTTGCCGCTGTCAGCGAAATCCCCGCCACGCCATCGTAGGGCATCCACTGGTGCTCGACCATCGGGATGGTCTGTGGCTCTTTTCCGTCCTTGTAAGCCTTGCAACGCGCACACTGCTCATGGCTTACGATGCCCTCGCTCGTGCAAGTCGGCGCCACTCTGCCTATGGTAATCCAATCGTGCTCTTTTCCAAGCCGTTGGATAACCTCTGTTTCTACCGCTTCGCAAACCTCGCAAGTCTTGCTCTGCGTGCCATCGGTCGTGCAAGTCGCCACCACCAGAACTTCGGGGTTCGACCACTTGTGACCCGTCGCCTTGGTGACCACATGATCGGTCTCATAATCGCACAAGGTACAGCTCTGGTAAGCCTCGTGCCCGTCTTCCGTGCAAGTCGCACTGGCAACCGCTTTGGTCACCAGTTGGTGTCCAGTGGCAGGGATCGCGGTTTCGTCTTTCACTTCGCCACACTCCCACTTGCAGTGCCTGGACTTGCTTCCATCGGTCACACATGTGGCCTCCACGTCAACGGTGAAGAACTCTTCAATCTGGTGTGCCCTTTCCCTTGGAATCGTAGTCGTCACTTCTGCATCGCAAACACCGCAGATGTACACTTTCTTCCCAGACTTCTTGCAAGTTGGCTCCACATACTCCACTGGATTCTCCCGATCGATGTCATGCGGAATCGGGTCCACATACTTTTGCTCCTCCCGATACGCACAATTCTCACAGGCCATGTGCCACTGACCCCCATGATAACAGGTCGTCTCCACATCGGTCACCTTGACCAAAGAATGGGCATCAGCATCAATGGGAATTTCCCTTTCCTGCACATCCCCACAAGCACAACTCGCTTCTTCCAGACCCGTCTGCGCACAGGTAGCTTCCCTCGTGACACGCCATGCACCATATGTATGCGTATGCGGCGGGGTCTGCTTCTCTGTTTCCGCTTCCGTCACAACTTCTGTTGCCTCTTCCGTCTCCGGCTCCGTTACAACCTCCGTTACCTCTTCCGTCTCCGGCTCCGTTACAACTTCTGTTGCCTCTTCCGTCTCAGGCTCCGTTACAACCTCCGTTGGCTCTTCCGTCTCAGGCTCCGTTACAACTTCTGTTGCCTCTTCCGTCTCAGGCTCCGTTACAACTTCTGTTGCCTCTTCCGTCTCCGGCTCCGTTACAACTTCTGTTGCCTCTTCCGTCTCCGGCTCCGTTACAACTTCCGTTGCCTCTTCCGTCTCCGGCTCCGTCACGGCGTCTGTTGCCTCTTCCGTCTCCGGCTCCGTCACAACCTCTGTTGGCTCTTCCGTCTCAGGCTCTGTCACGGCTTCTGTTGGCTCTTCCGTCTCCGGCTCCGTCACGGCTTCCGTTGGCTCTTCCGTCTCAGGCTCCGTCACGGCCTCTGTTGGCTCTTCCGTCTCAGGCTCCGTCACAACTTCTGTTGGCTCTTCCGTCTCAGGCTCTTCCACAACGTCTGGCTGTTTCGCAGCTTCCGTCTGCTTCGCAGTCTCTGGCTGTTTCGCGGCTTCCGTCTGCTTCGCAGTCTCTGGCTGTTTCGCAGCTTCCGTCTGCTTCGCAGTCTCTGGCTGTTTCGCAGCTTCTGTCTGCTTCGCAGTCTCTGGCTGTTTCGCGGCTTCCGTCTGCTTCGCAGTCTCTGGCTGTTTCGCGGCTTCCGTCTGCTTCGCAG
>CAYVVW010000086.1:0-8873 GCA_964455335.1 uncultured Marvinbryantia sp.
CCACCCTCTCCACCGACCCGAAACGCCTTCTGATCGGCGACGACGAGCACGGCTGGGATGACAATGGCGTCTTTAATTTCGAGGGCGGCTGCTATGCGAAAGTCATCAACCTGGACAAGGAGTCCGAGCCGGACATCTACAAGGCCATCAAGCGCAACGCGCTTCTGGAAAACGTGACCTTGGACGCGGACGGCAAGATTGACTTCAACGACAAGAGCGTGACGGAAAATACGCGCGTTTCTTATCCGATCGACCACATTGAAAAAATCGTGCGCCCGGTCTCCGCGGCCCCAGACGCGAAGAATGTCATCTTCCTCTCCGCGGACGCATTTGGCGTATTGCCGCCGGTATCCGTGCTGACTCCGGAGCAGACCCAGTACTACTTCCTGTCCGGATTAACGGCAAAGCTGGCCGGAACGGAGCGCGGCATCACAGAGCCGACCCCGACATTCTCCGCTTGCTTTGGCCAGGCTTTCCTCGAACTGCACCCGACGAAATATGCCGAGGAGCTGGTAAAGAAGATGGAAAAGAGCGGCGCAAAGGCCTACCTCGTGAACACAGGATGGAACGGCACGGGCAAGCGCATCTCCATCAAAGACACGCGCGGCATCATCGACGCCATCTTAAATGGCGACATCGAAAAGGCCGAGACCAAAAAGATCCCGTACTTCAACATCGAAGTGCCGACCGCGCTGCCGGGCGTGGATGCCAACATCCTTGACCCGCGCGACACCTATGCCGACGTCTCCGAGTGGGACAAAAAGGCGCAGGATTTGGCGCAGCGCTTTATCAAGAACTTCGCAAAATATGAGACCAACGCCGCTGGGAAAGCCCTTGTGGCGGCAGGCCCGCAACTATAAGACGCAAACGATAGCGGGAGGCGGCGCGATGCTGCTTCCCGCATTCTGTGACACCACGCGATGCAGTGCCGCAAAGCCCAGGAATCGCCGGAGATTTCCCGCACCACACTTTGGAAAGATGGGACTCTGCAATTTCCAAATGTTGGACAAGCGGATGCCACACACTGTGGAAAGATGGAACCTTGCAATTTCCGAATGTCAGTCAAACGGATGCCACATGCTGTGAAAAATGGAACTTTGCAATTTCCAAATGTTGGACAAGCGGATGCCACACACTGTGGAAAGATGGAACCTTGCAATTTCCGAATGTTGGACAAGCAGATGCCACATACTGTGGGAAGATGGCACTTTGCAACTTCCAAATGTCTGACAAACGGATGACACACACTGTGGAAAGCAGCTTTTTGCCTGGTGTCACAAAAGGAGTATGAGATGGAAATGGAAAATGTAACGATTCTCACACACCCGCTCATCCAGCACAAAATCTCCCGCCTGCGCGACAAAAACACAGGCACGAACGAATTTCGCTCCCTCGTGGAAGAGATCGCCATGTTGATGGGATTTGAGGCATTGAGCGACCTGACGCTTGAAGATGTGGAGGTGGAAACCCCCATCGAGAAATGCATGACCCCCATGATTTCCGGCCGCAAGCTGGCGATCGTGCCGATCCTGCGGGCGGGGCTTGGCATGGTAAGCGGCATTACCGCCCTCGTTCCCACCGCAAAGGTGGGGCACATTGGCCTTTACCGCGACGAAAAAACGCACGAGCCGCACGAGTATTATTGCAAACTTCCCAGCCCCATCGAGGAGCGCACCATTGTTGTCACAGACCCAATGCTCGCCACGGGCGGCTCCGCTGTGGCGGCGGTCAACTTCATCAAGGAACACGGCGGGAGAACCATCAAGTTTTTGAGCATCATCGCCGCCCCCGAGGGCCTCACGCGCTTGCATACGGCACACCCGGACGTGCAAATCTATGTGGGCCACCTGGACCGCGGGCTAAACGAAAATGCCTACATCTGCCCGGGCCTCGGAGACGCCGGCGACCGCATCTTTGGCACAAAATAAGGCATTTGGCAGCAAACGCCAAGGGCACCGTTTTGTGTCGGGCGTTTGTTGCCGTCAGATGTGCGCAACTGCACATGGCATCCGATATCCCCTATATCCCCTATATCCCCTATATTCCCTATACTCCTATATTCCTCCCAGACATGCGAAGATTTTGAGACACTCTCTCAACTTTTCCCCTATCTTGCGCCGCAATTTCTCTCATAGAGGATGTGCAGCCCTTTGAGCAGGAGATCCTCGTCCAAGTGAATGACGCGCCTGCAAAGGGGCGCAACGGTACGAGCCAGGCCGCCCGTCGCCACCACGGTGGCGCTCTGCCCCATCTCTTCTTCCATGCGCGCAATGATGCCGTCTATGGCCGCCGCATTGCTATACAAAATGCCGCTCCTCATGCAATCCGCCGTGTTTTTCCCGATGACGCGCTGAGGTTTCTCCAGGCTTACGCCCTGCAGTTGAGACGCGCGAAAGGTCAGTGCATCCAAGCTGACCTGCAATCCAGGGTAGATAAGCCCCCCGATGTAATTTTTTTCGCCATCCAGCGCGCAGACAGTCGTGGCCGTGCCCATGTCGAAAATAATGAGGGGCACGGGGTAATAGGCTGCCCCCGCCACCGCGCCGGCGATCAGGTCGCTCCCCACTTGCTCCGGAAAATCCATTTGCATACGAAGCCCCGTGTCCATGGCGGGCGTCACCACCAGGACTTCTTTTTGCAGGATTTTTTCCGCGGCGGCCCGCATCACTTGCGTCACCTGCGGAACGACCGAGCAGACAATGCCTCCCCCCACTTCGTCCGGGGCAATCCCATGAATGGAAAGCACGTTTTTTATCTGAATGGCGTATTCCAACTCTGTGCGCGTGCGGACTGTCGAAATGCGTTCTATAAAATAGGTTTGTTTCCGGTCTATCCCGCCGACCACCACCTGAGTATTTCCGATATCAATCGCAAGAATCATTTCATTGGTTTCTCCATTTCGGTTGATTTAGCAAAAATATTTTGACTCCCATGTCATTTCTGTTTCTATGATGCTACGGTAAAAAGATACCTACGGATTGTTTCGAGCATTTGGCACGATGGTTCATTGGGCATTGGCACGATGTTTTATCGGGCATTTGGCACGATGTTCCATCGTGCCCATCCGTCGTGGGAAAGGGCTTTCTACCCTGGCATCATATGATGTTACGGTAAAAAGATACCTACGTCAAGAAAGAATATGTGCCTTGTAAAGAGCCGTGCCCACCGCGCCGACCAACAAGGTGGACGCCACCATCTCGCACACGGCATTGACCCCAACGAAGGCGCACGCAAAGGCGATGACGCTGCGCCCGCCGATGAGATTTTGCACATATTCTGTGTTTCCAAACAAAAGTATCAATGCAAGCATGAAAAATACTGTGTTGAAAAATGCAGAGCAAAAACCCGTGACCGCACAGGAAATGGCAATCGGCATATGCCTGCGGCAAAAGGAAAACACATACCCCAAAAGAAATCCATCCAGCACGCGCGGCACCATCCGCTGCAAAAAGGCGAGCAGGGGCTGGATGTCAAACAGGGCCGCCCCCATGACACTTGTGCCGCCCACGCCAATGCATTGCAAAAAACTGGTGAGGCCAAACACGGCCCCCGCCACCGCGCCGCCAAACGGGCCAAGGGCGATGGCGCTGATGGCCACGGGAATCACATTGAACGTAATAGCCAAAGGGCCGATATTCAAATACCCCAATGGGGTATAGGCCATCAAAAGCAAAATGGCGCTCATCAAGCCGAGTATCGCAAGCTGCGCCGCGCGAAACTTTTTTTTCATATGAACTCCTCCATTTGTCACACTATGATGTTACGGTAAAAAGATGCCTACAGATTGTTTTTGCTTCGCAGTCTCCGTCTCACTCCGGTCTGTGCTATCGAAAACAACAACAGTACTCGCCGTTTACGATAGCACCTCCGGGGGATTCGCACGAATTTGCTGTGGAATCATGCTGCTTGCATCACGTCATCCGTGCCGCTATCTCGCGCAGAATCTCGACCGCAACAGCCTCTTTGCTCTGCAGGGGAAGCGCACGTTCCGCATCTTTCGTGATCAAGGTCACCACGTTTGTGTCCGTCCCAAATCCCGCCCCTTTTTCGCGCAAATCGTTGCACACGATGAGGTCGAGTTTTTTTTTCACCAGTTTTTCCCTGGAACGCTCCAGCACCTGTTCTGTTTCCATGGAAAACCCGCACAGGAACTGCCCATCCGGTTTTCTCTCCCCCAGCTCTTTTAAGATGTCCCTGGTCCTCGCAAGCGGAAGAAAAAGGCTGCCGTCGGGCGCGTCTCCTTGCGATTGCCCCTTGCCAGGCATCTCACCTTTTTTGATTTTTTCCGGCATTTCATGGGCTGGCCGGTAATCGGCCACCGCCGCCGCCATCAAAACAATATCCGCATCCGCCGCATACGCCATCACGGCATCATACATTTGCCGCGCCGTGGTGACGGAAACCGTCTTTGCAAACATCGGAGCGTCAAGGGCTGTTTTCCCCGAAACCAAAGTGACAGACGCGCCCATGGCGGCCGCCACATTTGCAAGCGCGTATCCCATCTTTCCCGTGGAATGGTTCGTCAGGTAGCGGACAGGGTCCAAGGCCTCCTGCGTAGGGCCTGCCGTCACCAGCACGTTTTTGCCCGCAAGCAATTTCGGGTGGGCAATCTCCTGCGCAATGTGCGCAAGCAGTTCCTCCGGCTCTGGCATCCTGCCAATCCCCTGCGCGCCGCAGGCCAGATGGCCGCTCGCGGGGGCAAGGACTTTCCAGCCGAAATTTTGCAAACGCTGCAAGTTGTCCTGCACGATGGGATTTTCGTACATGGCGGTATTCATGGCCGGCGCGAGGAGCCTCGGGCACTGGCAGGCAAGCGCCGTGGTCGTCAGCATATCGTCCGCGATGCCATGCGCCAGCTTGCCGATGACATCCGCGCTTGCCGGCGCGACCAGCAAAAGGTCTGCCCTGCTCGCCAGAGACACATGCCCGACTGCAAAAGAAAAATTGCGGTCAAACGTGTCCGTCAGGCACCGGTTCCCCGTAAGTGCCTCGAAGGTGACCGGGCTTAGGAACTGACAGGCATTTCCTGTCATCAGCACATGCACGTCGGCCCCCTGTTTTTTTAGGGCACTGGCAAGCGCAGCCGCCTTATATGCCGCGATGCTTCCCGTCACGCCGAGCAAAATTGTCTTTTCCACGCGCATCCGCTCCCTCCTCCATTTTTCAAAGCATACCCACAATTTCCGAACAATCTATCACAAACCCTCCATGCGATCCAAAATCCCATCCACGCCTATGCCCGGGTGGTTCGTATAGATCTGCAGGATTTGCCTTACCAATTCCACTTCCGCGTGGTTTCTGCGGGCGATCTCCGCCACATCCCTGTTTGCGCGCATATCCTTTAAGATGTCTTGCACAAGGCGATCCATATCTTTCGCGGGCGGCTGTTTCTCTTGCGGCCGCGCCGCCAGGCAATCTATCCGCTCCGCCGTCGCTTCCCTTGTCACGTCGTCCACGTTTAGCACCATCATGGTCACCGGCCGCCAAAACCTCTTAGGTCCGCAGCTGCCGGGATTCAGATACCGGACATTTCCTGACACAACATCCTCATATTGATGGGAATGGCCAAAGACCACAAAGTCCACGTCACCCAGTTCCTTGCGCCTATGGTCAATGTTGTGAACCATGTAAAACCGAAAGCCGTGCAGCACAATGTCCTGCTCCGCCGGAAGAAAATCCGCCCACTCTCTGTCCATGTTCCCGCGCACAAACGTGCAAGGCGCGATGGCAGAGATCGCGTCATAAGTTTTCCTATCCGCAATGTCCCCGCCATGCAAAATGTGCGAACAGCCCGCCAAGACCGCTTTTACCTCCGGCCGCAGCAGGCCGTGCGTGTCCGAAATAATTCCCAATCTGTGCATTGCCATGAGACATCCCTCCGCTTGACCCTTTGGTGCTCTTTTTCATAACCCTTTGGCACTCTTTTTCAAACTTACTTGACACTCCCCTTGATCCTGACCATGCCGCGACAAACGCGTCAAAAGGTCATGCATGAACGTTGTGACCATTATAGCCCATGGGACCCAGCTTGTAAATAGGAATCCAAAACGGGAATCCAAAACTTGCAAATTTTGCAAATTTTTTTAAAGTTTTTCTTGCATTCTCACAAAAATGTGGTATAATGGACGAGTCGTGGGGACATAGCTCAGCTGGGAGAGCGTTGCGTTCGCAACGCAAAGGTCGCGGGTTCGAATCCCGTTGTCTCCACTTCGCTGTGCAAGTTCGGTGCTATTTTTCCAGAGCGCGCTTCCGGACTTGCACATGCCAAAGGGGCTTTGCGCGTGCGCAGGCTTCTTTTTCCCGGCAGTCTCCGCTGTTTGGTTGTGGTTCTGCCGTTTCCTTTCTTTTCAAGGCACAAAAATGCGCCACTGTCTGGTTCGCCCAGCAGTGGCGCATTGCCTATGTTGGAATTGCCTGGCCGATGTTTCCTTGCGTTTACGCCAAAGCTCACGCCAGGATCATGCGGTCGTTCGCAAATGCATCCCCGCTGACCAGCTCAAACTTGTGCATGAGGTCGGACACGTTCAGTTTTTTCTTCTCCTCCCCGGACACGTCGTAGACGATGCGCCCTCCGTGCATCATGATCAGGCGGTTGCCATGCTGGATGGCGTCTCGCATGTTGTGCGTGATCATGATGGCGGTCAGTTTGTCGCGCACGATAATTCTGTCCGTTACGTCCAGCACTTTCGCCGCCGTTTTGGGATCGAGCGCCGCCGTGTGCTCATCGAGCAAGAGCAATTTTGGCCGCTGCAAGGTGGCCATCAAAAGGGTCAGCGCCTGGCGCTGACCGCCCGAGAGCAATCCCACTTTTGCGGTCATCCGATCTTCCAGCCCCAGTTCCAGGATTTTCAGTTTTTCCCTGTACTGCTGCCGCTCCGCGGCCGTGATGCCGGGTCGAAGGGTGCGCGCCCGCCCGCGCCTGGCCGCCAATGCCAGGTTTTCCTCGATTTGCATACTCGCCGCAGTGCCCATCATGGGGTCTTGGAACACGCGCCCCAGATACCGCGCGCGCTTGTATTGCGCAAGGCGGGTCACGTCTGTCCCGTCGATGCGAATCGCGCCCGCATCGATCGGCCACGCGCCGGCGATGGCGTTGAGCATCGTCGATTTCCCTGCGCCATTTCCCCCGATCACCGTCACAAAGTCGCCCTCGTGTAAGGTCAGGTTTACGCCGGCCAAAGCCTGTCTTTCATTGACCGTTCCGGGGTGGAACGTTTTTTTTACGCCGATCAGCTCAAGCATGGGCAGCGCCCCCTTTCTTCGGGCCTTTCGCAAAATACTTTGCCTTGATGTGGGGAATGGCCAAAAAAGCGGCGACGACCAATGCGGAGAGCAGTTTTAAGTCGTTCGGGTTCAGCCCGAGCCACAGCACAAACTGAATCACCACATAGTAGGCGACCGCGCCGAACGCGACCGCAAACAGCTTTGCCGCAAAGTTGACGGCGATTTTCCCGAAAATCACTTCCCCGATGATGACCGCCGCCAGCCCGATCACAATCGCCCCGCGCCCCATGTTGATGTCGACGAACCCCTGGTATTGCGCGAGCAATGCCCCGGAGAGCGCCACCAGTCCGTTGGAGAGCATCAGGCCGATCAGCTTGTTTTTGTCCGTGTTGATGCCCTGCGCGCGGGACATGCCGGGATTCGCGCCCGTGGCGCGGATGGCGCAGCCGAGTTCCGTTCCGAAAAACCAATACAGTGCCGCGACGATGAGCGCCACAAACACGGCCACCACAAAAATGACATTTTGATAAAATGGCACGCCGCGCAGGTTGCGCAAGGACACCAGCAAAGCGAAGTTGTTGGCGTTGATCGCCTGGTTTGCCTTCCCGCCTAAAATGCGCAAGTTGACAGAATATAGCCCAAGCTGCGTCAAAATGCCGGACAGGATGGCCGGGATGCCAAGGGTTGTGTGGAAAACGCCTGTCACAAGGCCGGCCACCATGCCCGCCAAAAATGCGCACAGCAGGGAAACCGGCAGGGGCTGCCCCGCCAGGGCAAGCATGACAAAGACCGCGCCCCCCGTGCACATCGACCCGTCCACGGTCAGGTCTGCCAGATCCAGAATTTTATAGGTGAGAAATACGCCAATCGCCAGGATGCCCCAGATCAGCCCTTGGGCGCATGCCCCCGGCAGGGCGTTGCCCAATGCGCTCATGCCTCTCCCTCTTCTCCGATCGCGACATAATCATCCGGAATGTCGATGCCCAAGGCCTCGCAGCGCTCCGGCACATACTTTTTGACAAACTGCGGCGCATAGGCGATTTCCATGGTGCTGATATCTGCGCCATTTGCCAAAATCTCATAGGCCATCTCGCCCGTCTTGTACCCGATGTCGTAGTAGCTGATGGACAGCGTGGCAATGCCGCAGCCCGCGCACAACCCCTCCTCGCCGGCGATGATCGGGATGCCCGCCGCGTCACAGATGTTGGCGATGGTCTCCGCGCTGGAAGCGGCCGTGTTGTCCGTCGGTATGTAGAGTGCCTCCACCTCGGAAACCGCCTGCTGCGTCACCGCCGCCAGATCGTTGGAGTCCGCAAAGGTATATTCTTTGCACGTAAGCCCGGACTCCTCCAAGTACCCTTTTACCATCTCCACCTGGTAGGCGGAATTGGCCTCGGCGGAACAGGACAGCAGCCCAACCGTTTGCACGTCCGGCAAAAGCTCCCCAAACATCGCGGCCTGCTCCTCTAAGGGGGCGAGGTCGGACGTTCCGGACACGTTGATGCCAGAGGCCCCCGTCCACTGCGCGTCGTCCATGCCGAGCGCGACGCTGTAAACCGTGATGGACGTGCCGAGGATGGGGATCTCGTCCGTTCCCGCCACGGCCGCCTGCAGGGCCGGCGTCGCGTTTGCCAGGATGAGATCCACGC
>CAYVVW010000087.1:0-8762 GCA_964455335.1 uncultured Marvinbryantia sp.
TCCCCACCGACATGCAAGCATGTCGTGGGAAAGGGCTTTCTACCCTGGTATCATCACATTCTTGCGGTCACAAAAGCGGCGCAAACAGGCGCAGCACTTTCCCCGCAAGTCGCTCGTAAAATGGTTCGCGCGCAAACGTCTCCTCCGTCACGGGGATGCATTTGCGCAAGGTCTGCTGGAAGTCTTTTTCAATCTCTTGGATTTCGCTGTTTTTGTAGAGCAACACAGCGCACTCAAAACTCAAATAAAAGCTGCGGTAGTCCATGTTGATGCTGCCGACCACGGCCTTTTCCCCATCGGAGACGATGGACTTGGTGTGCACAAATCCCGGCTCGAACTCAAAAATCTGCACGCCGCCGTCCAGCAATTCATTGTAGTAAGTCCTGGCCAGCATAAACGCATATTTTTTGTCGGGAATGTGCGGCATCAGGATCTTGACGTCCACCCCGCGCTTGGCGGCATACGTCAGCGCCACGATCATTTCGTGATCCAAAACCAGGTAGGGCGTGGTGATGTGGACGTAGTGCTTTGCGCTATATAAAATGTCCATGTAAACCGACTCGGCCACCTGCTCCCCATCTAAGGGATTGTCGTCAAAGGGAATGACAAAGCCGCTCCCTTTCGGCAAATCTTTTGGCAGGGGAACGTCCACAAACTGCCGGTAGCTTTCCCGCGTTTTGGACTGCCCCGTCACATTCCAGATTTGCAAAAACATCAGGGTAAAACTCGCCACTGCCTCGCCCTGGATGCGGATGGCGGAGTCTTTCCAATAGCCATATTTGACCTTGCGGTTGATGTACTCGTCCGCTAAGTTGATGCCGCCCGTGTAGGCCGTGTGCCCGTCAATGACCAGGATTTTGCGGTGGTCGCGGTTGTTTTGCACCGTGGAAAGCGCGGGCACGATGGGCGCAAAAATGCGGCAGTGAATGCCATATGTTTCCAGCTCCTTTGGGTAATCTTTTGGGAAATGGAAAAACCCGCACATGCCGTCATAGAGGAAACGCACCTCGACGCCCTCCTTCGCCTTTGCCTTCAAAATCTCCAAAACGCTGTCCCACATATAACCGGGCGTGACGATAAAATACTCCAAAAAGATGAACCGCCTGGCCGAGCGCAAATCCTCCAAAAGCGGCTCTATGAGCTTTTCCCCGCAAGTAAAATAGTGCGCCGACGTGTTGTCATGCGCGACACTCCCGCCCATTTTTTGCAAATAAGACACGAGGTGCGCCATCTGCGGGGAATCGCTTTGCAAGGCCTCAAACGTCGCCTTTTTTTGCGCGACAATCGAGGAGGTGCCCGCTACTTCCTCGCGGATCTTTTGGTTCAGCCGCCTTGCGCCAAATTGCGAATAGACATACAAATACAAAAGCGACCCAAAGACCGGAACGACGAGAATGGGCACGATCCAGGCGATCTGAAATGCGGGATTTCCCTTGCGGTTGATGATGACCACCACCAGGCACATGGCAAGCAAAACGGTGGCCCAGTAAGTGGCAAACAGGTAGTCGCGGATGAGGGCAAACCCGATGAGCAAGATGCCAATTTGCACGAGCAGCAGCAGGACCACAATGGCGGTGCGCCCAAAAACGAGGCGCAAAAGGCCATGCTTTCCCTGCTGCAATTTCTCTTTCGACGCCTTTGCCAATTGATTTTTCTCTTCCATGCAAAAACCTCCTGTCATCCTCATGCTCTTTGTGGCAACGCCCTTTTTCGCATTTGGGAAAGAACGCCGCAAGCGCTTCCGTCAGCCGGGCGCTTCCCCGGACTCCATCCGCAAAAACGCCTGCTCGTCGATCACGGGAATCCCCAGGCTTTGCGCCTTTGCCAATTTGCTGCCCGCGTGATCCCCCGCCAGCACATAGCTTGTCTTTTTGGAAACAGACCCCGCCACGCGCCCTCCCTGGCGCAAAATGCGCGCCGTCGCCTCGTCCCTGGAGAGCGTTGGCAGCGTGCCCGTGACGACAAACGTCATGCCCGCAAAAGCCGTGCCCTGTTCCATGTCGCCTTGCTCCATCCGCACCCCGCACGCCGAGAGCCGCGCGATCAGCTCCTGGTTGCGCGCGTCATCAAAATAGGCGCGGATTGCCCTGGCGCTGACCGCCCCGATGTCCTCCACCTCGGCAAGCTCCGCCTCCTGGGCTTTGGAGAGGCGCGCAATCGACCCAAAGTGGCGCATCAGGGAGCGCGCCGTCGCCTTTCCCACCCCCTGGATGCCAAGCCCCGCAAGCAATCGCTCCGGCGGGTTTTGCTTTGCGTCCTCGATGGCCTTTAAGAGCTTGTCGGTATTTTTCTCCTTGCCGATGACGCCGTTTTCAATCAATTCCGCGCGGTGGTCTTTTAGCGAAAAAATATCGGCAATCGTCTGCACATACCCCAAGCGCACCAGCTCCACGATGTAATTGGCGCCAAACCCCTTGATGTCCATGGCGTCGCGCCCCACAAAATTGAGGATGTGCCGCTCCAGCTGCGCGGGGCAGGCGCTCCCCGTGCAGCGCATGTCCGCCGTGTCCTTTTCGCGGATCGCGGGCGCGCCGCAGATGGGGCAGACATCCGGAATGTGAAAGCGCACGGCTCCGGCGGGACGCAGTTCTTTCTTTACCGCCTTGACTTTGGGGATGATCTCGCCCGACTTGTACACCACAATGGTGTCTCCGATGCACACGTCCAGGTCGTCGATGAAATCCTGGTTGTGCAAGGTGGCGCGCGAGACGCGCGTGCCGCACAGGCGCACGGGCGAAAAGACGGCGGTCGGCGTGATGCGCCCCGTGCGCCCCACCGACAGTTCCACGTCCAAAAGAACCGCCTCTTTTTCTTCCGGCGGGTACTTGTAGGCGACAGCCCAGCGCGGCACTTTGGAAGTCGCCCCCACCGCCTCGCGCGCCGCCAGGTCATTGAGCTTTACCACCGCCCCGTCGATGTCATAGCCCAAAGCGCCCCGCAATTCCCCAATCGCCTGGATGGCCTCCCACACTTCCCCCGCCGTCCGGCAAAGATACGCGTGCTCGATCACGCGGATGCCATTGCTTTTTAGGTAAGCATATCCTTCCATGTGCGTGGCAAATGCCCGCCCGCGCGCCTCCTGGATGTTGAACACGAGCAAGGACAATCCCCGCTCTTTTGTGACAGAGCTGTCCAGCTGGCGCAGCGTGCCGGCCGCGCAATTGCGCGGGTTGGCGAACGTTTTCTTTCCCAGAAGCTCCTGTTTTTCATTGACCAGTTCAAACTGCGCGTCGGTCATGTACGCCTCGCCCCTGATTTCCAGGTAGGGAATGGGGTGGGGCAGGCGCGCGCGCACGTCGGGAATGACCCGCGCGTTCTCCGTCACGTCCTCGCCCTGCGTGACGCCATCCCCCCGCGTGATGGCCGTCGTGAGGATGCCGTCGGTGTAGCGCAGGGCAAGGGAAAGCCCGTCGACCTTTGTCTCCACCACAAACTCCGGGCTGCCAAACCGCTCCTGCATCTCCGCGACAAACGCGTCCACCTCTTCTTTGGAAAAGACATCCTGCAAACTTAGCATCGGCACGCGGTGGCGCACCAGTACCCCGGCCGCGCGCTTTGCCGAGCCGCCCACTTTTTGCGTGGGGGAGTCCGGCACGACCAGATCCGGGTGATCCGCTTCCAGTGCGCGCAGCTCGCGCATCAGGGCGTCGTACTCCGCATCCGAAATCTCCGGCGCGTCCTGGTTGTAATACAGGTCATTGTGGTAATTGATTTGCGCGCGCAGCTGGTCAAGGCGCGCAGTGACATTCCCGTCATTCCCATCCATAGCCTTGCTCCTTCTCCGAACCTTCCATGCAATTCCTTCCCTTCGCCTGACCGTATACGTTTCTCGCCTTCCACTGGCTCTTTTTTTCGTGCTTCGCGCTCTCCGCTTCGGTCGAAACGAAACGCGTGCAAATCCCTAACATTTGCAGCAGTGTGCCGTACTCTTCTTTGGTCAGCTCCCGATATGCGCCCGGCGCAAGATCGCCCAGCCGTATGTTCATCACCCGCACCCGCCTGATGGACTCCGCCACATATCCCAAAGCCTCGCACATACGGCGAATCTGGCGGTTCAGCCCCTGTGTCAGCACGATGCGAAACTGCCGCTCTCCCATGGGCGCAACCTGGCAGGGCCGTGTGCGCACGCCCAGTTCCTCCAAATAGACCCCCCGCGCCATCTCCTCCAAAAAGGACGCGCAAAGGGGGCGATCCACGCAGACCTCGTACTCCTTCTCATGGCCGTTCGCGGAACGCATCATGCGATTTTGCAAGTCTCCGTCATTCGTCATCAAAAGCAGGCCCTCGGAATTTTTGTCGAGCCGCCCGCAGTAAAAGACGCGCGTCGGGTAATCGACCAAGTCGCCCACGGTCACGTCGCCCCAGGTCTTGTCCGTGGTGCAGACCACGCCCTTTGGCTTGTTGACAGCCAGCACGACGCGCGCGCCCACGGGCGTCACAAGTCTGCCATTTACCCGCACTTCTGCCCCGAGAGGAACTTTCCCGCCGATGGGGGCTGCGCGCCCGTCGACCGTCACCAGCCCCTGCGCGAGCATCCTGTCCGCCTCGCGGCGGGAGCAAATGCCACAGTCTGCCAAATACTTATTGAGGCGCACCGAGGGGCGCGCGGTTTGTGCCTCGGGGAGTGTTTCCGCTCGCCCGAAGCGCGCAAAATGTACAGACCCCTCGGCCTCTTCAAATAAATCAGCCATGCGCAACCCTTCCTTACTATCTTTATCTTTATCTTCTTCTGCTCTCTATAAAAAATACCCACACGATCGCTTGCGCTACGCTGTCTACACCGCCTCCGGTCGATGCGAAACGCGCGCCAAATCCCACCATCCTGCCCTGGCATCATTGCTTTGACGCAAGCCGCATTTTGTGCTATGATGGCAAAAAACATTGTGAGGTGTGACCATGAAAGAGTCCATTTATACCATTCCGCTCATGGATGCGTTCCAGGCGGACGACGAGTGCCCCTTTTGTTTCATCGAGCGCAACCTCGAGCAGCACGCCATCAATTTTGCCCTCGGAAGCGGCGCTTCCTATATGGAGGACGACGTGCGCGCGCAGACAGACGCGGCGGGGTTTTGCCGCCACCATTACAAGATGATGTTCGACTACGGCAACCGCTTGGGCAGCGCCCTCATCCTAAGCACGCACTTTCGCAAGCTCAACCGCGACCTCAACGAGCAAATCAAAAAATTTGCGCCCCAAAAGCCATCCCTTCTCGGGCGCATGAAAAAATCATCACCCGATACCGAGCCGCCAAAAACCTCCATCGGCGCGTGGGTGGCGCAGCTGGAGTCGCATTGTTACGTCTGCGACCACATCCACGCCAACTATGGGCGCTACATCGACACGTTTTTCGAACTCTATGCGAACAATGCCGAGTTCCGCTCCCTGTACGAGCACGGCAAGGGCTTTTGCCTGCACCATTTCGCGCATTTGGCCGAGGCGGCGCAAGACCGGCTGGACAAGCGGCGCCAGCAGGAATTTTACGACACGCTCTTTTCCCTGATGCGGGAAAATATGCAAAGGCTCGAGGATGAGGTCGTCTGGTTTACGGAAAAATATGACTACCGCAACAAAGACAAAGACTGGGGCAACTCCCGCGACAGCGTGCAGCGGTGTATGCAAAAAGATCGGGGCGGCTATCCCGCCGATCCAGTCTTTTCCTCAGACAGATAGGCAGGCGCCCGTTTTGTCCGGCTTGAGCCGCTTTCGCATCTCGCGGATAAAGTCCGGCGTCGTGCCGCAGCAGCCGCCCACGATGCCGGCGCCCGCCGCCACCAGCCGCTCCATGTGGGCGGCAAACGCCTGCGGCGACATCTGGTAAGTGGCCTCCCCGTTTTCCCCGATCGCCGGGATGCCCGCGTTGGGCTTTGCGATCACCGGAATGTCGATCCGCTTCCGGATGCCCGCCACCACGCTTGCCAGCTGGTCAGGCCCCGCGGAGCAATTCACGCCGAACGCCGAGGCCCCCATCGCCTGAAAAATTTCCGCCGCGCTTTGGACGTCGCCGCCAAAAAAGAGGCTTCCGTCCGTCTCTACCGTCATGCTGACAAGGACCGGCAAGTCGCCGCCGTAAATCTCCTGCGCCGCGTCCATGGCGGCCGCCGTCTCATCGACAGTGAGCATCGTCTCGATCACCAGCAAATCCACGCCGGCATCCGCCAACGCCTCGCTCTGTTCCCGATAGCGGTCCATCGCCTCCTCGTAGGTGGCATCCGGCGAAGATCCGATGACTTTGCCAGATGTGGAGAGGTTGCCCGCGATATAGGCGCGCCCGCCGACCGCCTTTTGGGAAAGGTCAACCAGCCGCCGGTTCATCTCAGAAACCCGATCCGCAAGCCCATGCGCCGCAAGGCTCACGCAGTTTGCGCCAAATGTGGGGGCGAGCACGATCTGGCTGCCCGCGTCCACATAGGCCTTTTGCAAATCCATGACGATGTCCGCGTGATCCAGCGCCCACTGCTCCGTGCATGCGCCGCGCGGCATCCCCGCCAAAATCAGGTTCGACCCCATCGCCCCGTCGAGCAGGACAAGATCCTTTGCCAATTCCTGAAATTCCTGTTTCGTCATGCCGCGTTTTCCTCCTCAAAAAACACCCGATACCACACCAAAAACGTGTAGACCGTCCAAATTTTCCGGCTGTTGTCGCGCACGCCGCCGCGATGCTCGTCTAAGAGGCGCAAAATGTGATCCGTCTGAAAAAATTCGCCGGCCGCCTTTCCGGAAAACGCCGCCTTGACCTTCCCATAGCCCGTGTCCTGACGCAGCCAGACGCGGATCGGCACTGGAAACCCGAGCTTTTTCTTGTTGGTCGTAAACTCCGGCAGATACTTCTCCGCCACGCGGCGGAACGCATACTTGGTCGTGCCCTTTTTGAGCTTCATGCCCGTGCGCAGCGTCCGCGCCACCGCAAAGACTTCCTTGTCCAAAAACGGCACGCGCAGCTCCAGGGAATGTGCCATGCTCATCTTGTCCGCCTTCAGCAAAATATCGCCCGGCAGCCAATTTGTGAGGTCGATGTATTGCATCTTGGTCGTGTCGTCATAGCGCGCCATCTTTTTGTACTGCCCGCCCAGGAGATTTTGCGGGCTTTTGGCCTTCGTTTGCACGCGCAAAATCTGCTTGCGCTCCTCCTCGCTGAAAATATTGGCATTGCCGATAAAGCGCTCCTGCACCGGCCTGCTCGCGCGGATGAGGTAGCTCCTGCCCTTAAAGCCCTCCGGCAGGCGCGCGGCAAGCTCCGCCACTTTCTTGCGAAACCCTAAGGGCAGCCAGTCCACCCAGCGCAGCGAGAGCGGCTCGCGGTAAATGGTATAGCCGCCGAAAAACTCGTCCGCGCCCTCGCCGGACGTGACCACCTTGACGTGCTTTGCCGCCTCGCGCGCCACAAAATAAAGCGCGATGGCCGCGGGGTCCGCAAGCGGCTCGTCCATGTGGTACATAATCTTCGGCATCTCGCCCCAGTACTCTTCCTCCGTGATGGTGTGGCTCACATTCTCCAGCCCCAAAAACTTGGCGCACTCCTTGGCGTAATGCGTCTCGTTGTATTGGTTGTTCTCGTCAAAAAAACCGACCGTGAACGTCTTTTTCCCCGAAAACTTGGCGGCAATGTAGCTCGAGTCCACGCCGCTTGAGAGAAACGCGCCCACCTCGACGTCCGCCAGCATATGCTTTTCCACCGAGTCCGCCAGCACCGCGTCCAGCTTTTGCACCACGGCATCCTGGCTCTCCTTGGACGTCGGCTCCAAGGTGGGGTCAAAATATTGCGTGATGTTCAATTCCCCATGGGAGTACGTGAGGTAATGGCCGGGCGGCAAGTGGTATATCCCCTTGAAAAACGTCTCCCGCAGATTGGAGTACTGGAAAGACAAATATTGCTCGAGCGCCTCCAGATTCACCTCTTTTTTGTAACCGGGAAATTCCAGGATGCTCTTAATCTCCGACGCAAATACCAGGTTGCCCCCGATCATGGCATAATACACGGGCTTGATGCCAAAAAAGTCGCGCGCCAAAAACAGCCGCCCCTTGCGGTTGTCCCAGATGGCAAAGCCGAACATCCCGCGCAGCTCGCGCACCAGCTTTTCCCCGTATTCCTCATATCCGTGTAAGATCGTCTCCGAGTCGGAACGGTTCGCAAACACGTGCCCCTTCGCCAAAAAACGCTCGCGCAGCTCGGGGCTGTTGTAAATTTCCCCATTGAAAACGAGCGCAATCTGCCCATCCTCGTTGAACATCGGCTGCGTCCCGCTCTCCAAATCGATGATGCTCAGGCGGCGAAACCCAAACGCCACCTCATCTGTCGTATATTTCCCGAAAGAATCCGGACCGCGGTGCTTGATGCGGTCCATCATCCTCTCCAAAATCTCTTCCTTCTGCCTTTGCTTTCCCACAAAGCCAACGATTCCGCACATAAATCTCCCCATCGCTTCCTTTCGCCAAATTTCAGTCATCCTTATTATCATAGCAAACCTTTTTGGAAATGGCAAACTTTTTCTTGTCGCTCTTTAGGCCTTTGACTTTACCGTTTGACTTTTCCAGCGCAAAGAAGGCGCAAAAAAGCTCCCGAACCGTAGCAATTTACGGTTCGGGAGGTCTCGTTTTCATCGTATGATGTTACGGTATAAAGATGCCTACGGATTGTTTCGGGCATTTGGCACGAGGTTCCATCGTGCCGATCGTGGGAAAGGGCTTTCTACCCCTGGACAAGCACCTGTTTCCCCTGGAACGCGATGCCGTACTTGCGGATCTTCTCTGGCGCGATGCCCTGC
>CAYVVW010000088.1:0-5583 GCA_964455335.1 uncultured Marvinbryantia sp.
AGTAAGTCCACTTCTTCATTTCCGGATAATACGTAGAACGTCACCGTATAGCCGACAATGTCCTGAAATTGTTCCGATTTTACCGATAGGTTACCGCCGTCCAAAATATCCCGCTCGCCCAAAACAATCACACCATTTGCGATCGAAAAATGCGCGTCTTCACCATGGAAGGAATAGACGGTAGCGGATGTTTCCTGGGATTTTCCGCATCCCGCAAGCGTTCCACAGATGAGAATGAAGGAACATAATTCCATTTTCATTCCCTTATTCATACAAACACCTCCGAAAATTCCGATTGACCGTTTTGCACCTCTGCCTGTGCAATGTGCCCTGGCGATTCATTGCGTGTCATGCATGGATGGCTATGCGACTATTGTACACCGCTCCGTTTTTCATGTCAAGCGCAACCGGTGATAATATATTTGCAAACCGGTGATACTATATTTGCAAATCGGTGATAATATATTTTCAGGTGATATATATTTGCAGGTTTGCAAAATAAATGTTCACAGGTTTGCAAAATAAACGTTCGCGTCCACTTGACATTTCCCCCAAAATTAAGCAAAATAGGAATATCACAAGCGAGTTTGCTGCGGAATCATGCTGCTTGCGCAGCGCAAATTCGGCGCAGCAAACGACGAAAGCGAAAATCGTTTTGTCGTTTGCTATAACAGAGCAAAATAATCTTTCTGCAGCAAGTCAAAGTCGAAATGACCTCTCCGAGTTGGGGAAACTCATGTCCGCGACGCACTGCACGTAAAGTAAATCACCTGGCGGTTTTTGGCAAGTTGTTCGAGGAACTGTTTCCCCGCGCCTACCTTTCGGTCGTCCAGGTCTGAGAATGGATCGTCCAGCAAAAGCGGCGGTTGTTCGTCCGGATACATGGCATCCACAAATGCGACGCGCAGGCAAATCCCGATGAGATCCCGATAGCCGCGGCTCAGGGTATTCGCCTGGCGCTGTCTGCCATAGGCATCTACCGTGATGGCCGCATTGGCGTCGATGTGAAATCCTTTCGGCTCTTCTCCCGCAATCATCTGATAATATCGGCAAAACGACTGAAAAATCGGAGCGGCATATTGAGCTGTGAGCGCCTCTTTTGCCATTTCCAATTTTTCCTTTGCCAAGGAAACATACCGATACTTTTTCTGCTCTTCTGCCTGGATTTCTTTGAGCGATTGCAGCCTCGCGGACTGCGCTTCCCACTCGTCCGCCTGCATCTGCAACTCCTCCAAGGTCTTTTGGCATTGCGCGATGCGGTCGCGCGCCTGCTCCGCTTCCTCACTGAGTTCCTGAACCTTTTTGTTCCATTCCGCCAAAGTTGCAAAATTCTGTCCAACGCTCTTTTGCAGTTTTTCATATTCTTCTTTTTCCTGCAAGAAACTGGATTTTCGTTCTTGGTATTCCCGATATTTTTCGGATTTTTCTTTCAAAAGATAGAGGGCTGGCAAAAAGTTTTCCCCTTCTGCTTCCATCCCATATCTGTGTAAAAACGAAAAAAGATCCGCACGCATTTGGAGCAATTTATCTAGCATGATTGCGTCTTTTGCGCTTCGCTCTTTTTTCTTTAATGCATCGTATTCCATGGATTCGGAGAGAATCTCCTGCAAGGTGGACGGCACGGCATTTTCCGAAAATGTCATTCCATAGGAAGCGAGGTAATCCGCCACTTCCCGATCCATCTGAGCGAGAATCGCCTCATCCCTTACGACAGACTGACGCAAATTCTCATATGCAAGCGCATCGCGATGCCGGCCTTCCCGCCCTTTTCCCATGCGCGCACCGTCAGCCCCGCTTTCCCTTGCTCTGCCCGCTCGCGTGTCGCTCGCTTGGTTTTCTCTTTTCCTTCCACTTCGTGAAATGCCCGCGATACCTGCAACCGACAATATCACACCAATGCTCGCCACGATCGCGCCAACCGGAACTGATGCAAATCCGCAAAGCGCAAGGCCTGCAAGCGACAGCAAAATGCCCGCCAAAAGAATCAATGGGGAGTTTTCCGCACGTTTTTTCTCACGTTGTGCGGCAGCCTCATCGCAGGCGGCAAGTCTCTCGCGCTCTTGCTCAAGCGCGGCTTTTGCTATATTGCGCTGATTCCACTTTTCGCCCATTTCCAAAACTGTTTGCGCGCCTTTTGCAAAATATGGCTCTAATTCCCGCAAGCGCGCCTGTTCCATTTGTGTCATTTGCGCGGAGCGATACGTCTCCCTGGCACGCAAAAACGCACTCGCCTCGCGCACCATGTTTTCCCAAATATCATCTGATGGAATGCCGTTCGCAAACTGCCTTCTCAGTGCATCATACGTTTCTTCCTGGGTCTGCGTCATGCGAAAAAGCTCCATTCTCTCCCGCGCTTTTTCCAGCTCTGCGCATAATTGCAAGTTTTTCCTTGCCTCATGTATCTGCGCTTTGCACGCAAGATGAGACTCCTCTGCCTCGCATAATTGCGCTTGCCATTCACGCAACTGCGCCGTTATTTGCTCGCCATTTTTTACCATACGCGCACAGGCCGCAATTTCTTCTTTTCTCTTTGCGAGCGTGCCCGTGGCGCGGTTGGGATTCCATTTGTTGAGCAATTCCGTAAGCCTCGCGGACGCGGCATCAAATCCTCCCCCATCGCCCTCCAGGAAATTCCCGATTTTTGCGTGGATGTCGTCCGTGGGCGCCGTCTCACATTCGTTTTGGCCGAGAAACGCCGTGCGCAAAAATGACGCGCGATCCACCTGAAACAGCTCCTCGCCGATATGCCTGGAATAATCCGAGGAGGGCAAGTTGGTCACAGCGTCACGCAGCTCAAATTCGTCATTTGCTTCCTTGTCCTTGAAAATGCGGGCAATCTGATAGGTCCTCCCATGTGCCTCAAAAACCAGTTGCCCGCCAAATGTGCCGCCCTGCCACGGCTGGTAACGCTTGCGTTCATTTTCTTCCACACTGCGCTTGCGGTCGCCCTTAAGCCCATAAAACATGGCGCGCACAAAGGCCGCAAACGTGCTTTTCCCCCATCCGTTTTCCTTGCAAATGCAGCACAATCCACCGGAAAAATGCATCGTCAAATCGCTTAATTTCCCAAAATTCTCGATGTGGCACATGAGGATTTTCAAGAGTCCAGCACCTCCTCGCCCGCAATCGCGCGCAAGCCATAGTGGAGAATGGCAGCTCTGTCCTCCTCGGAAAGTGCGCCATCCGCCAACACTTGCCTGACATATTCCCCTTTTAAGGATGTGTCCAGGCGATATTGCTCGGGGTCTATTTTTCGAGTTGTCTCATCCTGCACTTTTGCAAAATAAAAGTGTTGCGCAAAACACGACTGCAAGTAAGAAAGGTCCTTTTCACACTCTACGTCCAATGCGCCTTTTAGGACAATTTTGATCAATGCGCTCGGCGCGCAATGCTCTTTTTGGATGGCCGCCTCTACCCTTTGCACCATTTCCGCGGTGGACTGGCATCCCGACACAGCAACCTCAACCGCGTAGAGCGTGCGGTAGGCAAATGGAACAAATGTGTGCGTATAGGTTCCCGCCCGCTCATCGACATCGAGAAGGACAAAGCCGTGTTCTCCACATTCGTCAAACCCGCGCCCCTCAAGACATCCCGGGTAACAGTAGGTGCCCCGCGCGTCCAGCCGCTCCTTTTTGTAGGCGTGAATATGGCCGAGCGCCAGATAGTCAATCCCTCGGTTGCGCAGCTCTTTTAGGGGAATTGCGGCCGCCTGATCATTTGCCATTCCGGCCGTTTCCTGCCCATGCAGCATCACAATGTTAAACTTTTGCGGGTCTAAAAGGAGTGATCCGCGCGCACCTGCCTCTTGCCCTTCTCGCAGTTCCATGCCCGTTATGGCAATCCCGCCATCCGCTTCCGCATAACTTGTCCAGTGATCAGAAAACAGGCACAAATTGGGCGGCAGCTCCTCCAGGCCAAAGAGAAAATTGTCCGCATCGTGATTTCCCCGCAAATAGTAAAAACGCATTTGGGGATTTTGGCAAATTTGACGCATGACGGCATTGCGCACGGTTGCGGAAATATGGTTTTTGTCAAACATATCCCCCGCAATCAATACCGCGCCCACCCCATTTTCGCGCGCATATCCGACCATGCGCTCAAACGTGTGTAGAATTTCGCCCCTGCGCTCCTTTGCGCGCGCTTGCCCCAGGTGCGTGTCCATCTTTGCATCCAAATGCAAGTCTGCACAATGCAGAAATTTCATCCCGATCCCCCCTGTTGCCATCCCCTACTTGTAAAATGCACGTCCAGGTTTTCGGACAGTCTGCCCCTGCTCCTGCCTGCATCCATCCTGCTTTTCCGAAAATCTCGCACACTTTTACCTCTGACATGATTTATCATAAATCCCATGCGGCATATTCTTCCCCTGGCATGATTTATCATAGATTTCGCGCAGCATATAGCGGAATATTTGTAATCGTTTCCTGCTCTTTGTAACCGCGCATGGAAAGCCGCACGGCATATTTTGGCGCGTATTTTCCGCAATATGCTTTTAGGCTTTTCGCTTGCGTTCCCGACTCTGCCTTGACCTCGATGGGAACGACATCCCTGCCTTTTTGTACCAGAAAATCCATCTCAAAATTTTGTGTGTCTGTGGAAAAATAATAAGGCGTATAGTCAGTGTCCGAGACAAGCTCCTGCAGGACATACTGCTCCGTGAGGGCGCCATTGAACTCGACAAATATCTCATTTCCCTCCAGGATCGTCTGCGCATCCAACTCGCTCAATGCCCCAAGAAGCCCAACATCCAAAAGAAATAATTTGAATGAGGAGAACTCGATATAGGCTTTCAATGGCACCGCCGGTTTGCCCACCTTGTACACTTTCTTGATTAACCCGCAGTCCAGCAACCACTCGATCGCAACTTCAAAATCTTTCATCCTGGCGCCCTTTTTGAGCTGCCCGAAAAAAAACTTCTTGTTTTCTTTTGCAAGCTGCATCGGGATCGCATTCCACACCATGCGAACCCTGGCCAGGCTTGCGCCTTCCACGTGTTTGCCAAAATCGTCCTCATATTGTGTGAGCAACCCATTTTGCAGACGTCTCACTTCCTGATAATCCTTATGTTGCGCAAAATAAGCAACAACCTCTGGCATTCCACCGACAAAATAGTAATTTTTTAGCCAGAAAATATATCTGGAACTAAAATTTTCCATGATGTCATATGATTTTTTCTTTAGCGCTTCGACAAGTTTTTGCTCTCCCATTGCCTCTAGAAACTCGCAGTAATTTAAGGGGTGCAGCTCCAACAGATCCACTTTCCCAACTGGAAAAGACACCCCGCCATGAATGGCCACGCCGAGCAGCGAACCGGCTGCAATCACTGCATATTCAGGGGCATTTTCACAGAAATACTTTAAGGACTCCAAGGCACGGGGTGCCTCCTGAATCTCGTCAAGGATGAGGAGCGTATCGCCCGGAGTGATCTCCGTTTGTGTCTCGATATTGAGATTCATCAAAATCCTCGGAATGTCAAAATCGTCATCAAAAACCCGTTTCATCTTCGGATTCTCGCCAAACGTCACATATGCCACTTTCGCAAAACAGGCGTGCCCAAATGCTTTCATCAGCCAGGTCTTGCCA
>CAYVVW010000088.1:5593-8722 GCA_964455335.1 uncultured Marvinbryantia sp.
CAACCTGGCGTGCTCCTTTCAAAACCAACGGCTTGCGGTTTGGCCGCTCTTTCCACGCAAGCAGCTGCTCCATCGCATACCGTACCATCGCCACCACCTCCATCCTGAGGGTACGTCGGGGACGTCGGGGACACTACTTTTAGACCACGAGTTTACATGAGGACGTGCCGCCAACGCACAACGCCCCTTTTTCCCCCACATCATTATATCTCTTTCGCATCGCATTTGCAACATTTTTTCATAGAACTTTTCATCCCATAGATACACTTTTTCATAGGACTTTTCGCTCTATAACACCATTTTTCCATAGGACTTTTCTATCTGTAATGGGTGCCTGCTGATTCCTCTCAAAGTGCTTGATTTCTGCTGACTTTTACGTCGCTTTGTAGTATAATGCTTGCAAGGGTTTTGATTCAATCATTTTACAGGAGAATGGGATCGCATGACGGATACAGAGCAGAAACGCGCCGCCAAAAAATTTGCGGCGTTCTGGAAGGACAAGGGTTATGAAAAAGGGCAGAGCCAGATTTTCTGGATCTCCCTTTTGCGGGATGTCTTTGGCATGGAGCACCCCGAGGAATTTATCCTGTTCGAGGAGCATGTGCACTTGGACCACACCAGCTTCATTGACGGAACAATACCGGCGACAAAAGTACTGATCGAGCAAAAGGGGCTGGGGAAGGATCTGAACAAGCCCATCCGGCAGTCGGACGGGACATTGCTCAACCCTTTCCAGCAGGCGAAACGCTACATCACAGAGCTGCCGCTGTCCCAGCATCCCCGCTGGGTCGTGACTTGCAACTTTGCAGAGTTTTATGTCTACGACATGGAAAAGCCGGGTGGGGAGCCGGAGATCATTCGGCTCGCCGATCTGGAAAAGGAATACTACCGGCTTTCCTTTTTGGTGGATACCGGCAGCGACCATCTCAAGCGGGAAATGGAAGTTTCCATCGCCGCCGGCGAGATCGTCGGGCTTCTTTACGACGCGATCCTAAAACAGTACAAAGACCCGACCAATGAAAACACGCTGCGCAGCCTGAACGTCCTTATGGTGCGGCTGGTGTTCTGCCTGTATGCGGAGGATGCCGGCGTGTTCGGGCGGCGCGGGATGTTCCATGACTACCTGAGCCGCTATGATGCGGTGCTTATCCGCAAAGCGCTGATCGAGCTGTTTCAGGTATTGGACACGGAACCAGATGCGCGCGACCCCTACCTGGAGCCGGAACTCGCCGCCTTCCCCTATGTGAATGGCGGTCTGTTCGCCGACGAGAAAATAGAAATCCCCCTGTTCACCGACGAAATACGGGAGCTTCTGCTGCACAAGGCCAGCGAGGATTTCGACTGGTCGGAGATCAGCCCCACCATTTTCGGCGCGGTTTTTGAAAGCACCTTAAATCCAGAAACGCGGCGTTCCGGCGGGATGCATTATACTTCGATCGAAAATATTCACAAGGTCATCGATCCACTGTTTCTCGATGCGCTGAAAAAGGAACTCGAGGAGATCCAGGCCATTTCCATAGAGCGCGTCCGCAGGGCAAAACTGGCGGCATTTCAGCAAAAGCTGGCCGCTCCCCGATTTTTGGATCCTGCTGCTGGCTCCGGAAATTTTTTGACGGAGACCTACTTAAGCTTGCGTCGGCTGGAAAATGAAACGCTGTCTCTCCGATACAAGGGGCAGATGGTGTTGGAAGTCGTCAACCCGATCCAGGTGTCGATTGGCCAATTTTATGGGATTGAGATCAATGACTTTGCCGTGACGGTGGCGAAAACCGCGCTGTGGATCGCCGAGAGCCAGATGATGAAAGAGACGGAAGCTGTCGTGCACATGTCCTTGGATTTTCTGCCGCTGAAGACACATGCGCATATCGTGGAGGGCAACGCCCTGCGGCTCGATTGGGAGCACATCGTGCCGAAACAGGAACTGACATACATCATGGGAAATCCGCCATTTGTCGGAAAGAAAGAGCAGACAAAAGAGCAAAAAAACGAATTGGTATCTTTGTTTGGTTCAAGAGAAAAAGGCGTCGGAAATCTCGATTATGTTACCGGCTGGTATGTGAAAGCCGCACACATGTTACGCCAAACAACTATCCGGGCAGCATTTGTTTCCACAAACTCCATCACACAAGGGGAACAAGTTCCAGTTTTTTGGAAATATATGCTGGATCAGGGCATTCATATTGATTTTGCGTACAGGACTTTTCGGTGGGACAGCGAAGCGAGTTTGAAAGCCCATGTGCATTGTGTCATTATCGGTTTCAGCACGGCGGCCAATTTTGAGCAAAAGCGGTTATTTTCAGAGGGACATGTGAAATATGTCACCAACATTAACCCATATTTGGTTGACGCGCCTTCCGTTCTCATAGAAAGCAACGCGAAAAGTATTTGCGGCGCGCTTCCTATCTCATATGGCAGCATGCCCATTGATGATGGCCACTTGATTTTGGATCAGGAAGATGTCGATGAACTTTTGAAAGAGAACGCGGAAAACCAGCGATTCATTCGCAGATACATGGGCGGCGCAGAACTGATTCAGGGAAAAAAGCGTTGGTGTCTATGGCTGGTTGGGGTCTCTCCAAAAGAATTGCTTTCATCCAAGTTTATCATGGAACGGATTCGAAAAACGGAGGAGTTTCGCAAGAACAGCAACAGGCCGCAAACATGCGCGCTTGCAAGCACGCCGATGCTATTCGGGGAAATACGCCAGCCAAACAGCCAAATGCTGGTCATTCCGAAGGTTTCTTCTGAGCGCAGACGATATATCCCCATCGATTATATTTCGCCGGAAGTGATTGTGAATGGCAGTGCCTTGATCGTCCCTGCCGCAACCCTCTATCATTTCGGTGTCCTATCATCGAATGTGCACAACGCGTGGATGAGGGCCGTTGCTGGGCGCATGAAAAGTGATTACCAGTATTCTAATACTGTCGTCTACAATAATTTCCCGTGGCCTGTTCCCACCGAGGCGCAGGAAGCGAAAATCAAGCAAACCGCACAGGCCATTTTGGATGCGCGTGCGCTCTACCGAGACGCAAGTCTCGCCGAACTCTATGATGAATTGGCCATGCCGCCGGAACTGCGCCGCGCCCATCAGGCGAACGACCGCGCCGTCATGCAGGCATACGGATT
>CAYVVW010000089.1:0-8715 GCA_964455335.1 uncultured Marvinbryantia sp.
TACTTTGCTCTGCACGGGCGTTCTGGTGCGCGCTTTCGCATATTCTGTGCTGGAGGGGCTTGCCCACTGCACCATTTTGGAAAAGCAGACAGGCAGCAGGCTTGTCATAGAAACGGACTACAACAGCGTCGGCAAGCTGCAATATCTCCTTGGGCAGCGCGGCATTCCGGTTGCGGACGCGCAATATGCGCAGACGGTGAAAACGACTGTCTTTGTGGAAGCGGCGCAGGCGGCAGCGCTCATAGACGCGGTTACGGATGCCACAAACGGCAAAGCCGCCATCGCGGAGGAAACAGGGGTATCGTTTGCCCTGCTGGGCAGGGAAGTGGTGCTGCTGTGAGAGGCTGTGAGAGGCGGGGAAGTGCTGCTGTGAGAGGCGGGGAAGTGGTGCTGGGAGGGGTTGACACCCCGTCCGTCCTTTGTTATAATACGGCTAATTCGGAATGAAAATCACGATTTGCCAAAAGGAGAGCGCCATGGAGTATGTGAAGCGTGCCATGGAGGGTACGGCTGCGGAGGCGGCAAAAAACTTTAAGGCCTTGCTGGTCACGGGCGCGCGCCAGACCGGAAAGTCCACCATGCTCACGCACTTATTTCCAAACGCCCGCTATGTCACGTTTGACGATCCGTTTCTGGAGGAGCAGGCCCGTGAAAATGACGGCATGTTTCTGACGCTGCACGAGCCGCCGGCCATCTTTGATGAGATACAATATGTGCCGGAGCTGTTTCGCTGCCTAAAGATAGAATGTGACAGGCGCGAGGGCTATGGGCTTTATTACCTCTCCGGTTCCCAGCCTTTCCGGCTCATGGAGCGCGTGTCGGAATCCCTGTCCGGGCGCGTCTGCATCCTCGAGCTTGCAGGCCTGTCCTTGCGGGAAATCCAGGGCGATCCGTGCAATGCCCCGTTCCTTCCAACCATGGAATACGTGTTGCGCAGGAAAAAGACCGTAAAAAAGCCCGCTAACATATGGCAAATCATACATCGCGGCGGATACCCGGAATTGTGGGCGCATCCGCAGCTGAGCTGGCAGCAGTTTTACGCAAGTTATGTAAAGACGTACCTCGAACGGGACGTGCGGCAGCTTTCGGCCGTGCAGGATCTCGACGCGTTCCGCCGTTTCATGATCACGGCGGCGGCGCGGACGGGCCAGATGGTGAATTACGCCAATCTCGCAAGCGAGGTGGGGCGGGATGCCGGAACGATACGGAACTGGCTGTCCATTCTCGAGGCGTCCGGCATCGTCTACCTTCTCGAGCCCTACGCGCCTGCCGTTTTGAAACGCGCCATTAAAACCCCAAAACTCTATTTTCGCGACACGGGCCTGGCATCTTACCTCACCCGCTGGCTCTCGCCGGAAACACTGGCGCTCGGCGCGATGGCCGGAAAGATGTTCGAGACGTTTGTGGTGTCCGAAATCCTGAAATCTTATGCAAATTGCGGGCGCGACTACCGCTATTGCGTTTCCTACTACCGCGGGCGCGACAAGCGGAAGCAAAAATCCGGGGCGGAAGCAATCGCGACGGAAACGGAAATCGATCTGATTATCGAGGAAAATGGCATCCTCTATCCGGTGGAGATAAAGAAAAACACGCACGAAAAGGCTTCCGCCACCGCCGCATTTCCGATTCTCGACCAGGTGGACGGCCGCAGGCGCGGGCAGGGTGCCGTCATCAGCCTGTGTCCGGAGCCCGGGATGCTGCGCGAAAATGTGCTGGAGATGCCGGCCTGGTATGTCTGAGGGAAAGGTGGAAAAATGACGAAGATTTTGTTTGTATGCCACGGCAATATTTGTCGCTCCCCGATGGCGGAGAGCGTGTTTGCGCACCTCGTGCGGGAAAGGGGCGTGGCGGACCAATTTCAGGTTTCCTCGGCCGCGACAAGCACGGAGGAGATTGGCAGCAGCCCGCACCATGGCACGGTCGCAAAGCTGCGCGAGATGGGGGTCGCGCTTGTCCCGCATCGGGCGAGGCAGGTGACGTGGCAGGATTACCAGTCGTATGATTACATCATCGGCATGGACGCGTGGAACATCCGCAACCTCAACCGGATGCTGAAGGGAGACCCGGATGGGAAAGTCTGCAAGTTGCTCTCCTTTGCGGGGCAGGACAGAGACATTGCGGATCCTTGGTATACGCGGAACTTTGACGACACGTACCGCGACATTCTGGAGGGGTGCGAGGCGCTGTTTGCATATTTGGTGTAATCCCACTTCCCAATCGGCAATCGTTGTGTTATACTACCGTAAATGACAACTGTTTTGGCCGCTTACGCGGCGCAGCAAACGACCGAGACGAAAAGGAGGGTATGGCGATGGAGTTTCATTTGGGCATTTTTTTCCTTGCGATTGGCCTTGTGGTGGTCGCCGCCGTGGTGGCGTCCATCGCTGCCGTGACTTCCGCCGTGGCGGGATTTTCGCAAAAGGATATCGACGAGGAAGAGTGACGGCATATGGAGAATGGGAAGATTCAGGTGGCGCTCTTAGGGCTTGGCACGGTGGGGCGCGGCGTTTGCAAGGTGCTGGGCCGCCAGCGCGCGGAGATGCTGCCAAAGCTCGCGACCGAGGTGGAGATCAAGCGGATCTTGGTGCGGGATTTGCAAAAGGCCGCGCGGGCGATTGCGCGGGAGGGCCTGCCTGTGGATGCGCGCGCGCTCACGGATGACTGGCAGGAGATTCTGCGGGATGCTTCCATTGACGTGGTTGTCGAGGTGATGGGAGGCATGGAGCCTGCGCGCACATACATCCTGGAGGCCTTGCGCGCGGGGAAAAATGTGGTTACGGCCAACAAGGACCTCATGGCGGAGGATGGAAAGACGCTGATGGATGCCGCAAAGGACGCGCAGCGGGACTTTTTCTTTGAGGCGTCTGTTGCCGGAACCATCCCGATCATCCGCGTGCTCAAGCAGAGCCTGGACGCGGACTGCATCCGCGAGATCGTGGGCATTTTGAATGGGACGACCAATTTTATTCTCACGAAGATGACGGAAGCGGGCATGGGGTTTTCCGAGGCGCTCGCGCTGGCGCAAAGCCTGGGGTACGCGGAGGCGGACCCGACCTCCGACATCCAGGGGCACGACGCGGCGCGCAAAATTGCCATTCTCGCGTCGATTGCCTTTCATTCGCGCGTGCGGTTCCAGGACGTCGATGTGGAGGGCATCGCAAACGTGTCCGCGCGCGACATCCGCTACGCAAAGGAGATGGGCGCCCGCATTAAGCTGCTCACGGTGGCGCGCAACCAGAGCGACGGCATCGCCGTGCGCGTGCACCCGGCCCTCATCGACAGCCGCCACCCGCTTGCGTCCGTGAACGACGCGTTCAACGCGGTCTTTGTCAAGGCGGACGCGGCCGGCGAGACGATGTTTTACGGAAGCGGCGCGGGGGAATTGCCGACGGCGAGCGCGGTCGCGGGGGATGTGTTCGAGACCGTAAAAAATATCCGGTACGGCTGCACGGGCCACGTCAATTGCACTTGCTACAAGACCCTGACATCAAGCCGCCGGAAGAACTGGCGGACAGATATTACCTGCGGTTGCAGGTGGAGGATCGGCCGGGTTCCTTGGCGGCGGTCGCGGGCGTGCTGGGGGAGCATTGCGTCAGCATCGAGCAATTTCTCCAAAAGCGCAAAGAGAGCACGCTGGCGGAAATCGTGGTCATCACGGAGCGCGTGGCCGCGCACCATTTTGACGACGCCTTGCGGACATTGAAAAAGATGGACGCGATCGGGGAAGTGTCCGCGGTGCTCCGCGTCTACGGATGACGCATTTGGCACGATGTTTCACGCGCGAAGTGCCAAATGATCGCATGCCGTGGAAAAAGGCTTTCTACCCTGGTATCGTAGAATGAAAAAAGTCGCAGCATAGAAAAGGCGAAAAAGAGAATCAAAAAAATTAGATGATCTAACAGAGGAGACGGAAGATGAGTAAGAAACCAACGGTGCTGATGATCCTGGATGGGTATGGCCTGAGCAAAAAGAGGGAGCACAACGCGGTCGCCTTGGCGCACACGCCTGTGATGGACGATCTGATGGCGCATTGCCCCTTTGTGGAGGGGCAGGCGAGCGGGCTTGCCGTGGGGCTGCCGGACGGACAGATGGGAAATTCCGAGGTGGGCCATTTGAACATGGGCGCGGGCCGCATTGTCTATCAGGAGCTGACGCGCATCACGAAGGAGATCGAGGACGGCACGTTTTTCCAGAACGAGGCCCTGCGCGCGGCCTGTGAAAAAGTAAAGGAACATCATTCCGCGCTGCACTTGTACGGCCTAGTCTCGGACGGGGGCGTGCACAGCCACATTACCCACATTTTCGGGCTTTTGGAGCTGGCAAGGCGGCAGGGGATCGAACGGGTCTATGTGCATTGCTTCCTGGACGGGCGCGACACGCCCCCTGAGTCCGGAAAGGGTTATGTCGCCCAGTTGGAGCAAAAGATGCAGGAGCTTGGCGTGGGCGAGGCGGTTTCCGTGATGGGCCGCTACTACGCGATGGATCGCGACAACCGCTGGGATCGCGTGGAAAAGGCATACCGCGCGCTGGTCTATGGCGAGGGGAACCGGACGGATTCCATCCAGGCCGCCATCCAGGCCTCTTATGACGCGGGCGTGACGGACGAGTTTGTGCTGCCGACCGTAAAATATAGGGACGGCCAGCCCGTCGGCCGCATCGCGGATGGCGATGCCATCATTTTTTACAATTTCCGCCCGGACCGCGCAAGGGAGATCACGCGCGCGTTTTGCTGCGACGACTTTGCGGGCTTTTCGCGCGAAAAGCGTCTGGATCTCACCTATGTCTGCTTTACGGATTATGACGACACCATTCCCCATAAATTGGTGGCGTTCCGCAAAGTGAGCATTACCAATACGTTTGGGGAGTACCTGGCCGCGCACCACTTAAAGCAGGCCAGGATTGCGGAGACGGAAAAATATGCGCACGTCACCTTTTTCTTTAACGGCGGCGTGGAAGAGCCAAACGAGGGGGAGACGCGCATCCTCGTCAATTCCCCGAAAGTGGCGACGTATGACCTGCAGCCGGAGATGAGCGCCTACGGCGTTTGCGAAAAGCTGTGCGAGGCCATCCGCGCGCAGGAGTATGACGTGATCATCATCAATTTTGCAAACCCGGACATGGTCGGCCACACGGGCGTGGAAAGCGCGGCGATCAAAGCTGTGGAGGCGGTGGACGCGTGCGTCGGGAAAGCCGTCGCGGCGATACGGGAGGTCGACGGGCAGATGTTTTTGTGCGCCGACCACGGAAATGTGGAGCAAATGGTGGACGAGCAGACGGGCGAGCCGTTTACGGCGCACACCACCAATCCCGTGCCGTTTCTCCTCATCAACGCGGATCCGGCCTACTCCTTGCGCGAAGGCGGCCGCCTGGCGGACATCGTCCCGACCTTGATCGAGCTGATGGGGATGGAGCAGCCTGCGGAAATGACCGGAAAATCGCTCCTGGTGCGAAACTGAGATGATTCCAAAACTTGTAGAGGACGCCGTCCGGATCAAGCTGGCGGCAAAAGAGGAAAGCCCCTTGATCTCTGCCTATGAGTTTTGCTATGCCGCGGGGCTTGCGTGCCAGGTTCTGCGGCTCTCACGGGAAGAGGCGGAGCAGCTGGCCGCCCCGGGTGATTTTGCGGTGTGGAAAGCAAATGTCCAGGAGCGCGTGCGCGCCGGGCGGGAGGCCTTTCGCGCCAGAGAGCATGGGGATCGGCTGTACCGCCTCGTCTCGGGGTGCCGGCACCGGGGGCAGATGACAGAAGCGGCCAGGCAGCTCTTCTGGGCGGGCTACGGATGCCAAAATTAAACTGTTATGGATTGGTTATGCATCGGCAATGGCGGCACCTCACACAATGGGTGCCGCCATTTTTTGTGCATTGCGCGCGCACTGCCCAATTTTTGTCATAATGCCCATTTTTTGCCGTCTTTTCCTCGTTTTTCCCTGCCGATTTTCTTTGATTTCAAAAAATGAAAAAAATTTTTTTGTTTATTGTTGACAAAATCATGGGATGTCGGTATAGTTAGGTTATCTAATTTTTCACAAGGGAGGCAAGACAATGAAGAAAAGAATCGCAATGCTGATGGCTGCCGCCATGGCGGTGTCATCCCTGTCTGTCGGTGTTTCCGCGGAAAGCGCCGGAGACGTGACGCTCCCCCGCGAGGAGACGCTGTACTTTGCAGGGCAGCAGTGGGGAACTGTCAACAGCTACAACCCGATCGGCACCAACCAAAACAACGCGATGGCCATCGCGGGCAACGCGTCAGGGTACCGCACCATCATGTTCGAGACGTTGTATATGTACAACTTCATGGACGGCTCCATGACCGGCCTTTTGGCGAATGACGGTTATGAGTGGAACGAGGACATGACGGCGCTCACGTTCTCCATCAAGGACGCGGCGAAGTGGTCGGACGGCACGCCGGTGACGGGCGCCGACGTGGTGCGCACCTTTGACATTGGCGTGGAGATCGGCAACGGCACGGGCACGGGGTCCGGCCCGTACATCGAGTCCATCGAGGCGGACGGCAACAACGTGACCATCCACGCGAAAGTGGACGACGCGGGCGCGCCGCTGAACCCCTTGAAACTCCTGGATTTCCTCTCAGGCACGCCGATTGCGCAGGCCGCCTGGATTGACGCGCTTTATGAGCGCTGCGGCGGCGACGCGACCGCGATCTTAAATGACGCGGGCGAGGATGTCGTCTACTCCGGCCCTTATGGCCCTTACTATGACGATGACCAAAAGGTGGTCTTTATCCGCAACGAGGAATACTGGGGCGCGGATGCCTCCATGTGGGGCAAGCTGCCAGTTCCGAAGTATATCGCGCACACGATCTATGCCGACAACGCGGCGGGCGAAGTTGCCTTAAAGGCGGGCGAAGTGGATGTCTGCCAGCAGTTCATCGGCAACGTGCAGAACCTGTGGTTAGAAGAGGGTCTCCCGATTTCCACCTACTATGAGGAGGCTCCCTACGGCGTGTGCCTGACGATGCCGACCGCCTGGTACAACATGAACCTTCCGGTGCTTGCGGACAACGTTGCCTTGCGCAAGGCCATCGCCATGGCAGTGGACTATGACTCCATTATCGCGAACGCCATGACGAACCAGTCCCCGAGCTTTTCGGATGTCCCGCGCTCTTTGATGAACCCGACAGAAGGCGAGCAGGCGCTCTTTGACCATGACGCGGTTGCCGACCTGCAGTGGGCGGGCAACGACATCGACGGCGCGAACGCGTTGCTCGACGAGGCAGGCCTTGTGGACAGCGACGGCGATGGCTATCGCGAGTACAACGGCGAAAAGATCTCCTTGAACGCCGTTTGCCCGAATGGCTGGTCTGACTGGCAGGCATCCATGGAATTGGTTGCCGCAGCCGGCGACAAGATTGGCGTGGAAATCACGACGCTTTACCCAGAGTACTCCATTTACCAGACCGTGTTCGTAGACCCGAACCAGACCGAGTACGCCATCTTCATGTGGTCTCCGGATGCCGCCGGCCCGTCGAACCCATGGAACCGCGTCAACCAGTTCTTAGGGCTGGATTACGTGGGCGTTGCCAACAACTGGTCCGGCAACTGGGGGCAGTACAAGAACGAAGAGGCGGACGCCCTGATCAAGCAGATCCCGACGACCACCGACGAGGCTGAGTTGAAGAACCTCTACACAGAGCTGACGAAGATCTACCTGACAGAAGTGCCGAGCTTCTCCCTGATGTATCGCCCATCCGTGTTCCATGCCGTGAATGAGTCGGTGTGGACCAACTTCCCGGCGGGCGACGACGGCCGCAACATTCCTCCCGCAGATTGCACGGACGGCTATGGCATTGCCGCGCTGTACGATCTGGAGCTGGTTGGCTGACGCGCGGGTTTCCCGAGCTAAAGATAACAGGAAGAGAAACCGTTACGGACGAAGCGGGCTGCTGCTTGATGCGGCAGCCCGATTTTTTACGTTTGCGCCCGGGCGCGCTGCCTAAAGGGGAGCGATCCCCTTTTTCGGGTGCGGGAAGTGACCGCCCCACGGGCTTGCCCGGGCAGGGAGGAATGTGTATATGAAAGGTTACAGAAGGTATTTTGGGAAAAAGCTGCTCTGGTTTGCCATTACCTTTGTGGTGGCCGTGGTCCTAAATTTCGTCTTGCCCCGCATGATGCCGGCGGACCCGGTCGCGGCGATCACCGGAAAATTGGCGGAGGGCAACAGCGACGCCTCCGCGGTGGCCGAGATTTACGCGCGCTACCAAAAGGAGTTTGGCACGGATTTGCCGATGATACAGCAGTTTTTCCGCTTTTGCAAAAACGCGATCCACGGGAATTTCGGTCTTTCCTTTAGCCAATACCCCCGCCCCGTGAGCGACATCATCAAAAGCTCCATCGGCTGGACCATCGCATTGCAGTTCCCCGCCATTCTCGTCGGGTGGCTCCTTGGAAACATCCTGGGCGCCCTGGCGGCCTATATCCGCAAGGGGTATGACAAGGTGCTGCTTCCGATCGCCCTCTTTTTGGGCAATGTCCCGGCGTTTGGCATGGCCGTGATCCTCTTGGTGGTCTTTGGCGTCTATCTGAAAGTCGCCCCCATCGCGGGCGGGTATTCGTATGACATGATTCCCCATTTGAGCTGGGATTTTGTCAAGTCTGTGATTGCGCATTACCAGCTGCCGTTTTGGTCCATCGTGCTCGTCTCCATCGGCGGGCAGGCGGTCGGCATGCGCTCCATGTCCATCTATGAGCTGAACG
>CAYVVW010000090.1:0-8660 GCA_964455335.1 uncultured Marvinbryantia sp.
ACGTCAATGGAAAACAAGAGGCAGAGACGGAATTTAAAAAATTTATCAATCGGCTGGGAACGGTAAGCAGCATCAAGGATGGGTCGAATTCTTCGGTAGATCCGCGCAACAAACTGCCGTTTCCATATGAGGGCGAGATGAAAAAAATCGTATTTCGCGCAGCCCCATATGAATTTGCGAGCAAAGAGCTGCTTGACGAGTTCTGGGCAAAGGATTGACGCGAGTTGGGCTTTCTATCCGTTGGCTTGTGGGCAAGGAATGCCAGGATAGAAAGCCCTTTTTCTACGACATACTTGCATGTCGTGGGATTTGGCACGCGTTTCGCACCGACCGGAGCGAAGCAAGAAACAATCCGCAGGGCATTTTTTCACCGCACAGTGCGCGCGGCCTGTTTGATGCGGGAAAGCAGTGTTTTCTTTTGCGCCGGTTTTTGCTGGCGCACTTCTTTTTTCAGTGTGTTCACTTCTGTGCGCAGCGACTTTATTTTGTCGTTCAGTTTTTCAATGGTGCGCCCATAGGCAAGGATGGTGCAGCAGAGCAGATCGCGGTCGCTCACGGAGAATTGCGGGTATTCCACAATCGGCTCGCGGAACAGGATGCCGTCCGCTCTTTGCAGGTATTTGCGCGCGACCCGGCTGTTCGACTCCGCAAAAGATGCCATCAACTTTTCCTGTTCCCCAGGCGCAAAGAAGGTAACTTTCTGCTTTTTGCCGTGGCCAGGGTGCGGGACATCCTGCAATTCTTTCATGCTGTCCAAAAGCAGGCGGTGCTGCGCCTCGCCGGACGGGAGATAATTGAGGAGGCGTTTTAATTCCAGATATTCATTGTCCAGACGCAGGTTGTAGGTATCCGCCACGACAAATTCTTTGGAAAAGGAAATCCCGAATATTCCAAGGAAATCGGAATAAAGGCCATTTTCTTCCTGGAGCAGATCCTTCTCGAACACGCGCACGATCAGGTTTTCCCTGCCAAGTGCCAGCGCGACCCTTTTCAGATACCGATAATAGTCCAGCTCATAGGGCGGGTTTTGCAGGAGTCTGTCCTCCACAAATTCACGAAACAACTGTTTGCAAGTATGGCGCTTGATGCTCCACGCATACAGGGACTCCAGAAACTGATCCTGTCGGCGCAGGTAGACGATCACTTTCAGCTGCATGCCCCTCGCCAGCAAATCCGCTCTTAGCTGCGTCCAGAAAAGCGGGAGATACTGGCTGCTATAATAAACGGACTCGTCCGAGAGCACAATGGTCTCATATTGTGCGGCAAGCTCTCTTAGCTTGTCCAATCCGGCGTCATAGTCCGCGGATGGGATGTTGCGGTCGCTGCGCTCGTTCGCGGCGCGCTTTGGCCCGACCAGAAAGTGCGCATTTCGGCTTGGGCCGACCTGTGGGTAGCGAAACCCGAGATCCGGATATGCGATGTGGTATTTTTTCAGAAAATCCTGGTTTTGCATCATGTTGCACTGCAGGGAAGTCGTTCCGGTCTTGGGCATTCCGATGTGCAGGTAAAGCGTCGTCATAAAATTCTCCCCTCCTGGTAAATAGCAAAATCCTCATATCGGTTGGCACGATGTTTCGTCGTGCCCTGGCATCATAGAATGTAATACAGTTTTTCCGCGTTGTCAAGCAAACATCAAGCAAACAAAGTCCGTACAAAGTCCGAACATCAAGCAAACAAAGTCCGAAAAGTGCTTGACAAGCCGTTTTCTGTGTGTTATCGTGGTCGGGAACTGCCGAAGACAGCAGGTGCCGAAAGGCGTAAGGTGAAGTCGCCTGCCGAGGAGTAAAGCGTTTCTTGAAACGGTTTTCAAAAGGGAGACTGTTTTTGTGGAATGGTTACGATGCCCCTCTGTCTGCGCAGGGGGCATTTTTATGGGATGGGATGCCTGTTCCGTAAGCCCACCATCGGCGGTACACAGACTATACAAGGAGGTGCACAGCATGGCGAAAGTAGAGCAGAAGAAACCCATCGTCGCGGAAATCAGCGAAAGCATCAAGGATGCGCAGGCTGTTGTGCTCGTTGCCTACAGCGGCATCAATGTCGAGCAGGACACTGCTTTGCGCAAGGAGATGCGGGAGTCTGACATCATCTACAAGGTGTACAAAAACACCATGATGAATTTTGCGTTCCAAGGCACGGACTGCGAGCCGCTCACCAAGCATTTGCAAGGGCCAAATGCCATCGCGATCAGCAAAAAAGATGCCACGGCCCCGGCACGCATCATCGCAAAGTACGCAAAGACTGCCCCGACGCTGCAGTTGATGGCCGGCATTGTGGAAGGCGGCTATTACGATGAGACTGGGATTAAGGCACTGGCGGAAGTTCCGTCCAGGGAAGAGCTGCTTGGCAAATTGCTCGGCAGCATCCAGTCGCCGATTGCGAACTTTGCGCGCGTCTTGAAGCAAGTCGCAGAAGCAAAAGAGGCGTAAGGCATTTTACCTGTAACATCATCATACAGAACGTAGGAGGAAAAGAAAATGGCGAAGTTGACAACTGCGGAATTTATCGAAGCGATCAAAGAGTTGAGCGTGTTGGAATTGAATGAGCTGGTAAAGGCTTGCGAGGAAGAGTTTGGCGTGTCCGCGGCTGCGGGCGTTGTCGTGGCGGCTGCCGGCCCTGCGGAGGCTGAGGAAGAAAAGGATGAGTTCGACGTGGAGCTGACGGAAGTTGGCCCGAACAAGGTCAAAGTCATCAAGGTGGTTCGCGAGGCGACAGGGCTTGGCTTGAAGGAAGCAAAAGAAGTGGTAGACGGCGCGCCGAAGGTCGTCAAGGAAGCGGTTTCCAAGGCAGAGGCCGAGGAACTAAAGACGAAACTCGAGGCGGAAGGCGCAAAGGTAACCTTGAAATAAGAAAAGCCAAAGCGTTTGGGTGGAAAGGGCCGGTGGCTTGCATCGGCTCTTTTTCGATCCGTGCAGCTGAGGAAATTGTAGGCATCTTTTTGCCGTAACATCATATCATAGCAAGCGGCAAGTACACAAGCGGGAAGGGGGTATTTTCTATGACTCCGCACAACGAGGCAAAGGCGGGAGACATCGCAAAAACAGTTTTGCTGCCAGGGGATCCCTTGCGCGCAAAGGTGATTGCGGATACGTTTTTGGAAAATGTGAAGCAGTTTAACAGTGTGCGCAATATGTTTGGCTACACCGGGACATACCGCGGGACGCCCGTGTCCGTGATGGGCACTGGCATGGGATGCCCGTCCATCGGCATTTACAGCCACGAGCTGATTCATTTTTATGGGGTGGAGACGCTGATCCGCGTCGGGTCTTGCGGGTCTATCCAAAAGGACATCGCCCTAGGCGAGATCATCATGGCCATGGGCGCCTGCACGGACAGCAGTTACGCGCACCAATACCAGCTGCCGGGCACGATGAGCGCCATCGCGGATTATGGTTTGCTGAAAACGGCGCAGGAGACGGCCGCCAACTTCGGCTACCCGCACCGCGTGGGCAACATTTTGTCCTCGGACATTTTTTACACGGAGACGCCGGAGTGGCAGCAGTGGGCGAAGATGGGCGTCCTGGCCATCGAGATGGAGAGCTTTGCCCTCTATTGCAACGCCTCCCGCGCGGGCGTGCGGGCGCTGGGCATTTTCACGGTGTCCGACTCCATTGTCAACAAGGAGGAGCTTGACGCAAAGGAGCGCCAAAACGGCTTCACCAACATGATGAAAGTGGCCTTGGAGACGGCCTTGCGCAAGTGACAGGTCACGTGCGCTCCATGCGGGTGTCGAGCAGCCCGGACAGGACAGCGGAGCGGCGGAAATGCCGATGGGTCACGTGTTCTCCATGCGGATGCCGGGCAGCTCGGACAGGACAGTGGAGCGGCGGAAATGCCGATGGGTCACGTGCCCTCTATGCGGATGCCGAGGGGATCGAGGAATGCGCGGACGGAGGGGCTGCTTGCCTTTCCGTCCGGCACGACGACGTAGTTTTGGATGGTCGGGGCCGCAAAGTCGAGCAGCGGAACTGCGGCGAGGCTTCCCTCGTCCAGGTACTTGCGCACCAGGCTGGCGGGCAGGAACGTGTAGCCGATGCCCTCGAGCAGGTAGGGGATGAGGTGCGTCAGTTTGTCGATCTCAAAGGAAAAGGCATAGTTTTTCGGGAACATATCCCGAATGAACGTGCCGTTGTCCTGGATCATAAAGTCGCAATAGAGATAATCCAGGTCGCACAGCTGCTTTTGGCGGATGCCGTTTGCGTATTCCCGGCGCGACGGGGAGGTCACAAGCACCAGATCGTCGGCGTGGAAGGGCTGGCACGAAAAGCCCGTTTTTTTCAAGGGGATATAGGCGAACACGACATCCACTGTGCCGTCCTGCAGCATGCGCATCAAAGGGCCGGAATGGTCGACGATGACTTTCACGGAAATGTCCTTGTGCGCACGGATGAAATCCATGACAGGGCGCGTCAGGTAACAGTCGTAGACGGTGTTGACCGTTCCGATGCGCAGAGTTCCCGAAAACGTGTGCAGCATGCTCAGCTCTGAAATGGCGGCTTCTTCCAGCGCCACAATGCGCCGGGCATAACTTAGGAAATGCTGCCCTTCTTCCGTCAGCTCCACATTTTTGCGGTTGCGGATGAACAGCTTTTTCCCCAGGTTTTTTTCCAACTCCATGATGCGGTTGGTCACGGTGGACTGCACGATGTAATAGCGGTCGGCGGTCTGCGTGAAGTTTTTCAGCTCCGAAAGGGTGATGAATGTTTTCAGGTTTTCAATATTCATAAGGACCTCTTATCGAATACACTGATTACTTGTTTTGTAAAATTCATTATACAAATTTTATATCCATCGCTATAATAAGTCAATAGGGTGTGTTCCCTTTTTGGAAAAAGTTTTTTGGAAAAAGTTTTGATTTGACGAGTTTAGGAGGAATGGGTTTCGTTGGAGAAGATTTATGCACCGGTGACCGGCAGGCTGGGCTTGTTCGAGGGGCAAGACCCCGTGGAGCTGGCCAGGCGTTACGGCACCCCGCTTTACGTATATAATGAGCGCATCCTGCGGCAGCGTTGCCGCGAGATGAAGAGCCTCGTGAAATATCCGAAATTTGTGGTGGATTTTTCCGCCAAGGCCAATTGCAACCTGGCATTTTTGCAGATCGTCCGCTCCGAGGGGCTGGAAGTGGATGCCATGTCCCCGGGCGAAATCTATGTGGAGCGCAAAGCGGGATTTGCGCCGAGCCAGATTTTTTACATTGGCAATAACGTGTCAGAGGAGGAGATGCGCGAAGTGGTCGGGCAGGGCGTCCGCGTGAGCGTGGATTCCCTAAGCCAGCTGGAATTGTTTGGCCGGATTGCGCCGGGAGGGGAAGTGGCGGTGCGCTTTAACCCCGGCATCGGGGCAGGGCATCACGAAAAGGTGGTGACGGCGGGGGCAAATACGAAGTTTGGCGTTGACCCGCAGTTTGTGCCGCAGGTAAAGGCATTGATCGCAAAATATGGCCTGCGCCTCATCGGACTCAATCAGCACATCGGCTCGCTGTTTATGCGGGGGGAGGACTTTACGGCCAGCATCGCCAGGCTTTTGGAAATCGCGAAGCAATTTCCCGACTTGCAGTTTTTGGATCTCGGGGGTGGATTTGGCATTCCCTACAAAAAGGAAATGGGCGAGGCTCCGTTGGACTGCGCGTCTCTTGGGGAGGCGATGGATCGGGAGTTTTTCCGCTTTGCAGAGGAATATGGCAGGGAAGTGACTTTCCGCATCGAGCCTGGGCGCTACCTGTCGGCCGAGTGCGGAGTGCTCCTCGCCACCGTGCATAGCGTCAAGGAAAATTATGGAAAGACGTATGTGGGCTGCGACTGCGGCTTTAACGTTTTGCAGCGCCCGATTTTATATAATTCGTACCATGGCATTGAGATTTACCGCGCGTCCGGCGTTCCGTCTGAGCGGATGCGGGAAGTGACGGTGGTGGGCAATATCTGCGAAAGCGGCGATATTCTGGCAAAAGACCGAAGCCTTCCGGAAATCTTTGCGGGCGACGTGCTGGGCATTTTGGACGCGGGGGCTTATGGCTTCACGATGGCGTCCAATTACAACAACCGCTTGCGGCCGGCCGAAGTGCTGATTCGCCCAAATGGCGAGACGGCGCTCGTTCGGGAACGCGAGGAATTGCAGGACCTCACGCGCCACATGATTCCGCTGCCCCTGTGAAGCTGGGGAGGGAGATTGTCCGAAAACACAGACGTGCATTTTGCAAGCGGGGGATGGCCTAGGGGGTTGAGGAAGGAATGAAGGATTACATTACGACTTACTCTAAGATACATTTTTATCCCTTGCGCCCTGACCCGAATGGGATTTTGGTTGCGGACATTGCGCACGCCCTGTCTTTTTTGGCGCGCGCCAATGGGCATTTCCCGCAATTTTATTCCGTTGGGCAGCACAGCATCCAGTGCGCAAGGGAGGCAAAGGCGCGCGGGTATGCGCCGAGGCTTTGCCTGGCATGTCTGCTGCACGATGGCAGCGAGGCGTATCTTTCTGACATCACCCGCCCGGTGAAACAGCACCTGCCAACGTACCGGGAAGTGGAACAGGTGCTGCAAGATGCCATTTATGAGGCGTTTTTGGGCACGCTTCCAAGCGCAAAGGAGCGGGAGCAAATCCGCGACGTGGACGACACTTGCCTTTATTTTGAGTTTTTGCACTTTGTCGGGGAAAAAGTCTGTGCGCAGCCGGAGGAAATGCGCTCCAAGCCTGACTACCGCCTGCGGCCGTTTGGGGAGGTCGAGGAGGAGTTTCTGGGGCTGTTCCGAGAACTGCGCGGCCTTGGCATCCCTTGATGGTCATGGAGTCATCGTCTGGACGGTTACGGAATCATCATCCGACTGTGCGAGAGGAGGGAACAGTATGAGAAAACAAGTATGGCTCATTTCTGTGATTCTTTGCGGGATGTTTTTGTTTGGCTGCCGCCAGAGGCTGGCGCAGACAGAAACTCCGGGTGCTGCCGCCACCCAGACGGAGGCGGTCACGGAAACGCAGAAGCCCACAGAGCCACAGACGGAAGCGCCTGCGCAGGCACAGACAGAAAAAGAGTCTGAGACGGAGAAAAAGCCGAAAACTTCGGCGAAACAGACGACGGTAAAGCCGTCCACCACGGGAACGACACAGACGAATCCTGCCCAGACAGAGGCGACGGGGCCGACCAAGCAGTGCCCCTATTGCTTCCAGCAGATTTCCACCGCGCCTGACGGCAATGGTTCCACTATCTATGACGCGCATGTGGCACAGGAGAAAAACTGGGCGGAACTCAACGGATATGGCGATTTGCCGCCTGGCACGCTGCCCACAGAGGCGCAGACGGAAGCACCCGCGCAGCCGCAGACCGAGGCGACCAATGATCTCAAGCAGTGCGGGATCTGCTACCAGTGGTTCACTGTTTCCGATGGGAGCTATGCGGCGCATATCGCGGCGGAAAACCAATCCATGGGGGCGCCAAATGGCACCGAATACATCATCTGCCCGAAATGTGGCAACGCATATCCCGCGGGAAGCCTGTACGACAACCACGTATGCGTCACGGAGTAGGAAAATCGCGCACATAGCCAGATCATGCATCGGGATGTCATCAGGATGTTTTGAAAGAAAGTGTGTAGGCTGTTATCGGCAGCTTACACACTTTTCTGCTATGATTCGGGCATTTTTTTTAGAGTTCCACATCATTTCCATAGCGCAAGCCAGCGTATTTGCTGGCTTTTTTTGGAAACGACAAAATTTGGTCCAAACCTTTAAAAATAGCTTGACATGTTTTCTGATGTTCGGTATAAGTAATTAGAGATAGGCGATGCTTATCGTATGGGAGTTGCGGCTTCCGTAAAGAGCAGTGAGTCCTACTGGGAGTGGAAACGGTAAAAGCGGTGAGTCCTACCGTAAGTGGAAGCGATCAACTTAAGGCTGCGCATCAGCGCAGCCTTAAGTTTTACATGCTTGCCAAGGACAAGAATAAGCTGAGACGCATAAGCTGAAGAAGGTCATTGAAAGAGGTGATCCCATGACGGATACAAAGCAGAAACTCGCCGCCGGAAAATTCGCGGCATTCTGGAAAGATAAAGGGTATGAGAAAGGTCAGAGCCAGTCGTTCTGGCTGTCTCTTTTGCGCGATGTTTTCGGCGTAGAGCATCCGGAGGAATTCATCACATTCGAGGAGCAGGTGCACTTAGACCACACCAGTTTTATTGACGCCTCAATACCGGCGACAAAGGTTCTGATTGAGCAGAAAGGCTTGGGAAAAGATCTGAACAAGCCGATCAAGCAGTCGGACGGCACATTGCTCACACCCTTTCAACAGGCGAAACGCTACATCACGGAACTGCCGCTGTCCCAGCATCCCCGCTGGGTGGTGACCTGTAATTTTGCTGAGTTCTACGTCTATGATATGGAACGCCCCGGAGGAGAGCCGGAGAAGATACAACTGGCAGACTTGGAGAAGGAATACTACCGTCTCCATTTTTTGGTGGACACCGGAAGCGAACACCTCAAACGTGAGATGGAAGTTTCTATCGCTGCCGGTGAGATCGTTGGGCTTTTGTATGACGCTTTTCTCAAGCAATACAAAGACCCGACCAGCGAAAGCACGCTCCGGAGCCTCAATATTCTCTGCGTCCGGCTGGTCTTCTGCCTCTACGCCGAGGATGCCAGAATTTTCGGTAAGCATGGGATGTTCCACG
>CAYVVW010000091.1:0-8420 GCA_964455335.1 uncultured Marvinbryantia sp.
CCAGATTGTCATCGATTTCTTCCACTGGACTGTGCAGGGAGACTGGAAATTTGACAAGACCTACTGGCCGGATCCCAAGGCGATGGTGGACGAGCTGCACAAGATGGGCATCCGCGTCATTGTGTCCGTCTGGCCGTCGGTGGATCGCAAAAGTGAGAATTTTGCGCCGATGATGGAGCGCGGGCTTTTGATCAAAACCGAGCGCGGCGCGGAGCAGACCTATGACTACCAGGGAGACTGCGTGGAGATCGACCCATTCAATCCAGAAACGCGCAAATACGTCTGGGAAGTGTGCAAAAAGAATTATTATGATTTCGGGATCGACGCATTTTGGCTGGATAATTCCGAGCCGGACTATGGCGTGTACGATTTTGAAAATTACCGCTATTACGATGGGCCGGCGCTTGCCATCAGCAACCTTTACCCGCAGATGTACAGCCGCGTGTTTTACGACGAAATGAAAAAGACGGGCAAGCCCGTGGTGAACCTTTTGCGTTGCGCGTGGGCGGGTTCCCAAAAATATGGCAACGTGGTGTGGTCAGGCGATGTGCCGAGCACGTTTGAGGCATTTGCGGATCAGATACAGTGCGGGCTGAACATGGGCCTCGCGGGCATCCCATGGTGGACGACGGATGTCGGCGGCTTTATGACGGACGACGTAAACGATCCCGATTTTCGCCAGCTCTTGATCCGCTGGTATCAGTTTGCCGTCTATTCCGCAGTCCTGCGCATGCATGGAGACAGGGGGCCGTACAACATTCCGGCGCTCGATGACCGCGACTGGGGCGGCGGCTATTTGCACACCGGACAGCCAAACGAGCTGTGGAGCTATGGCGAGGAAAATTACCGGATTATGCGGCATTACTATGACGTGCGCATTTCCATGCACGACTACATCAAACAGCTGTACGAGGAGGCGCACACCAACGGCTCGCCTCTCATGCGCACGATGTTTTACGAGTTCCCTGACGACGCGAAATGCTGGGAGCTTTCCGACCAATATATGTTTGGCGATCGCTACCTGGTCGCGCCCATTTTGCGCTTAAACGAATTTTCCCGCGCGGTCTATTTGCCGGAAGGAACGTGGAAACTCACGTCCACAGGGGAAACCTTTGCGGGAAAACAGACGGTTTGGGCAGATGCGCCGATCGCGTATATGCCGGTATTTGAAAAGGTCGGGCAGTGAGCCGCTTTGAAAGCTTTGGAAAGTGAAAAGGTCGGTCAGTGAGCTGCTTTGGAAGTTTTGGAAAGTGAAAAGGTCGGGCAGTGAGCTGCTTTGAAGGTTTTGGAAAGTGAAAAGGTCGGGCAGTGAGCCGCTTTGAAAGCTTTGGAAAGTGAAAAGGTCGGGCAGTGAGCTGCTTTGAAAGTTTTGGAAAGTCCGACGGAAGGTTGTGGGCGAAGTGTGCGATATGCGCGAAAGGAGTGTCGGGATGGCACAGCTTCCAGCTGCATTTTTGGAAAAAATGAAAGGGCTGCTCGGCGAGGAGTATGATGCATTTCTCGCAACTTACGGGCAGCCCCGTAAATTTGGACTGCGCGTAAATACCCTAAAAATTACGCCTGACGCGTTTGCGCAGATTGCCCCATTTCATTTGGAGAAAATTCCTTGGGTGGAAAATGGATTTTTCTATGAGGAAGGGGATTGCCCGGCGAGGCACCCCTTTTATTTTGCGGGATTGTATTATTTGCAAGAGCCGAGTGCCATGACTCCCGCTGCCGTTTTGCCGGTGCGCCCCGGGGATCGCGTGCTTGATTTGTGCGCCGCCCCAGGTGGGAAGGCGACGGAACTCGGCGCAAAATTGTGCGGGCAAGGGGTCTTGGTGGCGAACGACCGGAGCGTGTCGCGCGCGAAGGCCTTGCTGAAAAATATCGAGGTATTTGGCATCCGAAATGCGTTCGTGACGTGCGAGACACCCGCGCGTCTGGCCGAACGCTTTCCGCATTTTTTCGATAAAATCCTCGTGGACGCGCCATGCTCCGGGGAGGGGATGTTTCGCAAAGACCCCTCTGCGGCAAGGGCATGGAGCGCGCAAAAACCGCAAAAATGCGCATTTTTGCAAAGGGAGATCGTGCATTATGCCGCGCAAATGCTGGCGCCAGGTGGGATGCTTTTGTACTCCACATGCACCTTTTCCCCGGAAGAAAACGAACAGGTCATCGCCTGGCTGCTTGCGGAGCGGGAGGATCTGGAACTTGTGGACATCCCATGGCACGCGGGATTTTCCCATGGGATACCACAGGATATGGAGGAGGTGCGCGAAGCCGATGAGGGTTCTTCGGGGGCGCGTACAATACACACAACTTCAGATGCGGAACAAAGACAGAATACGTGCGCGGTATCGGATGCGGAAAAGAAACGAGGTGCGCGCGCAGGTTCGGATGGCAACGTGATTTTGGGAGAAATTGCGAGAGGGGAAATTCAGACGAAAAAGGAATTTCCACCGAAAAGGGAGTGCGCGCGGGCAGAAACTGGCACAAAGGAGCGATGCACGGACATCAGGAAATGCGTGCGTATTTTCCCGCATCGGATGGCGGGGGAAGGACATTTTCTTGCCTTATTGCGAAAAATCGGGGAAGGCACGCAGGGAGTGGACACGCATTTCTTATTGCGAAAAAGCGGGGAAAGCACGCAGGGAATGGACACGCATTTCTTGTTGCGAAAAGGAGGGGAAGGCACGCAGGGAGTGGACACGCATTTCTTATTGCGGAAAAGCGGAGAAAACACACGTGGATCGGATACACACGTTGAAACGGCCGGGTCGCCCAGAGAAAAGGAGATTTTGAGGAGATTTTTGGCAAGCACATCCCTGCAAATCGAGGAAAAGCGTCTGGAAATCCGCAAGGGTCAAGCCTATGTCATACCGGAATCCCTGGATGTCAAAAGCGGCGTCCATTTCCTGAGAAACGGTCTGTACCTGGGCGAAATCAAAAAAGACCGCTTCGAGCCAAGCCAGGCCCTCGCAATGGCAATGCCCCCGAATCCCCCTGCATCCATCAACCTCGACTGGCATGACGCGCGCGTGACAGCTTACCTAAGGGGAGAAGGCATCCCCATTCGTGAGGGGGATAGCCAAACAGCGGAGAAACCACAAAATGCAGATGCAAATGCATTTCAAAAGACCGAGGAACTGCAAAATGCAAATGCGTTTCAAAAGACCGAGGAACTAAAAAATGTAAAAAAGTTCCAAATGATCGAAGCGAAAAGAGAGACCGAAACAGCAAAAGATGGGAAAATGGACATCGCCATGAAAGATGGGAATGACAAAAAGCAGAACGCCTGGCGACTGGTTTCGGTAAACGGATACCCCCTGGGGTGGGGAAAGCAATTGGGCGACACATTGAAAAACAAGTACCATGCCGGATGGAGAAGCCGGTAAGGCACACGCAAACGGAAATGTTAGGGCAGTGTGCTTGTTGCTGCTTCTTTTGCAATGAGAAGTTGTTCCGCATATGCGCCATAGAGTTTTACTGCTTTTCGTATTTGCGAGCGCACGGAAACGGATAACAGCGCAAACTGCTTTTCCCTTTCTAGGTAAAACAGGTAGGTTTCTTTTTCGTCCCAGGAGAGGATGCGATCTGCTCGCTTGACCCGTGAGATGGTATCGCCGATTACTGCTTCGCTATATTCCGTGTTCTCTCTCAGCCATTGATAAAAACCATTTGTCTGTACCATGACATCATTCCTCCAATACGATTTTGACTGTCTCCGCGATGAATTTTGCAAGTTTTACGGGCACGGCGTTGCCAATCATCTGTTCTACATCGGTTTTGCCCCCGACCCATTTGTAATCCTTGGGAAACGTCTGGATTTGCGCGCGTTCCGCCGTTGTTAAAACGTGCAATTCCTCCGTGACAGGGCAGGCATCGTTTTTGTGGCCGGGGTATCCCTTTGGGACTGGGCGGTTGACCCCGCGCATTGTGGGTGCAGGCTCATCGATAGAAAAGACCGCGCGCCTGCTGTAATTGCGGGGATGCCGGTAATAATAGGTAAAACCCAATGCATCACCAAAATAATCTCTCAATGTCATCGGTTTGCTTGCCAGCCGTTTTTGGAAAATGTCATATGCGAACCCATCCGTTTTTCCTTGCATTCCAAAGCAAATAAACCGTTTTCTTTTCTGCGGCGTGCCACACAAGCTCGCGTCTAACACCATCTCTGTCAGCCCATAGCCTGCGGAATGAAAGATTTCCCTCGCATGTGCATAGGCAAGGCTGTTTTTTGCCCGATCCACGTTTTCCATGACGAAACAAAGCGGGTGCAGACCCGCAACGATTTCTGCGAAACTTCCCGTCAACTCAGCCCTTGCGTTTTCCAAGCGTTTTCCCGCATGAGAAAAATCCTGGCAAGGCGGTCCCCCGATCACCATATCTGGAGAAAAGTTCTCGATCTCGCGTATGGCGGTATCTGTGTCGGACAAATCCAGAGAGAAAACCGGATGGGAGAAATTCTCCTTATAACATGCCAATGCGCGATCCCACCATTCAAATGCGGCAACCAATTCAAATCCTGCCATTTCAAACCCAAGCGATAAGCCCCCGCATCCCGCAAATAAATCCACGACTTTCATAATTATTCGCTTTCCTTTCTGGGTATTCTGTGCTATGATGCTTGCAGTTACTTTTCCCATTATAGTATTCTTTTTTGCTGACGTCAAGTAATTGACGCCAAATTTTTTCGAGCAAGGGGGAGTTGACGGTGCCGAGCGGTCTATTTGGGATTGAACACAGCAATCGTTCCGATACACAGCATTGGACGAAGAATTGTTTTAATTCATCGTTTCCCACATCACTGGCCTGTTACATGATGGAACATGACATACCGGCTATTTATGCAAAACTGGCCATGGTGAATGGGCAATTAAAAGTTGTGTGTGAGGAATTGCCGATACAAGAATTGTTCCATTGTGGAACGAAACAGACCAATGCGCTTTATTTCGAGTTTGAGTCAAGGTTTGAACCCTATCAAAAGTTTTCTCTGGATTCCATTGATGCCATTGATTTGGTAGTCCGGGATTTAAATGGAAATTATCTTGCGCCTGTTGAAATCAAACTTACCGTGTTGCCTACCAGTGCAACGGCAAAAAAGCCGGAAAAGGAGTGGGGCTGCGAACTTGTTGTGAGAACGGCGACCACATCTTACTGCGTGTTTTCCATTTGGGATAAAATCAAGGATAAACATTCACAGGTTCGGGAAATTTTTGAAGATACCTGTAGCGACATCGGATCTTGGACAAATGATTTTGAGATGTCGCACAAAACCGAGAGCCTTCGGAGCAACTTGGACTTGTTTGAAAGGGAATTTCTGGAATACCAGTGCCCACTTGTCATGCAGCCATTCTGGAAAACGCAAGGACAGAACCCTGTTTTGTGTGACAGGGCATTTGACATCGTGGTTTGGTCCAATTTCGCATTTTCCAGATTGTATATCGAAACGTCAAATGACAGTACCATGAGCAGACCGATGAGGGCATCCGCAAGGATGGCGAGATGCTTGTGGGAACTGGGTAAATCAGGGAAAATTCGTGTGGAGGAAATCTATAGGCAGATGGCATTCGGTCAACAAACTGACAAAGAGGTGGCAGTCCCGGGGGATCGATGGAGAAGATATGTTACATCAGATAGGGTACTCACTCCGGCAGTTTCCAAAGATTCCCTTTTCGAGATTCTCTCATCGGATTATGTGGAAAACCTACGTCCTGAACGCAGATTTGACCAAACCTTGTATTATACGCAGGCAACGAGAAAACCGTGAATTAAAATGGGGCGATGAGCGGATTTGAGGTGTTTTGGGATTTTGTCGCAACATCATTTTATGGAAAGGTTGAGGTCTTTTATGTTGGAAAAAATTGCCCCGCGGGGATGGAACAGCTGGGATTGCTATGGCGCGGCTGTCACCGAAGAGATTGTCAAAAGAAATGCCGATTTTATGGCAAAGTACCTGAAAGAATATGGCTGGGAATATGTCGTGGTGGATATTCAGTGGAGTTCTCCGCTCGCCAAAAATCACACATATATCCCGTTCACGGATCTGTGCATGGACGAATATGCCCGCCTCATCCCCGCCCCCAACCGTTTCCCGTCCTCGGCGGGCGGCAAGGGATTTGCGCCCCTTGCAGACTATGTGCACGCGCGCGGGCTTAAGTTTGGCATCCACATCCTGCGCGGCATTCCGCGCCAGGCCGTTCACGCCAATGCCCCCATCAAGGGGTCTGCGCACACGGCGCGGGAAATCGCAAAAACGGCCAGTATTTGCCAGTGGAATACCGACATGTACGGCGTCGACCCGGAAAAAGGGGGCGCGCGCGCCTACTATGACAGTATTTTTGCGCTCTATGCAAGCTGGGGCGTGGATTTTGTCAAGTGTGACGACATCTGTCGCGAGCTGCCGCACGAAGAGGGGGAGCTGGTGCTTCTAAGCGATTCCATGCGCCGCTGCGGGCGCGAGATGCTGCTCAGTCTCTCTCCGGGCCCGGCTTTGCTGGAAAAAGCGGAATTGTACAAACAAGTTTCCCACATGTGGCGCATCACAGATGATTTTTGGGATGAATGGAAATTGCTCTACGAGATGTTTGAGCGGTGCGAAAAATGGTCCATCCACAGTGGTGCGGGGCATTGGCCGGACGCGGACATGCTGCCCATCGGGCCGATTCGCCAGGACTATGGCTCGGCGGAGCGCACGCAGTTTACAAAAGACGAGCAGATCACCTTGCTGACCTTGTGGAGCATCTTCCGCTCGCCTTTGATGATCGGCGGGGAAATGACAGGGTTTGACGATTTTACCATGGGGCTTTTGACCAACCGCGCCATTCTCGGCATGCACGCCCATGCCCGCCACGCGCACCAGGTGTGGCGCAGGCGGCAAAATGGCACGGAGTGGATTCTCTGGACGGCAACCTGCGCAAATGGCGGGCAATATCTCGCCCTCTTTAACGCGGGCGAGGCGGACGGGGAGATGGCGCTTTCCCTTGCGGATCTGGAAATCTACGCGCCCGTGGACATGGCCGACTTGTGGTCAGGGCAGAGCTTCCAGGCAGCGCATACCTTGGACATTTCCGTCAAAAAACATGGGGCGAGGGCATTTCTCGCGACACCTGTTTCGTGATGTGATGATGCCAGGATTGTGGGGATTTGACACATGTTTATCGCAAACGACAAAACGATTTTCGTATTGCTGTTTGCTGCGCCGAATTTGCGCTGCGCAAGCAACATGATTCCGCAGCAAATTCGTGCCAACTACCCGCACGCTTTTTGTATTTTGCGGTAAGCAATTTCTAAAAACACGAAGTTTAGGACAGCGAAGCAAAAGATGTACCACGGCAGGATGCCGATGCCCGCCGCCTGTTGGAGTTTTCCGAATACCATGGGCATCAGGGTGCTGCCCACGTAGGCGGATGCCATTTGCAGGCCGATGGCCGCCGCGCTATATTTTCTTCCGAAATTTTCGGGCGCCATGTGCTGGATGGCAGGGTAAATGGGTCCCATGCCCGTTCCGGTCACCAAAAATCCCACAGCGGCCACCCAATATCCGGGCAAGGGCAGTGCGATGAGGGCGATGCCAAAAAACTCCACCGCAAGCCCGATGCGGATGAGCATCCTGTCGCCCACGTGGTTTGACACGAAGCCCGAAATCAGGCGGCCGAGCATCAGCCCGCCGAAAATCAGCGACCCAAACGACGCGACAAGCTCTTTTTCCATCTGTGGCCTGGTTCCGGCAAAATAGCTGGAAGTCCACAAAAAGCAAGTGGCTTCCCCCGCGCAATAAGCGAAAAATGCGACCAAGGTCGGCACTACGCCGGGCACTTTCCACGTTTCTGCAAGCCCCGCGCTTTGCGCCTGTTCTTCCTGTTCCTCTTTGGCACCCTGTTTCCAGAGCGGGATGGAGCAGATGCACACCAGGAGAATGGCCGCCTGCAGGCAGGCCGTCCAGCGGTAACCCTCGTTCCAATGGGCATAGCGCAGGGCGGCAGCCATGATGTTGGGGCTGATGACGGCGCCAAGCCCATAAAAACAGTGCAGGAAATTCATCACCGCAGAAGAGTAGTGGTTTGCCACATAATGGTTGAGCGACGCATCCACGCTGCCCGCACCAAGCCCATAGGGGACGGCAAACAAAAATAGCATCCAGTATTCTGTGGAAAAGGAGAAGCCGACCAGGCCAGCCACCGTCAGGGCGGTTGAGCCGATCACGATCCAGACGGTCGGGAGGTTCTTCATCAGCTTTGGCGAGATCAATGCCGAAAAAATCGTCATGGCGGAGATGGTCATGGAGACGTACCCCGCGTAGGACGAGGGCACGCCAAACGTGGTTTGCATGACGGGCCACGCGGAACCCAACAGGGAGTCCGGCAAGCCCAGGCTGACAAAAGCCAGGTAAATAACGGCAATCAAAAGGTTGGCCATGGTTTTTCTCCTCGTTTTCG
>CAYVVW010000091.1:8430-8654 GCA_964455335.1 uncultured Marvinbryantia sp.
CCTGCGACCTCTGCGTCCCGAACGCAGCGCTCTACCAAGCTGAGCCACGCATCGTCTGCTTTCCAATCAAGCTCACTCATCATAGCACTTTCCCGCTCAAAATGCAAGCGGTTTTTTGCATCTTTTTTGATACTGTCGTTTGTCGTTTGCGTTGTCGTTTGCGATAATTATGATGTTACGGTAAAAAGATACCTTACGGATTGTTTCGTGCTTCGCACTCCCAC
>CAYVVW010000092.1:0-8590 GCA_964455335.1 uncultured Marvinbryantia sp.
AGGTGAAAAAAAGTGGAAATAGATCTTGTCAAATCCAAACTTGTTTGGTATAATATGTGATATAGATTTTTGGAAATAAAAGATTGGGAGTATGCGAATGAAAAAGGTACGCTTTTTTACGTCGTGGATCCTGCCGATATTGATGGTATTTTCGCTGTTTGTGTCACCCATTCGCGCAGAAGGGGAGGATGAAACGGGCGCTGAGACGGAACATTGGGGCGCCTATTATGAGGACATCCAGACAAACCAGATTCCCGGCTGGCCGGAAGGGGGCGCGGTGGAGGCCAAGGCGGCCGTGCTTTTGGAGGCGAACACGGGGGCTGTTCTCTATGGAAAGAACATGGAGCTGGAGCTGCCGCCGGCGAGTATCACCAAGATTATGACGGCGCTCATCGCTCTGGAAAATGGCGATTTGAGCGACACGGTGGTCTTTTCGGAGTATGCGGTCAACAGCATCGAGTATGGCAGCTCGCACCTGGGGCTGACGGCGGGAGAGGAGTTGACCCTGGAGCAGTGCCTGTATGGCATCATGCTGGCGTCGGCGAACGAGGTTTCCAACGCCGTTGCGGAACACATCGGCGGGAACATTAAAAATTTCACCGAGATGATGAACGTGCGCGCGGCCGAGCTGGGCTGCACCCACACGCATTTTGTGAATGCACACGGACTGAATGAGCCGGATCACTACGTCTGTGCCCTCGACATGGCGCGCATCATGCGCGAGGCCATCAAAAATGAGGAGTTTCGCAAGATCATCGGCACGGTCGAGTACCATTATCCGGAGACAAACCTGGTGGACGAGAAGCGCTATTTCATGAACCACCACAAGATGATTGCCGAGCCGGGGATGGAGTACGAGGGCTGCATCGGGGGGAAGAATGGGTTTACAGATCAGGCACTCAACACCCTTGTGACGGCCGCGGAGCGCGACGGCATGACGCTGGTGGCGGTCGTCTTGCAATCCCCGGGGATGTATGAGTCTTATAGCGACACGCGGACGTTGCTGGACTATGGGTTTGACAATTTTTCCAATGCGCGCGTCACGAATGAAAATACGGCGGACATGGAAATTGTCGGGATGGAGGACGCGGACGAGCGCTCCAAAATCCAGCAGGCGGACATTTTGCAAAAGCCATTTTCGATGGTAGGGTCTACGCTGGTGACGCTTCCCGCCGGGATTGCGGAACAGGATTTGGCAAGACGGATGGACTTTGCGTCAGGGCAGCTGGTTTACGCGTATAGCGGGCAAGTGTTGGGAAGTGTGCCATTTTCCTACACAGGAGAGTGGGAGGCGCAGACGGAAGTCCCCATGGGAGGCGCGGCGCAGACAGGGGATGCCTTGGCGTCAGATGCCGCGGGCGGTGCGAACGGCATGGAAAGCAACGCGCACGGAGCGGAGGGAAACGGCGCAGGTGCAACGGCCGATGGCGCGCAGGCGCAAGATGCGCCAGGCTTGCTCTCCCGCATATGGGCGTTGGCAAAGGCAGGGGCGCAAAAAGTGCTGGACGGCGCGGTTTGGATCTATGACAGGATGGACGCGTTCATCAAGCGGAACACCGTGGCGTGTGCCATCGCGGGGGGCGTGCTATTGATCGTCATCCTGCCGATGCTGCTTTTGGCGCGCACCCGTTACCAAAAAGAGCAGCGTCTCTACGCGCAGCGCCGGGAGGAGCTTGCCGCGCGCCGCGAGATCGAGGCGCGGATTGAGCGGGAGTCCACGGCACAGACAGAGGCTGAGCTGCGCGCAAGGGAGCGCAAGGCCGTGCTCGGCGTGGAAGATGCAAGGGATGCAGAAGATGTAGATGCTCCAGACACAGGGCAGGGCACAGGCAGTGCGCGAGACGCGCGGGGAACTCAAAAAGATCGCCCGCGCGGCGGCGCGAGCGAGACGCAGGAAATACAGGAAACACATGGCGCGCAGGACTTTGGCGACATGGGGAACGCGCGGGAAAGCCGCGGCGAACAAAGCACGGGCGGCACGCAACGTGCGCGAGGAACTCAAAAGGATCGCCCGCGCGGCGGCGCGAGCGAGACGCAGGAAATACAGGAGATACAGGAAACGCGTGACGCGCAGGGCTTTGGCGACATGAGAAACGCGCGGGAAAGCCGCGGCGAACAAGAAATGAGCGACGCGAGGGCCGCGCGGGAAGCGCGCAAGGCGCGTGCGTGGGAACTGGCGCAAGAACCAGAGGATGAGTACATCGAGGTTCCGATCGAGGACGCGCAAGACCCGCAAGACTCACAAGACCCACAGTAATGCACAAGAGCCATGGTGATATGCGAGAACGATCGCAGTGCAAAAGAATCACAGATATGCACAACGGATATACACAGCAGGTATACACAACGGATATATGCAACGGAAATACATAACCGGTATATACAACGGATATCAGGCTTTGTTCGAAAGTTCCAGGTGCTCGCGGGCGGCACGGATTGCCGCCTTTGCGCGCCTTGCCATTTGCGGCATTTTGGGGCTTAGAAAATAAGTGACACCAAATCTATAAGCAAGGGAGGACATTGTATGAATTGGGTAGCACCGATTAAAGACGAGGAAACCTTACAAAAATTTAAGGATGCGCTAAAGGAAGTAGACGATAAATACTACATTCTTTTCGAGATTGGGGTTGGCACCGGGATGCAGCTCCAGGAAATCCTGAAGATTCGCAACAAGGACATTCGGGGAAAGGACAAGATCGAGGCGAACATCGGCACCAAAAATGTCAGGAGGACCTTTACGATCCCGCCCGATTTGAAGCAGACCATCCTCGAATTTACGGAAGGGAAAGACCCGGACGCTTACCTCATCCAGGGGCACACCAGTTCCCAGCAGCCGCTGTCGCGGGAGCAGGCGTACCGCGTCTTTAAGAGCGTGGGCAAGGAGATGGGCCTCAATTCCATCGGCGCGCAGACCATGCGCAAGACGTTTGCGTGGAGGTATTACAAAAATACCAATGACATTTACTATCTGCAAAACCTGCTGAACCATGCCTCGCCGTCCATCACCTACCGCTACATCGGCGAAAAGCCCAATGTGGAAGTGGTGCTCAAAAAGATGACGCCCGAGGAGAACGAGCGCAGCCGCTACATGCTCTACAAGGACGGCAGCGGGAAAAAGCGTATGCGCGAGATCGTGGAGCTGTTCCAAAAGCTGGAAAACGAATTGGACAACCCCACGAACAACGACGCATTCTATGGAAAGCTGGACTGCCTCCTGACCGAAGTGGAGCAGCTGGTGGAAAACTTCAAAAACACGAAATAAGCAACGTCACCTGCGGGCATAGGAGTCTACGATCTCCTGTGCCTGCTCTACTTGGATGAGCTTTTGCGTCTTGACGCAGAAAAAGCCCTCCCCGTCCTCGGATTTTTTGATGCGGATTTTTCCCTTCATGTACCCATGCTCCGGGCAGGCGTGCAGGCACGTGTAATGCTTCCCGCTCTTGGCGTACCACGGCACTTTTTGCGCGGTCGGCTCCCCGCAGAGGTAGCATTGCATGGAAAGCACGTCCGCGTCGCGCATGCAGGCCCTCTTTGAGGGAAACGCGCGCGAGACATATTTCGCGTAAGGGCCGAACATCTCGTGGATCTCCTCGCCGGGGTCTTGCGGGATGCGGAAATAGTCGATCGAGTAGTAGGGCAGCAGTTGCTCGATGGGCAGCCTCTGCACCACGCGCGCCGTGTAGGCCGCGTCGCAAAGCGCCTCGTGAAACTGGATCTCCTTTGGGATGCCGAGCGCGTCGACCGCGTATTCCAGGGTGCGCCGGCTCTTGCCGTCCTCGTATGCCAGGCTGAAAATCTTTTGGATGTCATAAAACCGCAAGGGGAACGGGAAAAAGGAAGGCAGCCCGTGGTAACGGATGTTGCGCTGCAGTTCGAGCAAGTCAAGCGAGCCCCAGGTGCAATAACACACATCCTTTCCGCACCAATTTTCGAACCGCTTGATGACCGCTGGAAAGTACTCCGCCGTTTGCAGGATACGGGGGTTGAGGTGCAAGATCTCCCGCGTCTTGAAATGCAGTCGCTTGTAAACCGAGGGGCGTATGTACGCGTGGAAGCGGCCCGCTTCTTCCCGGTCGCTATTGAGTTTGACGGCCCCGATTTCCACGATCTCAAAGGGGAGATCGCGCGTTTCGTTTTGCTTGCCGTCCGGGCATTGGTTCCATTCCAAATCAAACACGATGTAATCCATACCGCCATTATACAACCAGGGATCGCCCATGTCAAAGCGAACTTTTCGATTTCTCTGGTATTTTGCATAAAGAAAGTTTTTGCCTTTCGTCAATCTGTACACTTCCCACCGCGAGAACCGCCATGATGGGCAGATGTGACAAGATTCCAAAAAAATTTTGTTGATAAATAGCATGGCAGGAATGGGAAAAATGGGGTATACTGCTTCTATCTGCAGGCATCGTGGCTGCGGGACACTCGAAAAAGGATTAGGAGGAACAGTAAAATGGCAGGCTTATCTTTGGAACACATTTACAAAAGATACCCGAATGGATTTGAGGCCGTTAAGGATTTCAACCTTCAGATCGAGGACAAAGAGTTCATCATCTTCGTCGGCCCGTCGGGATGCGGAAAGTCCACGACCTTGCGCATGATCGCCGGTTTGGAGGAGATTTCCGAGGGTACTTTGAAAATCGGCGACCGCGTGGTCAATGACGTAGAGCCAAAAGACAGAGACATCGCCATGGTTTTCCAGAACTACGCGCTGTATCCGCACATGACCGTGTATGACAACATGGCATTCGGCCTGAAGCTGCGCAAAGTTCCGAAGGATCAGATCGACAAAATGGTAAAAGAGGCCGCAAAGATTCTTGACCTTGACAAGTTGCTGGACCGCAAGCCGAAGGCTCTTTCCGGCGGCCAGAGGCAGCGTGTGGCCATGGGCCGTGCCATCGTGCGTGAGCCGAAGGTATTCCTGATGGACGAGCCGCTCTCCAATCTGGACGCGAAGCTGCGTGTGCAGATGCGTATCGAGATCTCCAAGCTGCACCAGAGACTGGGCGCGACCATCATCTACGTTACGCATGACCAGACCGAGGCTATGACCCTGGGTAAGCGCTTCGTCGTTATGATTGTAGTCTTAGTGCATCAGGTTGATTCCCCGCAGAACCTTTACAACAACCCGGGCAACCTCTTCGTGGCCGGATTTATCGGATCTCCGCAGATGAACTTCCTGGATGCCGTTGTGAATGTCAAGGGCAACGACGTAGATCTGAAAGTCGGCGCGTTCGACATCAAGCTGCCGCCCGCAAAGGCAAAGGCGCTCATCGACGGCGGGTATGCCGGCAAGACGGTTGTGATGGGCATTCGTCCGGAGGACGTGCACGATGACGCCGCTTTCCTCGCGAAGTCCCCGGAGACCACCGTGGAAGCGACCATCCGTGTGTACGAGCTGCTCGGCGCGGAAGTGTTCCTGTATTTCGATCTGGAGAACTTCCCGATGACGGCGCGTGTCAACCCGGCCACCACGGCGCGGACAGGCGACACCGTGAAGTTTGCGTTGGATGCAAACAAGATCCACATCTTCGACAAAGAGACCGAGCTGACCATCGTCAACTAGGGGCGCGTGTCTCAGATGCCGGAAAAACGGAACCAATAGGTGAATATGCAAAAATTTCGCAGGGTGCTGCCTAGGCAGTGCCCTGTTTCCTGTGACGGCGACAGGGGGCGTCAAAATATCTTTAGATGCCCATATCATGATATGATGTTGCGCGGCAAAAAGATGCCTACGGATTGTTGCGTGCTTCGCGTGCTACGCTACGCTCCGGTCGGTGTAAACGCGTGCCAAATCCCCAACTTTTTCCTCGTATCGGGCATTTGGCACGATGTTTCATCGTGCAAAGCCCCACCGATGTGCAAGCATGTCGTGGGAAAGGGCTTTCTACCCTAGCATCATTATATATGAGAGCGTGGAATCGTGGCATGAGGGGAATTGAAAAGTCGAGGGAACGATCCAAATGAACCAGGAAGCGAACCAGGAAGCGGAACAAAAAACAGGGGCGGGCAGGAGAACGGCCTTTGCGCTTGTCAGCGCGGGCGTCGTTTTTTGCACCCTTTTGATGGTTGGGATGTGGGCGTATGCCGCAAGGGTGCAGCGACAGATCGACGCGCGCGAAGCCGGCGCGCAGCAGGCGTATGACCGCCACTATGTGCTGATTGCGAATGACACCGCAAGTGGCTTGTGGGGCGAGGTCTACGAAAGCGCCCGCGCGGAGGCGATGGCGTCCGGCGCCTATCTGGAGTGGCTGGACACAGACGCTCTTGCAGAGTATTCCGCGGGCGATTACCTGCGCATCGCCATTGCGTCCAAGGTGGATGGCATCCTCATGCAGCCGGACGGCAGCCAGTCGGTGCGCACGCTCATTCAGCGCGCCGCCGAGCAGGGCATCCCCGTGGTGACCGCCCTGGAGGATGACCCCAAGAGCGCGCGCGTCAGTTTTGTGGGCATCAACAGCTACCAGATGGGGAAACTCTATGGGGAGGAGATTGTCAGGCAGCTCTCGGGGGAGGACGCGGACGTGCTGGTTCTTGCCAATGCGCACACGCGGGATACCGGAACCAATCTGGTGATTTCCCAAATTGCGCAGGTAGTGCGCGATTCCGGAAAAGACGGCGCGCGCCGCGAGATTCGCTCCTATGACATCGATCTCTCCGAAACGTTCGACTCAGAGGAGGCGATCCGCGACATTTTTGTCAGCAAGGAGAAACTGCCGGATGTCCTCGTGTGCCTCGACGAGCAGATCACGGAATGTGCCTGCCAGGCCATCGTGGATTATAACCAGGTGGGAAACGTGAAAGTCATCGGCTACCACACGTCCGAGGCGATCGAGGATGCCATCGCGCGGGGCATTCTCGCGTCCACCGTGGCGTTTCGCACGGAGGAAATCGGGCGCTATAGCGTGGATGCCCTCAATGAGTATCACGCGCTCGGCCATGTGAACAATTATTTTAACATCGGGCTGCAAGTGGAGGAACGCTAAAAACCTATGCGCAGACATTCCATACAATCCAAACTGATGTGGGTGCAGGTGCTGATGATTGCGGTTCTGCTTCTTGTGAACTTGCTGCTGTACCGCCAAATCAACCGCGTGGTGCAGCGCATCGACGAGGTTTTTTCCAGCAATGTGGCCGTGAACGCGCTCTCAGACACCCTCGGGTCTATCCAATCCTCCATCTACGAATACCTGGGCACCAAAAGTTCCGCCGCCCTGGAGGACTACTACCGTTTTGAGCAGGCCTACCGCGAAATGGCGCAGCACCTCAACGACCGCAATGTGGACAGCGAGGGGAAAATGCTCGAAAAAAACATCCGCAATATGTCGGAGAGTTACCTCGCGCTCACCGGCCAGACCGTGCAGGCCAAGCGCGGGCGCAACGTGGAACGCTACAAGGCGCTCTACAAAGAGGCCACGCAGCTTTACCGCTATATCAACCGTTACATTTACCGCCTGAACAACTTGCGTTTCCACACCAATTCGGAGAATTACCAAATCCTGCTCCATGCCATGGGCGTGATGGAGACGGTCAGTCTGATGGGCATCGTCACAGTGTGTTTTTTGTGCATTTTGGTCGCGACCGTTGTGATTCGCGGCATGATCGGCCCGCTCACGGGGCTTTCCCTGGCTGCAATGGAAGTGGCGGGCGGCAATTTTGACGTGGACTTTCCGAAAGAGACGGATGACGAGGTCGGGATTGTGACGCGCGCGTTTCGCCAAATGGTGGCCAGCATCCGCGATTTCATCGAAAAACAGCGCGTCAGCATGGAAAACGAGGCCATGTTAAAAGAGCGGCAGCTCTCCATGGAGGCGCACCTAAAAGACGCCCAGCTCAAATATTTGCAGGCGCAGATCAACCCGCACTTTTTGTTCAACTGCCTCAACGCGGGCGCGCAGCTTGCGGCCATGGAGGATGCCGGGCGCACGGAACTGTTTGTGTCCAAAATGGCGGACTTCTTTCGGTACAACGTCAAAAAAATGCAGGAGGACGCCAACTTAAGCGAGGAAATCGAGGCGGTGGACAACTACATCTACATCCTCAACGTGCGCTTTGCGGGAGACATCCACTACGAAAAAGACATCGCGCCCGGCGTGGAAAACATCCGCGTGCCGAGCATGATCCTGCAGCCCGTGGTGGAAAACGCGGTCACGCACGGCATTCGGGATTACATGGACAGGGCGCAGATCTCCCTGCGCGTGGCATGGGAGAGCGGGGAGCAGGATTCCCTGTCAGGAAGCGCGCTTCGCGTGTGCATTCGCGACAATGGGGCCGGCATGACGGAACAGCAAATTCGCCAGATTCTCCTAGGAGAGGTAAAAGAGGGGAAGCCCTTACGCGACTCGACCGGAATCGGGCTGGATAACGTGATAGGCCGACTCAAGCTCTACTATGGCAGGGGAGATTTGTTCCACATCTACAGCAAAGGGCCAGGGCAGGGCACCGAGGTGACCATTCTGCTGCCAGTGCATTATGTTCGGAAAGAATTTTGACTCCGTGTTGCCAAAAAGTCACCAATGCACGACTTCTGACGCGCATTTTGCATGTCTGGTTTGGCTATGGGAATCTTGGAGAGGAGGGGTCATCGTAT
>CAYVVW010000093.1:0-8492 GCA_964455335.1 uncultured Marvinbryantia sp.
TATGGGCTTGCCCTGCAGCTGGACATGGAGGAGCTGATTCCCGACATCCAGTCCTACATTGAAGAACAGAGGGGAACGCTCTCTGACGAGGACAAAGAGGTATTCTCCCAGATGGTCAGTATGCTGGACGGCGTCCACATCAACTACCAGATGGACATCAACAAGAAAACGTTCCTGATGGACAGCTTTCATGTGGACTTTGACGGCTCCGACCTGACCGCTCTGAACTCCTCTTTGGGCGGATTCTTCATGGGCGATATGGCGGACGCCAGCATCAACGTGACGGTCAATGACATGTCTATGGACGGCACCTATACCTACAACAACGTCTCGGAGATCACCGTTCCCGCGGAAGCGCTCGCGACCGTTCCGCAATCGTCGGAGTCCGAGTGACCGCGGCCGCATTGGCAATGTGACAATGTGATAGGAACAGTGGCTGTGCCTGTCTGCGCAATCAATGGGACACGTAAACGGCGGCAGATTATGCCGCCGTTTCTCGATCCTGGCTTGTGGCCTGGTTTTCATGTTACCTCGGCGATCCACTCTAGCAACACGGTCGCCACCCTCTCCGCAATTATTTCCAAAATGACCAGCACCACAATCCATTCGAGCAGAATTACTCGCAGAATATTTTTAAACTTATTTTTCTATTTATTTAATATCATATTTATATCGTGTAAAATTATCAGCTATTCAAAATATTTTATATCTTGACAATCACGTTCAAATATTGTAAAATCGCAACATAAACAAAAAATCGAAATCAAAAGCAAACGAATTGACCGTCTTGTGCCGAGAAAGGCGCAGGTGACCAAAAAAACATTCTGCAGAAAAAACATTTTGCAAGGACACTTGTAAATCCGCCCGCCCTGGGGTATCATGAATCCAACGGAATGTCGCGTGCGAAAGAGACGTTGGCCAACCGGCCGCGCGGCGGCGGGCACAAACAAAAGGAGGGAACTTGGCGCATGGAAGTGGAAAACACGCTCGCAAGCGGCATCACGGCGGCAGGGGAGGGTGCGGCCTACGACGCGGCCTGCAAGCGGCTGCTCGCGAACAAAAGCATCTTGTCGAGACTCATGAAAGCGTGCGTCGACGAGTACAAGGACTGCGACGTAGACGAGATCGCGCGCAAGTACATCGAGGGGGAACCACAGGTCTCCGGAACGCCCGTGTTCCCCGACGAGGACGTGGACGGGAGAATCAGGGGCGCGGCAACGGAGGACAGCTCCGTGCGGGAGGGAACAGTCGTGTATGACATCCGATTCCTCGCGACACTGCCGCAGGGCGGCGGCACGGCGGGCCTGATCCTAAACGTGGAGGCGCAGAACAAGTTCCACCCGGGCTACCCGATCGTCCGCAGGGGGATTTACTACTGCGGACGCATGTTGTCGTCGCAGTATGGGGTGGAGTTTACCGGCTCGCACTATGAGCGGTTGAAGAAGGTATACTCGATTTGGATATGCACAAACCCGCCGAAGGGGCAGGGGAACACCATCACGCAGTACGATATGTGCGAGCGGAACAGGGTCGGGGAAGTAAGGCGGAAGGTGTCGGACTACGACCTCCTCTCGGTCATCATGGTCTGCCTTGGGCATGAGGGCGAAAAGAACTACGGTGGAATCCTGAAGCTGCTGGACGTGCTTCTGTCCTCCGAGAGGGGAGCGGACGAGAAGAAGCGGGTGCTGCGGGAGGACTTCGGCATCAAAATGACAAGGACATTGGAGAGCGAGGTGCAGAACATGTGTAACTTGAGCGAAGCTGTGGTAGAGCGCGGGATCGCCATCGGACAGGAAAGGGGCATTGCCATTGGGAAAGAAAAGGGAATCGCCATTGGGAAGGAAAGGGGCATCGCCATTGGGATAGAAAAGGGCATCGCCATTGGGAAGGAAAAGGGCATCGCTATCGGTGAAGAGAACAGCACGTTAAAGTCCATAAGAACCCTGATGGAGACCATGGATTTTACGGCCGAACAGGCGATGGTGGCACTGCGGGTGCCGGAAAACGAGCGGGCGAAGTACGCCAGCAAGCTGCAAAAATAAAGGATTGATTATGTATCCCTGCTTGCCAGATCCTGTTGCAGCCCCTCCAGATATGGCACCAGCACGCCTTTCGCCTTTGGGAGCACATAGGCGCGATCCAGCTCGTCGTAGCGGAAGCTTTTTCGCCCGCCCTTTTCTTTTCGCTCCCAAAAACGCCAGACCTCGCGAAAAGGCAGGTAGCAGATCTCGTCGCGCGCGGTATAGTCCACAAGCAAAAAGGCCACGCCCCCCTGTTTTTCAAAGTTTTCCATGAAGCGAACCTGATGCGGGTGGATGTTTTGCAAGGCAAACGTGTCACTGGCGCACTCTTTTGCGTCAAAGCAGACGGGGATGCCTTGCACAAGGCCGATGTAGTCCACGGTGCTTTTTTGGTCAAAATAAGCCAGCGTGATGTGGCGGTTTTCCTTGTCGATGCGCAGCGGCGTAATGGGCGTTGGGATTTTTTGGATGAGGGCAAGGCCCATCTCCAGGTACGCCTCATTGGAGCGGTTGATCAGTTCCTCGAAAAGGGAGCCACGCAGCCCCCTGGAATTCCATGTCGCCACCGTATTCCCCCTTTCCACTTCTGCCGCATCTTGCGGACTTTCCTCTGCTTTGACAGGGCAACCTGCCACTGCGCTGTCAAAAAACTGCTTCCAAATACTTTTGTCGTTTACGATAGCAGCTCCTCACGCCCTGACAGGATCTCTCGCACACGGATCCGCCTTACGCAAGTGGCAATTCCTTTTCTGGATTTCTCGGAAAAATCCGCGCAACGGGGCATTTCCTGGCTGTCAGGAAATGCGCAAAAGGCGCGGGCAATGGGGCGCGGATGGTTTTCTCAGACAGCTGTGAAAGCGCGCCGCCGCAAATTGGAAACGACACCTGGTAAGCGTGCAGCAGCTGGTGGCGAATCCCATAATCCCTCGCAAGGCGTTCCCCCGCGCCCGACCCATACTTGGAATCCCCCACGATGGCATGACCCCAAAAAGCCAGGTGCGCGCGGATCTGGTGCGTGCGGCCCGTGATGAGGCGCACTTGCAAAAGCGTGACTTCCCCATCCGTCCAAAGCGGCAAGATGTGCGTCTCGATCGGCTGCCCCCGCTGGCCTTTTTCTTTTGTGACGGTCACTTGGTTGCGCCTTTCGTCCTTTTGCAAAAATCCCGACAAATGCGCTTCTTTTGTGACTTTTCCAAGCACGGGGCACAGATAGTCTTTGTGCAAACTGCGGTCTTTGAGTGCCGCAGAGAGCTCCTGCAGCCCGGCGAGGGTCTTTCCCGCCAAGGTTAGCCCGCTCGTATTGCGGTCCAGGCGGTTGCACACCGCGGGGCAAAAAGTCGCAAGGTCCTGTGGCGCAATGGCGCCCTCTTGCAGCAAATACGCGAGAAATTGCTCGTTTAAGGAATGGTCATGTGGCTTGCTCTTTTGAGAGAGCGTTCCCGCCGGCTTATTGAGGGCGCACACATGCGCATCCTCATAGAGCACGGCGCTTTTGGGAAGCGGCGCGCCAAAATCCATATCGCGCCCGCCCGCAAACTTTCGGTAGGTCTCTTCAGAAAAAAACAGACAGACGCGATCCCCCACCTGCGTGCGCTCCTGCCCCGTCGCCTTTTTCCCATTTAAGGTAATCTGCTTCTTGCGCAGCATCTTGTAGAGAAATCCCGCAGGCGCGTCTCTTAAATATTTGCCGAGCAATTTGTCAAACCGCTGCCCGGCCTCATTTTCCCGAACCGTAAGTGCAATCATGCCATCCTCATGCGCAAAATGCGCAAAGTCAACCACACCACCCTCGCGCATAAATGCGCAAAGTCAACCACGCCGCCCTCACGTGCAGATGCACAAGATCACTTGCCGGACGCGCGCGTCTCGGTCATTCTCAGCCACGTTCCCATCAGGCGCTGTTGCGCCCGCACCGTCTTTTTGCGCCTTGCGCAAAGCGTGCAATTCGTCCACCCTGCGGAAAAACCGCTGTTTGTCGGTAAAGACTTTTACGCTCTGCTTGTAGCCATTTCCCTGTAAAATCTTCTGGATGTGCGCCTCCACAAAGGAAGTGTCCAGCTTTTTGTCCTCGCTGTAGGCGACGACGCAAGGCCCGCTGATGACGATGCACGGCAAGGGCACATTTTTTTCGTAAGAGCTGACACAAGCCTCGTAAATCACCGCCATGTCTTTTACGTGCGCGCGGCATTCCTCATAGAGCGCCTGATCCATCGGTTTTTGCAAAAGCATCACAATCATGCCGACGGCCATTTTGCTGGCGGGCAGGCAGCCCAAAATGGCGACGACCGTAAAGAGGTTTCCCCGCGTGCCCGTGCGCGCGTACCCAAAGAAAAACAGGGCAAACAGCCCGGCGAACAGGGCGGCGGTCACGGCTGTGCGGCGGATCTTTTGCGAACGGATATAGCCAAAACAGCCTTTTTCCACCTTCTTCATGAGTTCGCCTTCTTTCTGTGCACATTTCGGATCGTCTTTTTTTTGCGCGCGCCCGCGCCGCGCTGTGCGCCCCGATCTGCACTGCAACCCTTTGCGGAAATTTTTGGATGCTCTGCGCGTGTGCCCTTTTCCGCACTGCCGCCCTTTGCGGAAATTTTGGGATGCTCTGCGCACGTGCCCTTTTCTTCACTACCACCCTTTGGGGAAATTTTGGGATGCTTCGCGCGCGTGCCCTTTTCTGCGCTGCCACTCTTTGCGAACACTCCCGCGCGCACGTTTTTTTGGGAAATCGGCGGTTCCGGGCGTATCAGGCAATGCTTCCCATACCCGATCAAGTCGGTGCGCCCCGCGCGCACGAGGGCTTCCCTGACCAATTCGTAATTTTTTGGGTTGCGGTACTGGATGAGCGCGCGCTGCATGGCTTTTTCATGCGGGGATTTTGGCACATAGACCGGCCGCATGGTGCGCGGATCTACGCCCGTGTAGTACATGCAGGTGGAAAGCGTGGAGGGCGTCGGGTAAAAGTCCTGCACCTGCTCCGGCATGTACCCTAAGTCGCGCAGGGATTCCGCCAATGCCACGGCGGAGGCGAGGGTCGACCCCGGGTGCGAGGACATCAAATAGGGAACGAGGTATTGCCGCATCCCATAGGCCTCGTTGAGTTCCCGGAACTTCTTCGCAAACGCGCGGTAGACGGCGTGCCCCGGCTTTCCCATCTGCCGCAGCACCGCGTCGCACACGTGCTCAGGGGCGACTTTGAGCTGCCCGCTGATGTGGTATTGCACCAATTCCCGGAAAAAAGTGTCGTCAGGGTCGGCGATCAGGTAGTCAAAGCGAATCCCTGACCGGATAAAGACCTTTTTCACGCGCGGCAGCGCCCGCAACTTGCGCAGCAAGGACAGGTAGTCGGAATGGTCGATTTCCAGCTGCGCGCACGGCTTCGGGAACAGGCACTGCTTTTTGGGGCACGCGCCCCGCCGCTTTTGGTTTTTGCACGCGGGCCGGCGAAAGTTCGCGGTCGGTCCCCCCACGTCGTGGATATATCCCTTAAAATCCGGGTCGTGCGTGAGCGCTTCCGCCTCTGCGAGCAGGGAAGCGTGGCTGCGCGCCTGCACGATCCGCCCCTGGTGAAAGGTCAGCGCGCAAAAATGGCACCCGCCGAAACAGCCGCGGGAGCTGACGAGCGAAAACTTCACTTCCGAGATGGCCGGAACGCCGCCAAGCGCCTCATACGACGGGTGGCACACCCTCTGGTATGGGTAGGCATAGACGCGGTCCATCTCAGACTGCGTAAGCGGCATCTGCGGAGGATTTTGCACCACAAACGTCCCGTCGGGGTAGCCCTCCGCCAGGCATGCGCCGGAAAATGGGTCGGCGTGCTCCATTTGCACCGCAAAACTTTTGGCATAGGACAGCTTCTTGGCGCGCAATTCGGAAAAAGGCGGAAGCAGGCGGGCATCCAGGCCCGACAGGTCGACTGCCCGAAAGACCGTTCCCCTCACATAGGTAATCTCCCGAACGGGAATCCCTGCCTTTAGCGCGTCCGCAATCTCCACGGTGGAGCGCTCCCCCATGCCATAGGAGAGCAAATCCGCGTCCGTGTCCAGGAGAATGGAGCGCATGAGGGAATCCGACCAATAGTCATAATGCGCAAGCCTGCGCAGGCTCGCCTCGATTCCCCCGATGACGATCGGCTTCTTTCCGTAGGCCGCCCGAATCAGCTTGCAATAGGCAATCAGAGCCCGATCCGGCCGCTTTCCCATGGCGCCCCCTGGGGAGTAAGCGTCAAAGCTCCTGCGCTTTTTGGACACGGCATAGTGGCTCACCATCGAGTCCAAGTTGCCGGAGGATACAAAAAAGCCGAGCCTTGGCTCTCCGAGCGCGCAAATGCTCGCGGGGTCGCGCCAGTCTGGCTGGGGCAAAATCCCCACAAGGTAGCCGTTTGCCTCCAGGACGCGGCTCAAAAGGGCATGCGCAAACGACGGGTGGTCCACATAGGCGTCACCCGTCACGAAAACAAAATCCAGCCGGTCGATGCCGGCCTCTTTTAAGTCGGTCTTTGAAATGGGAAGAAACCGGCGCTTTCCCTGTTGCATGGATGCCCTCCCGTCACGTCACTTCCCCGCAGGCAAACTGCAGCCCCTGCGCGCGGTAGCCCTCGGAAATGATGTCCAGCTGCCTGTGGAAACGCTCCAGGCTCTCGATGTCGCCCGCCCGGTAAACCTCGTAAAACTCCTCCTGGATCTTGGCAATCTCCCGCTTGTTCGCGAGGCTGTAGAGATTTTGGATGTTGTTTAGGATCTCCGAGACCAGGTTCGCCTGGCGCTGCATGGAATTTTGCGCGTCCATGATCTCCTCGCGCACCGCGGACATCTCGCGGTCCAAGGCCACGATGGTATCCGCCGACTTTAGCAGGCTTTCCCGAATGTGGTCGGGAATGTTCCCCTTGTATTTGTATTGCAGGGAATGCTCGATCGTGGACCAGAAATTCATGCCCATGGTGCGAATCTGGATCTCCGCCTGGATGCGCTTTGGCCCTTGCAGGGTCTGCACCTCGTACTCGACAATCATGTGGTAACTGCGGTACCCGCTCGTTTTCATGTGGTCGATGTAATTTTTCTCGTGGCGCACCTCCATGTCGCCCCGCGCCCGTATCAGGTTTGCCACTTTGGGGATGTCCTCCACGAACTGGCAGATGATGCGCACCCCCGCGATGTCCTCCATGCGCTGCTCCAACTCCTCGAAGTCGATCTGCTTCTTTTGCATTTTGTCCAAAATGCTGGAAATGGTCTTGACGCGGCCGTCCACCTGCTCGATCGGGCAATACTGCCCCCGTATCTTGCACTCGTAGCGCAAATGCTCAAACTTGACAGTCAGCTCGCGCACGGCCAAGTCATAGGGGTCCAACAAATCCCTCCAGGTGCTGATTTCCATATCCGAACCCACCTTTTCCCCTCTCGGTTTCGACGCAGCAAATTCGTGCGCCTTATGACTCGCCTTGCCCGTCTGTCTCCTGCTGGGCGGGGACGTAGTTGGACGCCTGCGCCGCCTGCGGGGAGAGTTCCTGCCGGTTTTTGTGCACGATGTCGTAACACGACTGGACGTTTGTGAGCAGCGTGTTGAACGACGCCCCGATCGCGTCGTTTGCGTGCGCCATGATCTGCTCCAAGTTGGCGAGCATGTCGTCCGTGTAGGCGATGGCGCTCATGCGGATGCTGTTGGCGTCCTGCGTCGCCGCGTCCAAAATCTCCTGCGCCTGCTGGCGCGTCTGCGAAAGGAGCGCGTCAGACTGCCGGATCGCCTCCTGCATCACCTCATTTTCCTGCACCATCTGCTCCTGGCGCGCCTGGGCGTTCGCAATCATGATGTCCGCCTTGTCCTGCGCGTCCGACAAGATGGCGTCCTTGTTGCTGATGATCTTCTGGTAGCGCTTGATCTCGTCCGGGGTTTTCATGCGCAGTTCCCGCAGAAGCTCCTCCAACTCCTCCTTGTTGACCACGATCTTGGTGGTGGAAAGCGGCTGGAACTTACAACTGTCCACATACTCCTCGATCTCTTCGATGATCTGCTCAATTCTGCTGCTCATTTTTTTCTCCTTTAAGTGATATTACGACCGAATCCTTTCACCCAACCTGCATCCGCTCCCGAACCGCGTCCGCCACGACCTCCGGCACGAACTTGCGGATGTCCCCGCCATAGGAGGCGACCTCTTTTACCATGGAGGAACTGACGTATGCATACGCAAGGCCCGTCGCCAAAAACATGGTGTCGATGTCCGGCGCGAGCACGCGGTTGGTCTGCGCCATCTGCAGCTCGTACTCAAAATCCGTGATGGCGCGCAGCCCGCGCACGAGCAGCTGCGCCTGGCACTGGCGCGCGAACTGGATCACCAGGCCGTCAAAGGATTGCACGCGGACATTTTCCATGTCCCGCGTTGCCTCCTCGAGAAGCCACACGCGCTCCTGCACGGAAAACAGCGGCTGGTTCTGGCTGTTGCGCAAGACCCCCACGACCAGCTCGTCCACCAGGTGCGCGCAG
>CAYVVW010000094.1:0-8312 GCA_964455335.1 uncultured Marvinbryantia sp.
CTTCTACCTGGACGGCGGCGGGGTGACGTTCTCCGGAGGGGAGCCGCTGCTGCAGGTTGGGAAATATGAGCCGCTGCTGCGGGAGCTGAAGGCAGAGAAGGTACATCTGGCGGTGGAGACGGCACTGTTTGTTGGCCGGAAACAGGTGGAGATCGCTTCCCGTTACTTTGACTGGTGGTACGTGGACATGAAGGTTCCAGAGCCGAATTTGTGCCGACAGCTTTTAGGCGGGGACATGGGGCAATACATGGGGAATCTAAGGCTGCTTTCGCAGAATGCGCCTGAACTGCACATACGGATTCCGTGCGCCCATGGAATCACGGACACGGCAGAAAACATGGCAGAGATTGTTCGCCGAACCAGAATGCTGAACATCAACCAGGTTGCGCTCTTTGGCATCCATGACCTGGCGCGGGACAAATACCGCCGGCTTAACCGCGCATGGACGGTTGACGTGTCACAAAGCGAAACGGCGGTGCGGACTATGGCCGGCCTGTTGCAAAATTGCGGGGTATCCTGCCGGGTAATGTATCTTTGATTTTGCGTGAGATATCGCCATTTATGCGCGCGTGCGAAAGTATGCGCGTGCCGTGGAATGCATCCCCCGGAGGGGCTATCGTAAACGGCAAATACTTTTGTCGTTTACGATAAGTGAAATACCGCCACGGCGGAAACAAGGCGGAAAAAGGAGACGGAACTGTGAACCTGACACAAAAGGAAAAATTGCATGGCGTAGCCTCGGCTCTCGTGCGGAATGTGCTGAAGGTATTTTGGATCTTCCCATTGAGGGAAAACCGCATAATCTTTATTTCCCATTCAGGAACGCAGTATTCCTGCAACCCGAAATACATTTCACAGTATCTCGGGGAGCGTTACCCCGGAAAATTTGAACGTATTTTTGCACTGAAGTTGCCTGAAAAGTGGGTCGGTGACGGGGAGAAGTTTGTGCGGTTTCTTTCCCCGCGGTTTCTGTATGATTGCCTCACGGCCAAGGTGATAACCAGCAATTGTGGAATGCCCACCTATCTGCCAAAACGCAAAGGCCAATTTGTCATTGACACATGGCACGGTGGCGGCGCATACAAGAGAAATAATTGCAATCTTGAAAATATTGGCATCACAAAGGCGCGCAGGGAAATGCTTTTGTACAAATCATACTGCACGAATATGGTGCTTTCAAGTTCCGCAGTGTTTTCAAGTCTGGTGCTGCCGGATCTCGAACCCAATTATAAGGGCGAGGTTTTGCCGTGCGGCATGCCAAGAAATGACATTCTCTTCCAGGGAAATCATGTGGCGATCCGCCAAAAAGTCTGTGAGGATTTCGGCATTGGCCCTGGCAGGAAGTTGGTTCTGTATGCCCCCACCTCACGTGGGAGTTTTGATACCATGACACTGCGGACATCGGGGAGTCTCGAGGTAGGTTTGGATGTCGGCTCGCTGCTGGAAGCCGCTCGGCGCATGCTCAACTCAGACGTCGTTTTGCTCATCCGCTCCCACCATGCAACCGATCTGGTTTCCCTTGGGGAATCGCAAGATGTCGTGGACGTGAGCGGGTATCCCGACACGCAGGAGCTGCTCTGCGCGGCAGACATGCTGGTATCGGATTATTCCTCCATCATCTGGGACTATGCGCTCACGAAGAAGCCCTGCTTTCTCTTTGTGCCTGACTTGGATTATTACCTGACAGAGGATCGCGGCACGTACACGCCAGTGGAGACCTGGCCTGGCATCGTCTGCCGATCCAACGAGGAGCTTTGCCAGGCGGTTCTTCATTTCGATGAGGCAGGGTATGTGAGGAAGGTCGAGCGTTACCTGTCCGACATGGGCAGTTACGAGACGGGCATGGCGTGCGAGCAGGTTTGCCACAGAATTGCGGAAGTGTGCGGGGTTGGGGAAAATGCGTGACGCCATGACATGCGCCATACTCCTTTCCGGCGGCGTCGGGGCGCGGCTGGGCTCCGGGATGCCCAAGCAGTACCTGGCCCTGCGCGCGCGACCGGTCATAACCTATTCCCTGCGCACGCTTGACGCGCACCCGGCGGTGGACGCGATCGTCATTGTCGCGGACGCGGCCTGGCGGGAGGCGATCCTGCGGTGGATGGAAATGGACGGCATCGCCAAATTTCTGGCCTTTGCCGATCCAGGCCGGACGCGCCAGCTTTCCGTGCTCAGCGCGCTGGAGCGGGTGCGCGCGTGCGGGACGCACGTTGGCTTCGTCCTCATCCACGACGCCGCGCGTCCGCTGGTGAGCGCCGATCTGATCTCGCGCTGCATGGACGCGCTGCCCGGCCACGACGGCGTGATGCCGGCGCTGCGGGCGAAAGACACCTACTACCTGACGGACGCGGGCGGCAGGGTGGCACAGCTCTTGAACCGCTCCATGCTGGTGGCGGGCCAGGCGCCGGAAGTGTTTGCCTACAAGAAATACTACGGGGCGCACCTGGGGCTGCCGGCGGATGCCCTGCTCAGGCTCAACGGCAGCGCGGAGGTCGCGGTCTTGGGCGGGCTGGACATCGTGACAGTGCAGGGCGACGAGAGGAACATCAAGATCACGACGCCAAACGACCTGCTGCTGGCGGAGCGGTACTTGGAAGAGCAGGCGAAGGGCGTTGGACGGACGCGGCTCTCGGAAGGCCTGGGGGCAGCCAATTCCCGCGCGAGAGCGGGGACCCGTGCCGAGGCGCGGAGGCGGCTTGCCCCGCTACGCGATTCACACGACAGGGAGGTGCTTGGATGAAGGCGAATGTGCTGCACGGCATAGGGGACCTGCGCTTTGAGGACGTGCCCCTGCCGCCCTGCCCGCCCGGCTGGGCGCTGGTGCGCGTGGTGGCGGCGGGGATCTGCAGCTCGGATGTCGGGCGGGTCCTGACAAAGGGCACTTACCACTTCCCCACGATCCCGGGGCACGAGTTCTCCGGCATCGTCACGGCCGTGGGAGATGAGGCGGACGCAGGGTGGCTGGGCAGGCGCGTTGGCGCGTTCCCGCTGATTCCCTGCGGGAAGTGCCCCCAGTGCCAAAGGCGGCACTACGAGACCTGCGCGCGCTACGACTACATCGGCTCGCGCCGCGACGGCGCGCTCGCGGAATACGTCGCCGTGCCGGTCTGGAACCTCGTCGGGCTGCCGGATCAGGTTTCCTTTGAGGCGGGCGCGATGCTGGAGCCGCTGTGCGTCGCCCTGCACGCGGCGAAGATGGCGGGCAACCTTTCCGGGGCACGCGCGTGCGTCGTCGGCACGGGCATGGTCGGCATAGCGGCTGCCTGCTGGGCGAGGAGGCTCGGCGCGGCGGAGGCGCACGTGGTCGGGCGCGGGGAGCGGAAGCGGCCGCTGGCCGAGAGGTTTCCGGGGATTGCCTACCACGCGGACTGGCGCGACGTCGCGGACGCCGGCATGGACGTCGTCATCGAGGCGGCCGGCAGCCCGAAGTCCCTGGAGACGGCGCTGCGCCTTGCTGCCCCGGAAGCGCGGGTCGTACTGGTCGGCAACCCCGGCGGGGACATGGGGCTTTCCCAGGACGGCTACTGGAGCATACTCCGCAAGCAGCTCACGCTGCGCGGCAGCTGGAACTCCTCCTACCGCGGCGGCGAGCCATCCGACTGGACGGAGGCCGTGCAGGCGCTGGCGGATGGCGACATGCCTGTCGAGTGGCTCATCACCCACCGCTTCGCGCCGGGACAGGCGCTGGAGGCCGTGCGCCTCATGGCGGGGCACAGGGAGCCATACTGCAAGGTGATGACAGACTGGGGCGAAGGGTGATGGCGGCCATGCGAGCGAGAAGGTTTTTGGAGGCACGCAGCGAGCCATATGCCCAGGCTAGGACTGATTGGATCGGAGAGAAAACGGCGGCCATGCGAGCCACATGGCAAGAGGACAGGCGGAACGGAGGTTGATGGCGGCCATATGCAAGCGGGAAAAATTTCGGCATCGATGATGTGCGCGGATCTGCTCAGCCTGGGGCAGACGATAGGCATCCTTGAGCGGGAGGGCGTCGAGTACCTGCACGTCGACGTCATGGACGGCGCGTTCGTGCCCAACCTCGGCCTGGGCGTGGACTACATCCGCGGCCTGCGCCAGCTGACGGGCATACCGCTCGACCTGCACCTGATGGTCATGAATCCGGAATACAAGCTCCAATGGCTGGGCATACAGCCGACGGACATCGTTTCCATACATTACGAGAGCACGCACCAGGTGCAGCGCGCGCTGGACTGGCTGGGGCCTTACGGGTGCAGGCGGTTCCTGGCGATCAACCCCGCGACCCCCATCTGCACGATTGAGGAGGTGCTTGGCGACATCGACGGCATCAACCTGCTGATGGTGAACCCGGGTTTCGCGGGTCAGCGGATGGCGCACGGGGCGATGGGGAAGGCTGCGCGGCTGCGGGAGTTCCTGGCGCAGCGGGGCAGGGAGGACCTCGCCCTGGAGGTGGACGGAAACATCACCAACGAGAACGCGGAGGCGCTGCGCGGACTTGGAGCCGGCATGTTCGTCGCCGGATCGTCCAGCATCTTTCGGGGCACGGCCGCCGACTACGCGGACAACATCAGGAAATTCCGCCGGGCAATCCGCGGCGGGGAAGGGGAGGGCTGAGCGCATGGGAAAGCTACTGACGGTCTCCGTGGCCGCCTACAACATGGAGAAATACATCGGGCAGTGCCTGGACTCTCTGGCAGTACCGGAGATAGCCGACGCGCTGGAGGTATTCGTCATCGACGACGGCGGCACGGACGCCACGCTCGACATCGCGAGGCGATACGCCGCAAAATACCCGGGCACGTTCATCCCGGTGCACAAGGAGAACGGCGGCTGGGGTTCCACGATGAACTACAGCGTGGCGCACGCCACAGGGAAGTATTTCAAGTTCCTGGATGGGGACGACTGGTTCGACAGGGAAGGGCTCGTCAAACTTGTGAGCGCGTTGGAGTCAACGGACGCAGATGTCGTGCTCACCACAAAGATATGCAAAGGGCCGGACAGAGACTCAATGAAAACAGACCCGCATTACAAGGTCATTGACGGAACGCGAATCAGAGTCAGGGACATGCCAGGTGATCAGATCTTTTCAGGAACTCACATCACATGCAAGACGGAAATCATAAAGCGTTCCAACATTTTGTTTCCAGAGCATCTGTACTATACAGATACGTATTATTTCTCCATGCCTTTCGCGCATGCGAGGGATGTGCTGTATTTGGATTGCTTGCTGTATTGCTACCGAATCGGCAGGGATGGGCAGAGTGTTTCCCGCAAACAGAGGATAAGACACAAGGATGATATGCTCGCCAACACGATAAATCTAAGCCGTTTCTGTAGGCAAAAACAATTGGAAGGAAATAAAAACATAGGATATATACTTCGCAGGGTAGCGCGTACTTATTTGTTAGCTGTGCGAACGATCCTCTTGCAACCCGTATCTAAGGATACGCAGCAAGAATTGATCCAATTCGAAGACCGGATGAAAGACATATGCCCCGAAATACGCAAGCAGGCAAGAACAATCAGGGGGGAGACAGCCCTGTTGCTGAAACTGCTTGACATAACACATTACAAGGCGTACTGGCTGCTGAAAGTTCTGCCGGGCGGAATGCCGAACTTCAAATAGGGCGGATTTCATAGTATGGAGGAGTTTTAGTTCATGAATATTGACGCAATCGTTGTGGGCGCCGGCATCGCCGGCACCGTGCTTGCGCGCAGGTTGGCTGAAGAGGAGAACCGGCGGGTGCTTGTTGTGGAGCGGCGCAGCCACATTGGCGGATATTGCTACGATGAGCGCAATGAGGAAGGCGTACTCGTGCACCGCTATGGGCCGCACATCTTCCGCACGGATTCCAAGAAAGTATGGGAGTTCCTCTCGCGCTTCACGCGGTGGCATGACTACCAGCACAAGGTGCTCACATATGTGGATGGGATGTACCTGCCTATGCCCATCAATCTGGATACGGTCAACCGTTATCTCGGCAGTCACTATAGCGCGGAGAACGTGATGGACTACTTTGAGCGCCACCGCACGCATCCGGAAAAAGTCTGCAATGTGCGCGATGTCGTGGAGAGCCAGATTGGGCCTGAATTTTACCACGCCTTCTTTGAAAAATATACTGAAAAGCAGTGGGGCATGCCCTGCGATGAACTGCCTCCGGAGATTGTGGCGCGCATACCGATACGCAGCAACCGCGACGACCGCTACTTTACCCACAAGTATCAGGCGTTGCCCAGAGATGGGTACACCCACATGATGCAGAACATGCTGACGCATCCAAATATCCACATTCTGCTCAACACCGACTACAGGGTCGTCCGCGATGCCGTGCCATGTGAGCATATTTATTACAGTGGTTCCATCGACGAGTACCACGGCCATCGCTTTGGCAGGCTGCCCTACAGGAGCGTGGATTTTGTGTTTGAAACGATCCCATGTGCACAGTACCAAAGTGCCGCGGTGGTGAATTATCCCAACAACTACGATTACACGCGCGTCACGGAGTTTCGGCATTTCTATGGACAGTCGCCTTCACACACTGTCATCGCGAGAGAATATCCGGGCAGTGATGGCGATCCCTCCTATCCGATACCGACGCGTGGGAACACCGCGCTGTATGGGCAGTACGCATCGATCCCGCACCCCGGCGTGAGCTTTATCGGCCGATTGGGTGAATATCGCTATTACAGCATGGATCAGATTGTGGAGAAGATGCTTGCCACGCCACTGCACTCCACATGAACAGGAGGTATAGAAAGGACTATGGAATTCCCGTACACAAAGAAAATGGTGGGTGGGGGTCAACCGTCAATTACAGCATCACCCATGCCATAGGGAATATGCAATGGATGCCTTAAGGCCTTAAGGTATCATTCGACCAACACAAAAATCCTGCAAATTCATAACAAGGAGTGCGGTACATATGCGCATGAAAATCTCGCCAAATAAACTCCTGATGTACGCTGTGGCAATTTCCCTGATGATGAATTCGTCGTGGATGGTATACCTTATGGAGCCTTTTGTGTCTGTTTGGAAAATCCAAAATGTTCAATACATCTTACTTGCCATTTTTTGTCTGGCTGGCTGTTTTTACCACAATCGATTCTCCATAGGGCATAAACCGATGCTCGTGTTGGCAATGCTCGTGGCATACCTGTTGTTTTATCTGGTCGTGACCCGGGAAAATCCATTGTCTTATCTCCTGAAACACGTTGTTATTTTCGTCATTTTGTACTTGTATTGCTGCGTATTGCTGAAAAATGGTCAGATCATGGATTTCGCAAAAGTTTTTGTGAACGTGGTCTCGGTTGTCGCTGCGATCTCGCTTTTCTTCTGGCTGTTTGGATCTGTGCTCGGCGTGGTCAATGGCATTCCCTCTACGTATCAATGGGGGAAGAAGCACTGGCCGACCGTCAATTATTTTTGGCTTTACTTCGAGAACATTGTGCAAGCGCAGGTGATATCCGGGCAAACCGTTATCAGAAATACGGGCATATATGCCGAGTCCCCTGGATTCAGCGGTTTTTTGATCATGGCTCTGGCGATCGTCCTGCCTGCGGAAAAAGGAGAATTTTCCGCGGGACAAAAGCTGCTGTTGCTTGTAACCATGATGACGACACTTTCCACGAAAGGCATACTGGCCGTCATCATGCTGGCTTTGCTTACATACCTGTTCAGAAAACCCGCAAAAACAAGGAGTGCGTTCCTGATAAAAAGCGTGTTTGCAGCCATTATCGTCATCACGGGGATCCTATTGAGCATCGTTATCTTGCGGGAAAAATCGACCACTGGTTCCTACATGCAGCGCATGGATGACTTTTTGGCCGCCTTGCAAACATGGAAAGCGCACATGCTGTTTGGGACAGGGTATAGGGAAACGGACGAGATCATAGGCAATTTTTCGTGGAGAGGGAGAAGCAACAATGGACTGTCCATGGGTCTGACGGTTTTGATGGCTCAGGGTGGCCTGCATATGCTGACGTTCTACATAGCGTCGTTTGCAGCTGCACTGTTCACCGCGCGGCGGGCTGGGCGAGCCATATTTGTGCGGGTCATGATATTTGGAATCATGATCGGATTCAACCTGGTTATATCGACTGCCCAGTATGATCCGACAACTTTGCTCATCCTTTCGTGCGGGTATGCGTATTGCGCCACAATTGTTGTATCGCAAAGTGCAAGACGTGACATTCAACAAGCGAGTGATGATTGTGACATTGGAATTTTAAGGGCCACGTAAGGCGTAGTGTCTTGGACAAGTTGAGGGAAGCTTGAAAAGACGGGGTACCTTGAGGTGTGACAGATGAAGCAACCGAGCTTGAAACGCAACTTTTTG
>CAYVVW010000095.1:0-3319 GCA_964455335.1 uncultured Marvinbryantia sp.
CCGCGTTCCCTGCAGGCGCGGTAGACTTCCTCGTTCGTCCTGTGGTCATTTGCCGCCGCAATCACCAGGTAGGCCCCCTCGATGTCACCGCTCTCGTATTTCTTGCGCAAAATGCGGATGCGCCCCTCCTGCTCCATGCGGATCAGCTCCGGGTTCACCTCCGGTGCGATGACCGTCACGTGGTCGGTAAACTGGCACAGGCTGCGAATGCGCCGCTTGGCAATCGTCCCCGCCCCGACGACATAGACCCGCCGGTCCGTCAAATCCACAAAAAGCGGAAAATAAGGTCTTTGCTTCTTTTGCATCTTGCCACCTCACTGATCTTCCCAAACATTATACCGATCTTTTCCCTTTCTCGCAAGCATGAATTTTTTTGATGTTCCCTATGGCAATCCCCCGCAAAGTGGAGTATAATAACATGAGGGCAGCAACACGAGGAGGTGTTTTATGAGTTTTCAGTTTATCAGGAAGCTGCCGATTCCGGCAGAAGTGAAAAAGCAATATCCGATCTCGGAGCGCGCCCAGGCTGTAAAGGCACGGCGGGATGCCGAGATTCGGGATGTCTTTACGGGGGCTTCTAAAAAATTTCTGGTGATCATCGGTCCCTGCTCCGCGGACAATGAGGACTCTGTGATGGAGTATGCCCGCCGCCTCCAAAAAGTGCAGGAACACACCGCGGACCGCCTGATTTTGATCCCCCGCGTCTACACCAGCAAGCCGCGCACGACAGGCGAGGGGTACAAAGGGATGATGCACCAGCCCGACCCGAAAAAAAAGCCGGACGCACTCGCGGGGCTGGTTGCCATGAGAAAGCTGCACCTGCGCGTCATTGAGGAGACGGGCCTGACCGCCGCGGACGAGATGCTCTATCCGGAGAACTATTGGTATCTGGTGGACCTGCTCTCCTATGTGGCGATTGGCGCGCGCTCCGTCGAGGATCAGCACCACCGCATGACGACCAGCGGCATGGACGTGCCCGCCGGCATGAAGAACCCGACGAGCGGCGATCTCTCGGTCATGCTCAACTCGGTGGTGGCGGCGCAGTCGGCGCACGATTTCATCTACCGCGGCTGGGAGGTCTCGACGAAGGGGAACCCGTTGGCGCACGTGATCCTGCGCGGCGCGACCAACAAATACGGCAACTCCATCCCCAACTACCACTATGAGGACCTTATCCGCCTGTTGCATATGTACGACCAGCGCGACCTCTCCTACCCGGCGGCCATCATTGACACCAACCACGCCAATTCCAACAAGCAATATGAGGAGCAGCCGCGCATCGTCCAGGAAATCTTGCACAGCCGCAAGGTGAACCCGCGCCTCAAGCAGCTCATAAAGGGCGTGATGGTCGAGAGCTACTTAGAGCCGGGAAGCCAAAAAATCGGCTGCCGCGACCCCATCTACGGAAAGTCCATCACCGACGCCTGCCTGGGGTGGACGACGTCGGAGCGGCTGATTCTGGAGATCTACGAGCACTGCATGTGAGCGCGCCAAACGCGTGCCGCAGGGCGTGCGGCGTGATGTCCTTTTGCATTCCCGCCTGCCCGGCATATTGCTTGAGCAGTTTCCAGAATCCCTGCCGGCTCATCGGCTCTCCCTTGACATTGAGGAAAAAATAGGGGTTCTCCCCTGCTTTCAAAAATGCCGCCCGCGCCTCGTCCCGATAGCGGGCAATGGCCTGTTCCGCCGCTTTCCCAAATGGGATCACGCGCTCTTTTTCCCTATCGCGGCAAATGACGGCGCGGCTCTTCCAGTGTATGTCCCCCACTCTTAGGGAGAGCAGCTCGGAAACCCGCATGCCCGTGGCGCACAAAAGTTCCAGCATCGCCTTGTCGCGCACGCCTTTCGGGGTGATGGCGTCCGGCTGCGCGAGCAGCAAAGCGACTTCCTTTTCAGTCAGGATTTGCGGCGTCTTTTTCTCCACAGGCGGCGTGCGCAAGTGGGCGGCCGGATCCTCCCGCAAAACACCCTGCTGAAAAAGAAAGCGGAAAAATACGCGGATGGACGCAATGGAGCGCGACACAGACGCGCTTGCGAACGCGTCTTTTCTCATTTGCGCAAGATAAGCGTCCAAAGTCGCGGGCCTCACCTCCCCCAAATCGGAAATGCCCTGTTCCCCCAAAAAGAGAAACAGTTTTCTTAGATCCCGCTCATAGGACAGGGCCGTACTTTCTGACACGTGCCGCTCGCGCTCCAGATAATCCCGAAACGCCCGCAAGTCTGTTGTATGCACCGGCTCACCCCCTGACGATCTGAAAACCACTTCGTGGCGACCATCTGCCCCCACTTCTTGCTCCAAGTGTGTTCGATTGTCCACTTCTGTCTCCACTTTTGCAATCTTTTGTCGCATATTCCGGTTGCCATCTTCCACTTACTGTTAACGACAAACGTATTGATGCTGGCGTAAAAAGATGCCTACGGATTGTTTCGTGCTTCGCTGTCTGCGCTCCGCTTCGGTCTTACCCTGGCATCATGTAATCGTCCGTGAAAGAACCCCCGCCGCGCAAGCTGTGCGCGGCAGGGGCCAAAGTTGTCTCGTTCGCAGGTCTGTTATGCCTCTTCAAAGTTGCTCTTTCCCACGCCGCAAAGCGGGCAGGCAAAATCCTCCGGGACATCTTCCCATTTGGTTCCCGGCAAAATGCCCTCTTCCGGGCATCCGACGGCCTCGTCGTACTCCCATCCGCAGACACTGCATGCATACTTTTTCAACGCACTCACCTCCCCTCTTCGCATCCATCTTGTTTCCACCGAAAGATTTTTTGCGCCTTCATCCGCGCACCCAAAGGCAGCCACTTGCGCCGCCTTGTCTTTCGCTCTGCCAACGCCAAGGCATCTCTTTTGCGCGATCAGTCCTCGCTGTTGTTGACCTTGCTCGCCCTTGCCTCCACTTCTTTTTCCTGGATTTCCGCAGGGGCCTGCTCGTACCGCGCAAACTCATAGGCAAACGTCCCGCTGCCGCCCGTCATGGAGCGCAGCTGCGTGGAATACCCATATAGTTCCATCATCGGCACGTCCGCCTCGATGATCTGGTTGCCCTTGTGATCCGGATTCATGCCCAGCACGCGGCCGCGGCGCTTGTTCAGATCGCCCATAATGTCGCCGGTGAAGCGGTCCGGCACCTTCACGGTCAGATTCGCAATCGGCTCCAGCAGCACCGGCCGGCTGGCCGGGTCGGCAAAAGCGTTCTTGACCGCCAGAATGGCGGCGAGCTTAAACGCCATCTCGGAGGAATCCACCGGATGATAGGAGCCGAACACCAGCGTGGCCTTCATGCCGACGATCGGATAGCCGGCCAGCGGTCCCTTGGCGACCATCTCCT
>CAYVVW010000095.1:3329-8217 GCA_964455335.1 uncultured Marvinbryantia sp.
TGTTGAGGTCGCCCATCACGTCGCCCGTGTACTTGTCCGGCACAGTCACTTTTAAGGAGGCAATCGGCTCTAACAGCACCGGCGTGGCCATCATGAAGCCTTTCTTAAACGCCTGGATCGCCGCCGTCTTAAATGCCATTTCCGAGGAGTCGACCGGATGGTAAGACCCGTCGTACAAGGTGGCCTTTACGCCGACTACGGGATACGCCGCAAGCGGCCCCCTTTGCACGGACTCCTGGATGCCCTTTTCGACGGCCGGGAAGTAGTTTTTCGGAACCGCGCCGCCCACGACGACCTGCTCGAACACATAGGGTGTCTCCATGTCGCCCGAATTTTCAAAGCGCATCTTGACGTGCCCATACTGCCCATGTCCGCCGGACTGTTTTTTGTACTTGGACTCCACGTCCGAATTTTTGCGGATCGTCTCGCGGAAAGCCACCTTCGGCCTTGCAAGCTCCACCTCGATCTTGTACTTGCTCAACAGCTTGCTGGCAATGATGTCCAAATGCTGGTCGCCCATGCCATAGATCAGGGACTGGCGGTTCTCTGCGTCGTTGACCGCGCGCATCGTCAAGTCCTCCTGCATCAGCTTCGCCAGCGCCTGGGAAACCTTGTCCTCATCGCCTTTGTTCTTCGTGAAGTAACGCTTATAGGTATACGGCACAGAGACGTCGATGCCCGCATACTTGACCGGCACCGCCTTTGTGGAGAGCGTCTCGCCCGTCTTTGTGACGTTGAGCTTGCCGATGGCGCCGATGTCGCCCGCGTGCAGCTCCGGAATCTCCAGTGCCTTGCTGCCCTCCATCACATAGAGCTTGCTGAGCTTGACCTCCTCGTCCTGCTCGACATTGTACAGCGTGTCGTCGTTCTTGATGACGCCGGACGCCACCTTCACCAGGGAATATTTCCCGATGAACGGGTCCACGATGGTCTTGAACACAAAGGCAGACTTCGCCTTGGAGAAGTCGTAGTTTGCCTCAAAGATTTCGTTAGTCTTTGTGTTGATGCCCGCAATCTTGCGCTTGTCCGGGCTTGGGAAATATTGCACCACATCGTCCAGAAGATTCGCCACGCCCTCGAGGCTGACGGGCGCGCCCATCGCAACCGGCACGATGGAGCAATCCGAGACATTTACGGTCAGGGCCGCCATGATCTCCTCTGTCGAGAACTCGTCTCCGTCAAAGTAGCGGTCCATGAACTCTTCCGACGTCTCGGCCACCGCCTCCAAAAGGTTGTCGCGGTACTTTTCCAGGTACTCCATGGAGTAGTCCGGGATGTCGCACTCCACCTTCTGCCCTTTTCCCGTCCAGCGCCTGCCGGCCTTTTTCACCACATTGACATATCCCACAAACTTTTCATTTTCTCGGATCGGCAGGTGGATGGGGGCAATCTTTTTGCCATATAGCTCCGTGAGATCCTCTACCACCTGGCGGAAACTCGCGTTGTCCACGTCCATATTGGTGACAAAGACCATGCGCGGCAGCTTGTACTTTTCGCAGAGATCCCAGGCCTTTTGCGTGCCCACCTCCACGCCGCTCTTGCCAGAGACGACAATGATCGCGGCATCCGCGGCGGCGACGGCCTCTTCCGCCTCGCCGACAAAGTCAAAATAACCGGGGGTGTCCAGGATGTTGACCTTGACATCGCCCCAGACCACCGGCACAACCGTGGTGCTGATGGAAAACTTCCGCTTGATCTCCTCTTTATCGAAATCGCTCACCGTATTTCCGTCCGTAACATTTCCCATGCGGCTGGTGATGCCGGAAAGGTATGCCATCGCCTCCGTGAGGGTGGTTTTTCCCACTCCCCCATGGCCCAAAAGCGCCACATTGCGAATCCTGTCCGTAGTATAAACCTTCATGCGTTTCCCTCCCATTCGTCTGATTTGGGCCAAGCAACTGGCCCTTTGCGAAACCCATGGTTACATTCTACTAAAAGCCTTGCAAAATAGCAAGCAATTTCTTTCAAAGATTCCCACATTGACAATCCTTGCCAAAAAAGGGTAAAATATAATGATGCTAGGGCTTGGCACGATAGAGCATCGTGCCAAATGCCCGATATGCGGAAAAATGTGGGCATTTGGCACACGTTTCGCACCGACCGGAGCGAAGCGCAGACCACGAAGCACGAAACAATCCGTAAGGCATCTTTTTACCGCAGTATCATTTTATAAAGAAAGGACTGGCATGGACAGACATTTGACGGTTGGATTTGTCGCGCTCGGGCTGATTGGCGGCTCTTTGGCGATGGCGATCCGGCATTTTCACCCTGACGCCGTGATTTTGGCCTATACAAGGCGCGCGGAAACGGCTGATTACGCGATCCGTGAACATATCATTGACCGCGCCGTGCCCGAGGTCGGGCCTGCGTTTTCCGCGTGTGACTACATCTTCCTATGCGCGCCCGTGGAAGCCAACATCGCCTATTTGCGCGCGCTTGCGCCCTATCTAAAGGAAGATTGCGTCCTCACGGATGTCGGGAGCACAAAGACGGACATCCACCGCGAGGCCGAGGCGCTGAGGCTTGGGCATTGGTTTATCGGCGGCCACCCGATGGCGGGATCAGAGAAAACGGGCATCGCGCACGCAAAGTGGTATCTGACGGAAAATGCTTATTATGTGATTACGCCCTCCGCGGACACCCCCGCGGAGAAAGTCTCGCGCTACCGCGATCTTGTGTCCTCCATCCGCGCGCTGCCGCTGGTGCTCGATTGCCGCGCGCACGACTACATCGCGGCCGCGGTCAGCCATCTGCCCCACATCATTGCGGCCACGCTCGTGAACCTCGTGCGCGACAAAGACACCCCAGATGGGACGATGAAAGCCATTGCCGCCGGCGGCTTCAAGGACATCACGCGCATCGCGTCCTCCTCCCCTGAGATGTGGGAACAGATCTGCGCGACGAACGCGCCAAATATTCTCGCACTGCTCGATGCCTACCAGGAGAGCTTAAATCACGTGCGCGGGCAGCTCCTGGCCCGGGACAATCAGGGGCTTTACGATTTGTTCGCGCAGTCCGGCGCCTACCGGGACACCTTTTCCGACCAGCCGGCCGGGCCGCTCAAAAAAGCATATGTCCTATACTGTGACATGGTGGACGAGGCGGGCGGCATCGCCGCGCTTGCGGCCATCCTCGCGAGCGGCGGCATCAGCCTGCGCAACATCGGCATTGTGCACAACCGAGAATTTGAGGAAGCCGTGCTGCGCGTGGAATTTTACGACGAAACCTCTCTCAAAAAGTCCGCGGAATTGCTGAGAAAGTACCATTACACCATCTACGAACGCTAGAGAAAGCATCACAAGAAAGGAATTTCCCATGACGAGCCTTGCCACACATCTGCCGGCACACACCCCCCTGCGGGGCGAAGTGGCCATACCTGGAGACAAATCCATCTCCCACCGCGCCATTCTGTTCGGCGCGCTTGCAAACGGCGTCACGAAAGTGACCCATTTTTTGCAGGGCGCAGACTGCCTCTCCACGATTGACTGCCTGCGCAAGCTGGGCGTGCCCATCACGCAAACACCGGAGTGCGTCCTGGTGCATGGGCGCGGACTGCATGGGCTTTGCGCCCCGGCAAAAATCCTGGACGTGGGAAACAGCGGCACTACCATGCGCCTCATCGCGGGCATATTGGCCGGGCAGCCTTTCTCTGCGATTTTGGACGGCGATGCCTCGATTCGCCGCAGACCCATGGAGCGCATCCTCGATCCCCTCTCCCTGATGAACGCGGACATCGCAAGCGTCCAAAAAAACGGGTGCGCGCCGCTCGCCATCCATGGGAAAAGAAATTTGCGCGCCATCCACTACCAAAGCCCTGTGGCGAGCGCGCAGGTAAAGTCCTGCGTGCTGCTGGCCGGCCTCTATGCGGACAATGCCACGCGCGTGACAGAGCCGTACCTTTCGCGCAACCACACCGAACTGATGCTGGCGGGATTTGGCGCGCGCGTCGCGCAAGACGGCACTACCGCCACGATCTGGCCGGAACCCTCCTTACACGCCATGGAGATCGACGTGCCAGGCGACATCTCTTCCGCCGCCTATTTTCTCGCGGCGGCGCTGATCGTCCCGGGATCGGAACTCTTGATCAAAAACGTGGGGGTCAATCCCACGCGCGACGGCATTTTGCGCGTGGCAAAAGAAATGGGGGCAGACATCACCTTGTGCAACAAAAAAGAAAGCGGCGGGGAGCCGACCGCCGACATTCTGGTGCGCCCTGGCCGTTTGCGCGCCGTGGAGATCGGCGGGGACCTCATCCCCGCCCTCATCGACGAGCTGCCCATCCTTGCGGTCCTCGCCTGCTTTTGCGACGGCACAACCGTCATCCGCGACGCGGCAGAGCTGAAGTTCAAGGAATCCAACCGCATCGATGCCATGGTGCAAGGCCTAAGCGCCATGGGCGCGCGCGTCGAGGCGACCGACGACGGCATGGCCATCACCGGCGGAATGCCCCTGCACGGGGCACGCGTCGACAGCCACCAGGACCACCGCGTCGCCATGAGCCTGTGCGTCGCCGCACTCGGCGCGGCGGGCGAAACCCGCATCGAAGGCGCCGACTGCGTGCGCATCAGTTACCCGGGATTTTACGACACTTTGCGCTCCCTTGGGGTATCCGTGCAGGCATCCTGACTTGCCATGGAATCATGCATAGGGCATGGCGTTGAAACGCCATGCCACCGAGGGAAAAGCCCTTTTCCCTCTCCTCTAGAAAGCCGGCTCTATCAGGCCGTAGGTGTTTCCCTTGCGCTTGTAGACAACGTTGACTTCCTCGGTCTCCGCATTGCAGAACACGAAGAAGTTGTGCCCGAGCAGCTCCATCTGGACGCACGCGTCCTCGGGATACATCGGCTTGATGCCAAAATGCTTGGTGCGGATGATCTGCACATCCCCC
>CAYVVW010000096.1:0-7898 GCA_964455335.1 uncultured Marvinbryantia sp.
GAGTTCATGAAACGCAGGAAAATCAAGGGTTTTCGTTTCCGAATGGCTATGAACGTGGGGGGGGGGTATTGAGCGACTTTTTGAAAGAAAAGGGATCATTGCCATCTGCTTTGGCATATGGGGATTGTATTTGTGCGCGTCATACCTCACAAACAGCATTTTGGCGGTTGTGCGTGCCTCGTTCAAATTAGGGTTTTTTGACTACGTTGGTTCTACCGCAGCTGTTGTCGCGGTGTTCTTTATCTCATATGTTGTTTTTGGAAGATTGCCGTTTATTTGCGATTTTTTCGCTTGGTTCGGCAGGAACAGTTTGATCGTTTTGTGTTTTCATTTAATCGAAATGACAGCCTTGCCATTTGGTGGAATCGTAGATTATTTGCTGTCGTTAGGGGGACTGGACAGTTTTTTGGTTTCTGGGATTTTGACGTTCATCGTAAAAGTGGCGTGGTGTAGCATGGCAATTGTTATCGTGCATAAAATAAAGCTGCTCCGGTGGATCTTTTATAAATGAGTTTTGTTGCTGGCGCTTTTGGGCTTGCTGGCCTATGTTGGCGCCAAATCCCTGCTTTCGCCAACTGGCTCACAGCACCAGCACCCAGTTTTTGAGCCATCTCAGGTGCAGACCCCACTCCCTGTCGATGGGGTAGCCGGAGACGACCGGGTAAAATAACACGAAGCAGATGCCAGCGGCGGCGAGAAAGGCGCATGCGGCCACTTTTCCTTTTTTGGGGAAGCGCAAAACCGCCACTTCCATCGTGTGCCCCATGCACAGCATCATAAATAAAGAAGATGGGAAGTAGTGGTAAATAAAGGTGGTCCGGGAAATAAACATCCAGGGCACATATTGGGCAAGGTAGGCGATGGATAAAAACATCGCCTTTTTGTCTTTTCGCGTGATCCACAAAAAGACGTTCACGCAGACGCACAGCAGCCCCGCCCACCAGATGATGGGGTTGCCCATGCAGCTGACGGCGCTGACTTTGCCGTTCCCCACGTCGTCGCACGCGTCGAGCAGGGGCCGCCACAAGATGGGCCATTCGTTGAAGCGCGAGCCATAGTAGTGGTCGGACGTCAGGTTTGCGTGGTAGCGGAACATCGACTGCGTGCCGCGGATGGCCTTTTCGACGAGGGTAGCGCTGCCGTCGGACGTGACCACGGGGAAGAAGCACAGCACGTACAAAAGGAGCGGGATGGCGACAAAAAAGACGCAGCAAAAGAGAAACAGCCGAAACGTCTGCTTGCCGGGAAAGTGGGTGGCCAAATGGGTGAAAAAGAGGATCGCAAGGCCGATGCCCGCATAGACCCCCGTCCATTTTGTCGCGATGCCAAGACCCATGCTGATGCCGCATAAGGCGAGCGGCAGGGCAACCCGCCAGGGCAGAAAACGGCTAGCAAACGCCTGGCGCAAGGTGACGCGCCCCACGCTCCGGCGGTAGGCGCTGTCCTCAGCTAGGTAGCGGTAGAGGAAATAATACATCAGCACAATGAAAAATGCCGCAAAAATATCGATGGTGGCGATGCGCGACAGCATCAGGTGCATGCAGTCCAAAACGAGCAGCGCGGTCGTTGCCGCCGCGAAAAAGGTCTCCGAAAACAGCCGTTTGGCAAAGAGATAAAACAGCGGAACCATCAAGATGCCGAACAGGGCGGAGGCGACGCGCATGCCAAACGGGTGCATGCCAAAGACGCGGATTCCCAGGGCAATAAGGATTTTCCCAAGGTGCGGGTGCGTCGTCTCGTAAGTGGGCAGCCCATGGAGAAACTCGTAGGCCGTGCGCCCATGGTAGACCTCGTCAAACATCGTCCCGTCCAAGTAGGTGTTGTGCGCGGGGAACATGGACTGCTCGTCAAAAAGTTCCGGGTAATCCGACGCGTTGGCGGGAAGCAGGACATCCCCGTCCGCTGTCACGGCGACGAGCTCGTTGAGGATGGTGCCCTCGTCCAGGACCACGATCCCTAGGTAGCGCAGGCGGTAATTCACATCGAGCTTGTTCCACGCAAAAACCGAGGGCGCGAGGGCTTCCTCGTCAAACAGCTCCCATTCTTTTGTCACCTCGTTGTAGGCGGAGAGCGTAAAATGCCGGTTTGCCTGGCAGTTCAAAAACATAGACACGGAGGAAATGCCGACATACTCCCCAAAATCCAGCACGATGTCGCGGTTTTCCGAGGGAACGGCATATCCCGTCTGCGGCTCATAGGTGTTCCCAATCCTGAAAAATGCCAAAAATGCAAACACCAGGGTCAGTACCCCCATGCATGCAACATCCCGCCCTGTCAAAAAAGCCGGCACGCCATTTTTTGCAAATCCTTTTTCCATGCCCTGTTCCCCCACTGACTGTCCGAAAAGATTCTTGTAACAACTTTTTCCTCGTATCGTGCATTTGGCACGATGCTGGTGCTCCATCCCACAGCCCCGCAGATATGCAAGCATGTCGGTTGGGCTTGACACGCATGCCACCATCATAAAACAAACCGCCCCAAAATGCAAACAAAAATCTCCCACGGAATAACGGAATAACGGAGAATCCTGGAGCATAAGTGTGCTTTCTGTCTTGTCCGGCCCTGCCCGCGCATTGCCAGCCATTGCCCCTGCATACCGACGATGTGCATAAAAAAACAGCCACCGCACAAAAAAAATGTTGCAATGTGCGGGGAGTTAGGGTATACTGATAACATCTTTTTGAGCAGATCTATGGGGGAGGTCATCCGGGCAGTATGAAGAGAAAAGTGGGAGTGGCCGGTCTTGCGGCCGCATGTGCGATTGGAGTGTTGGGGATGGGCCGCATGGATGCGCGCGCCGCCCAGGGGGCGGGGCAAGTGGCCGTCTGCGAGGCGGAGGACGCCATTTTTTCCGGGAACGTGCGGGTCGAGTCCGAGCAGGCAGGTTTTTCGGGAGCGGGATATGCCGTTGGCTTTGAGGAGGATGGGGATGCCTGCGCGTTTCCCATCCAGATTTCCGAGGAGGGGTTCTACGACCTCAATTTTGTCACAGCCGCCATCGGCGGTTACAAGGAAAATTACGTGAGCGTGGACGGCGACCTGGTCGGGGAAGTGTCGGCCAGCGCGGAGACGTTCGCGGACTCTGTCTTGCAGAGAGTTTTCTTATCTAAAGGGGAACACGAGGTTACCCTATCAAAATTCTGGGGGTGGGTTTATTTGGACAAGCTGGTTGTCACAAAGGCAGAGCCGATCGACGAATCCATCTATCAGGTTTCCGCAACATTATGTAATCCGAAAGCGTCATACAATGCCAGGCGGCTGATGTCTTATCTCGCGGACAACTATGGGAAGCAGATCCTCTCCGGCCAGTATTCGAGCAATGGCAAGTATGGCAAGGAGTTTACGATCATCAACCGCGAGACGGACAAGTACCCGGCCATCCTGGGGCTGGATTTTATCGAATATTCCCCGTCGCGCATGGAGCACGGCAGCACCTCAAAGGCGACGGAGTACGCGATCAATTTCTGGAACGACGGCGGCATCGTCACGTTTTGCTGGCACTGGAACGCGCCGTCCAAGTATCTGGTGGACGAGTGGTACATGGGATTTTATACGGAGCACACCAACATTGACCTTGCAAAGATTATGAACGGCGAGGATCCGGAGGGGTATGAGCTGCTCCTGGACGACATCGACGCCATCGCAAAGCAGCTGCAGGTCCTGGAGCTGGCGGGCGTGCCCATTTTGTGGCGCCCGCTCCACGAGGCGAGCGGCGGCTGGTTTTGGTGGGGCGCGTCGGGCGCGGAGGCATACAAGAAGCTCTATGTGCTGCTCTATGAAAAGCTGACGGACGAATATGGCCTGGACAACCTCATCTGGGTGTGGAACGGGCAGGACGCCGACTGGTATCCGGGAGACGCATACGTGGACATCATCGGCGAGGACCTCTATCCGGGCGAGCACGTCTACGCGTCACAGGCGGATACGTACCTGCGCGCCGTTGACTGCGCCAAGAAGCGCAAGATGGTGGTCATGTCGGAGAACGGCTGTATGTTTGACCCAGACCTGGCGGTGCGGGACGGCGCGATGTGGGGGTTCTTTTGCACCTGGGAGGGCGAGTTTGTCGCAAAGAACACGGCCATTTATGACTATAGCGAGCAATATACCGAGCGGGACATGCTCAAAAAAGTCTATGACAGTGACGTGGTGGTCACGTTGGACGAGCTGCCTGATTTGCGCACCTACCCGATGCGCAAGTAGGCCAAGGCCGGGAGTGCGGACATGAAAATCCTCGATGATTTTTTTTCCTGGGAGGGAAAGCCGATGCAATTCCTGCACAAGGCGGGGGAACTGGTGTTGGTCAACATCGCCTTTGTCGTGTGCAGCCTGCCGCTTGTCACGTTGGGGAGCGCGCTTTGTTCCCTATACTATGCCGTCATCAAAAGCATTCGCCGCGAGCGGGGAAATCCCCTGCAGCAGTTTTTCCAGTCGATGCGCCGCACCCTGGCGCAGGGGTGCGCGGCGACCTTGATCTTTGCGGCCGCGTTTGCCCTGTTGTATGGCGTGTCGCAAAGCCAGGCGGCCGCGGGCAACCGCCATGTTTTGGCCGCCCTCATCGGGCTGGCAGCGGCGCTCATTTGCGTGATGGTGAATTTTTTTCCGGCAATGTCGCGCTTTTCCCTGCCCCTGCCAAGGCTTTTCAAGCTGTCCTTCGTGATGGGGATTCGTTTTTTTCCGAACACGCTGCTCGTTGCCGCCGGCACGGCCGTGGTTGTTTGGCTCTTGTTTTTTTTGCTTCCGGTGCCTTGCGTGCTCATTGTGCCGGGGGTATGGTGCTTCGCCGTGACCTATTTGATGGAAAAGCCGCTGCGCGCCTATATGCCAAAGCCCAAGCCCGGCGAGGACGCGTGGTACTATGAGGAGAAAAAGACGTGATGGCACGCGCGCCAGATGTGCGCGAAAAAACATGATGTCGTCAAAAGATAGCGGAAATGAGGTAGAGGATGAGAAAACGTAAGTGGCAGAAACAAGCAATGCCCGTCTTTTTTGCGATGGGGGCGGCCCTCGCCTTGGCGCTGCCCGCCCATGGCGCGGACAAGGGCGCGGGCGGGACGGACAGGAGCGTGGGCGAGTATGAGGACATCATCAGTTTTTATTCCGTCGACGACACCATTCCTTCCTATAAAGACTATGTTGCGCAGCAGGAGGCGGCATATCCCGACGCGGAAGTGCGCGCGGACGCGTCCGCCCTGGTGCGCTACGAGGAGGACGGCGAGGCCAAAGAGCCGGAGATTTATGCGGACTACGCGGGGATGGAAGGGGAGAGCGTCTATACAAGCGAGGACGCCCTCGCCGAGTTTGCGGTGGAGGTCGCGGAGGATGGTTTTTATAACCTCTCCATCGAATATTACCCCGTCGAGGGAAAAAATTCCGACATCGAGCGCAGCATTTTCGTGGACGGCCAGCTCCCCTACAAGGAGCTTGCGTTGCTGTCCTTTCAGCGCGTCTGGACGTATGACCTGGTGCGGGAAACGGCCGAAAACGGGTCCGCGTTTTACACCTGGGAGCGCGACAACCAGGGGAACGAGGCCAGGCCGAGCATGGTGGAGGAGCCGGAGTGGCTGACGGAGCTCGTCTATGACAGTGACGGTTATATCACGGCCCCGCTCTCGTTCTACCTGACAAAGGGGCGGCACGTCGTGACGCTGCTCTCCCTGCGCGAGCCGATGCTGATCCGGTCTCTGACCTTTAGCAACCAGCAGGCGGCAAAGCCCTATGCAGAGGTCAAGGCCGCCATGGACCAGGCGGGCGCGCAGGACGCGCAGGGGCAGATGCTTGTCATCGAGGGTGAGCATGCCACGCGTTCCTCCTCGCAGATGCTCTACCCGACGCAAGATCAGTCCTCCCCGTCGGTTTCCCCCGCGAGCGCCAAGGAGCTGCGCAACAACGCCATCGGCGGAAACTCGTGGCGGCTGGTGGGACAGTGGATCGAGTGGGAGTTTGACGTGGCGCAGACGGGATATTACAACATTTCCCTCTATGACTGCCAAAACTTTGTGCATGGGGTCTATGTCTCGCGCAAGATTTCCTTAGACGGCCGCGTGCCATTTTCTGAGATGGAGGCGCATGGGTTCAACTATGGGCAGAGCTGGCGCGAGGACGTGCTATCGGACGCGGACGGCGTGCCCTACGCGTTCTATTTGGAGGAGGGGCACCACACCCTGCGCATGGAAGTCGTGCTCGGGGATTTTTCGGACATCATCAGCGAGGTGCAGGACTGCGTGCTGCAGCTCAATGACATTTACCGCGAGGTCATCAAGATCACCGGCGTCTCGCCGGACACCTACCGCGACTACCAGATCGAGCGCACGCTTCCGCAACTGCACGAGGAGCTTGTGGCCGTGCACGGCCAGCTGGGCGAGGCAATTGCGCGCCTGGAGGGGCTTACGGGGAAAAATTCCGACAAATTGACGGTGCTTTTGACGATGCGCGACCAGCTCGAGGAGCTGATAGAGGACGGCGACTATTTTGTGCGCGTCATCAATGCGTACAAGGTGAACGTCCGCGCGTGCGGAAACTGGGTCAGCCAGGTGATCGCCCAGCCGCTCGCCGTGGATCGCATCCAGGTGTACTCGCCGGATCAAAAGCCAACTTACGCGCACACGTCCTTTTTGGACAAAGTGGGATATGAGTGCAAGCGGCTGTTTTATTCCTTTGTCATCGACTACAACCAGATCGGGAACGTGTCGTCAAACAGCGGCGAGGAGCCAACCATCACCTTGTGGATCGGCACGGGGCGCGACCAGGCGAACGTGATCAAAGGGATGATCGACGAGTCCTTTACGAGTACCTATGGCATCAACGTGAACGTGCAGCTGGTGGACATGAGCACCTTGCTGCGCGCGGAATTGGCGGGCGAGGGGCCGGACGTGGCGATCCAGGTGACCAATACCACCGGGCAGATCGTCGCGCAGAGCTCTGGCGTGGCGGCATTGGCAAACGGCAACGACACACCGGTGAACTACGGCATCCGCAACGCCGTGCTGGATCTTAGCCAATTCCCGGATTTGGAGGACGTGGCCGCGCGCTTTTCGGATGCGGCCATGCAGCCCTATTCGTTTGACGGCGCCACCTATGCCCTGCCGGAGACGTTGACCTTCCCTGTGATGTTCTACCGCAAGGACATCTTAGCGGAGCTTGGCATGGAGATCCCGCAGACGTGGGAGGACGTGAAAGTCGCCATGACGGTGCTGGCAAAGAACCAGATGGAGTTTGGCATGTTGCCGAGCGAGCAGGTATTTGCCATGCTTTTGTACCAAAACGGCGGGGAGTATTATACCGACGAGGGGATGCGGTCCGCCTTGGACTCCGACATCGCGGTCAACACGTTTAAGGATTATTGCGAATACTATACCGACTACAAGCTCGACAAGGAGACGAGCGTGGAGGAGCGGTTCCGCACGGGCGAGTGCCCGATCATCATCGCGGATTATACCATTTACAACAACCTGGTCGTCTCCGCGCCGGACATCGCGGGGCTGTGGGATTTTGCCCCGGTGCCGGGAACGGTCAAGGAGGACGGCACGACCGACAGGAGCACGGGGAGCACTGGCCTTGCGAGCATCATCATGGCCGACACGAAGTACCCGGAGGAGTGCTGGGAGTTCCTGAAGTGGTGGACTTCCTCCGAGATCCAGACCCAGTATGGCCGCGAGATGGAAAGCCTGATGGGCTCCGCCGCGCGCGTGCCGACCGCAAACCTGGACGCCTTTGCCAACATGCCGTGGCCGGTGGACGACTACCGCGCCTTAGAGGAGGCCTTTGCCTGGGTCAAGGGCATCCCGCAGGTGCCGGGCGGGTATTTCTCCTGGAGAAATGTCAACAACGCGTTTTATACCGTCACGACCGAGACGGATACCGCGTCGCCCAGGGAGGAACTGATGGACAAGGTCATCTAC
>CAYVVW010000097.1:0-7661 GCA_964455335.1 uncultured Marvinbryantia sp.
TTTCGCCATCAAATCATCATAACAGGCTTTACGGATAGCTGTGATGCGTATCTTTTTCATGAATGTATCACTTCTTTCTTCTTCATGAATGTATCACTTCATTTTTCTATATTTAAGAAAGCATCTTTGTTGTTGAAATCTTTTTGAAAAATTCCTCATTTACCTCAAACACAATTTTTCCTTAACCTATCATTCCGCATAAATTTTCGACTTACACCTCAATGGTGGTAGTAAGCGGGATTCTATAAGGCACTTGTGCAGCCATTTCGCCTTTTTTAGGAAATACTTTTAAGAGAATATCGTGTAGGCTACGATTAGCATTATAATCATACCTACACCAGCTGCGACCAAAGCCTTTTTTGCAATCGGTTTTTTTCTCCGCTTATCCTGATCCATTCGCCAAATGGACCATATGATTAAGAATAAGCTAAAGAATGGCAGCGAATACGCACGCAAAAAATCAAGCATGAAATCGTCGAGCAGACAGTCTCGACACTCCTTTCTAAAATTTCTAAAATTTACACTGCGAAAGGCATGCCCACTGTCCCTCACGGAACTGTGCGTACAGTTTTCCCACACACGACGCTTCAAACCAGCTTCGGTTTCCATCCCCGAATATCCGTCGTCAAATGCGGTTCCTTCACACACTATATTTCATACTATACCATACAGACCACGAAATTGCCATAGAAAACGAATGATTATCATGGAATATTCCGGAATATTCCGGACTTTGGAATCGCCCACGCAGCAGCAGGCATAGCTATCGCCGTAAACGACAACTGTATTCGCCGTTAGCTGTAAAATCATGTGAACACGACAACCGTATTTGCCGTTGGTTGTAAAATCGTTTGGATACGACAACCGTATTTGCCGTCAGCTGTAAAATCGCGTGAATACGACAACCGTATTTGCCGTTGGTTGTAAAATCGTGTGAACAATTCGTGAAATTTAGTAGGAGCGGTTGATTTCTTCTGCAAAATCTACTATACTAGTCTGAAATCAAGGATTTATTGCAACGCACGCGCATGGATGCAAACAGCAATATGCCGTGTCCGGAAAGGTAGTTAGGAGGTTTTTCTATGAGAAAAAGACAACATTTTGGGAATATCTTTAAGTCAGCTTGTTGCTGGATGTTGGGTTTTTGCGTGATTGCCGCAGCCCCAGGCTCCATGGCTGCATCTGCTCCCATCGATGAGCAGGGCGCACAGGAACTGGCCCTGGCCGATGCGGGCGCGCAGAGCGCGGACGCCACGCGCTTGCACACGCGTTTCGAAAGGGAGGACGGCGTGGAGGGCTACAATGTGGACTTCCATCTCGACGGCTTGGAATACGAGTACCTGATCCGCGAGTCGGACGGCATGATTCTGGAGTGGTCCGTGGATGGCAAGGATGTGGGCGATGCCGTGGCGGAGCTGACCCTGCTCTCGGACAACGGCAGGTCCGGCGATTCCAGCCTTGACAGCAACACCGGCAGCGGCGACGCATCCGGCACAGGCGAACAAGGCAACACCGCCCCCGACGGTGCCGACGCAAAAACGAAAACCCTGGCGGATGGCACGGAAGTCATCGGGATCGAGGAGGCCATGGCTGCCGTCCTGCAGGATGCGGGCATTTCGGATGCGGACGCGCGCTTTACGAAATTAAAATTTGAGTATGACGGAAGGTATTACGACTACGAAATCGAGTTTGTCGAAGGGCGCACGGAATATGAGTACACCCTGGACGCAACCACGGGAGAAATTCTGGAGAGCGACTGGGATTGAGTAAACAGGCCGTGCCGAAAATGGGATATTTATTCTTTTTCCAGAATTTGGTAAATTTCCCTTTTCGGCACGCCGCGCTCTTTCGCGACTTGCCGCATGGCCTCTTTTTTTTCCATTCCCTTTTCCAGATATTGCCGCATGTGATCTTGCACGCTGAGGGATGCCCAGCGTGATCGCGCTTCTATTTTTTGCTCCTCTTTGCTTTTTCCCTCTAAAACAAGCACATACTCCCCGCGTGGTTCCTGTGTGGCATAATAGGCGGCAGCTTCTGAGACGGTTGCCTGGAAAATCGTTTCATATTTTTTTGTCAATTCGCGGCAAATGGAGATTTTCCGATTGGCAAATAACGCCTCCAATTCCCCCAATGTGCGCCGCAGGCGATGCGGCGCCTCGTAGAGCAGGATGGTCCTGGTTTCTGTTTCCAATGCCCGCAAGATTTCCGCGCGCTCTTTTTTTTGCATCGGCAAAAATCCCTCAAAACAAAACCTTCTCGTCGAAAGTCCAGAGAGTGTCAGCGCCGTCACGCAGGCGCACGCGCCCGGAAGCGCGGTGACCGTTATGCCCTGCTCCTGGCACATCCGCACCAATTCCTCCCCAGGGTCTGAGATGCCGGGCATCCCAGCGTCCGTAATGAGTGCCACCGTTTTCCCCTCCTGGATTTGCCGAACAAGCTCTTTTCCCTTTTCGATTTTGTTATGTTCGTGGTAGCTGGTCATCGGCGTTTGGATGCCAAAATGGTGCAAAAGTTTTCGGCTGTTGCGCGTGTCCTCCGCCGCAATGATGTCCACTTCCTTTAACGTGCGCAGCGCGCGCAAAGTCATATCCTCCAGATTCCCGATGGGCGTCGCGCACAAATAGAGCATTCCCGCCATCATGCCCTCCCATAAATTTTCTCTATTTCTTCCGTATATTTTCCCGGCTTTTCAAAGACAATGAGTGGCTTTTCCACCGTCATATGGCTGTTTGCCCCTTTCCTGCCCTCAATCAGCAACAGGTTCGGCGCCCTGTCCACATAAGGGTAAACCAGGCGCATCCGCTTCGGCTCTAGTTTGTATTTCACCAGCAACCCCATGATTTCCCCCAGGCGAAAGGGACGGTGCACCAGGTAAAACCTCCCATGATCCCGCAGCACGCCCGCCGCCTGTGACACCACGTCCTCCAATGTGCAAAGCAGCTCGTGGCGCGCGATGGCCTTTGGCGCATTTGGGTTTTGGATGCCATGCCGTTTTGGCATATAGGGCGGATTTGCGGTGACCACGTCAAAAGAGGCGTACCCAAACATGGATACGGCCTCCTTGATGTCACCTTCCACGATCTCGATTTTCTCAGAAAGTCGGTTCAGCAAAATGCTGCGGCGCGCCATGTCGGCACAATCTTTTTGGATTTCCAATCCGCAAAAATGCGTCCCATCCGTCTTTGCCCGCAAAAGAATGGGGAGAATACCCGTGCCGGTTCCAAGGTCCAGCACGCGCTCGCCCGCGCGCACCTTCGCAAAGTCTGAGAGCAGCACTGCGTCCATGCCAAATTGGAACCCATCGCGATTTTGCAGGATTTTGTACCCATTCCTTTGCAAGTCGTCCAGGCGCTCCCCCGGCCGTATCTCAATGCGCATCTGACGCGGTATTCCCTTCTTTTTGTTCCATTTCTGCCGCCGGATGCCCCGTGCCGCGTTCGTGCCTCGCGTCTTTTTTGCGCTCTTTTTTCTTGCGCGGCTTAAATTTCAGCTCTGAGGCGGGATACTCGCGCAATTCTTTTTCATCGTCCACGTCCACCAGCAATTTGACCGTCTGGCGCAGGACGTTTACGCTGTGCACTTCGCCTTTTGTCCCGTCGTCCGCCGTCACAAAATCGCCGATATTCGGCAGGCGGCTGTTGAGATATTCATAAGTTTCCTCTTCATTTTTCAGGCAGCACATCAGCCTGCCGCAGACCCCGGATATCTTGGTCGGGTTTAGGGAAAGGTTTTGCTCTTTTGCCATTTTGATGGAAACGGGTATAAATTCCCCCAGGTAGGAATGGCAGCAAAGCGGCCTGCCGCAAGAGCCAACCCCGCCCAGGATCTTCGTCTCGTCGCGCACGCCAACCTGGCGCAGCTCGATCCGCATCTTAAACACCGATGCCAAATCCTTCACCAATTCGCGAAAGTCAACCCTGCCGTCCGCCGTAAAATAAAACAGGATTTTGTTGTTTTCAAACGCATATTCCGCGCCAATCATCTTCATTTCCAGGTGATGGCTTCGCACCTTTTCCTTGCAAATAGAGAGCGCCTCTTTTTCCTTTATGCGGTTTTGCGCCGCCCGCTCGTCGTCCTCCGGCGTTGCGACACGCACCACGGCCCGCAGCGGCTGCACCACTTTTTCCTCCGGCACTTCGGTGACACCTGTGACGGCACAGCCGTACTCAACGCCCCGCATCGTCTCCACAATCACATGGTCGCCGCGTTTCATTTCCATGCCTTTTGGGTCAAAATAATAAACTTTCCCGGCGGTGCGAAAACGCACACCCACAATTTTTGTCATGTTGGTCATCTCCACCCCACTTGCCTCTGTTTCCAATCCGGCCGAACCTTGCTCTTAGCGCTCCCCTTTTTCCTTCATCAAAAGGAACAAAAGCTCCAAAGTCAATTCAAAATTGACATTGGCCGCCAGGCGCTCTTTTGCTTTTTGGATGCCTTCCAAAATCGCCTCCACCCCCTCGTAAGAGATCTGGGTGGCCTGTTGCTGGATTTCCCGCAATTTATCCCGAAAGATAATGCCATTGACATCACTTGTCGCCTTAAAATAGAGCACATCGCGATACCACATCGCCAAAAAATCCAGATAGTCGCTCACGTCAAATTTGTATTCGGACACGCCTTTTATGGCCTGGATGATTTCGGTCATGTCCATGTTTTGGATGTTTTGCAGCAAGCGAACCGCCGACTCCTTGATGGAAAACAGACTTTCGGATTGCGCAAGCCGCAGGGCCTTTCCGATGTTTCCCTGCGCAAAGGCAACGCACAAATCGGCCTCGTAATCCGTCATTTGCTCGTGCTCCATCAAATAATTGCGCACCTGCTCATCGGGAATGGGCTTTGTGTGCAGCACCACGCACCGAGACAATATGGTTTGCAAAAGAACGGACAAATTTGCCGTGAGGAGCAAAATGACCGCATAGTCCGGCGGCTCCTCAATCGTTTTAAGCAAAGCGTTTTGCGCCTGTTTTGTCATTTTTTCCGCGTCCGGAACGATATAAACTTTGTAACGGCTGCTATAGGGGCGTATCTGCACGTCGTCCACCACTTGCTTGCGGATGTCATCGACGGTCAGGCTGTCCGGCTTCTCATGCGTCACTTCCACAATGTCGGGATGGTTCTTGTGAAGCGCCTGCAGGCAGGAATGGCATTTCTCGCAGGGCCCCTCCCCCGTTCCCTCGCAATTGAGGGCGCGCGCAAACGTCCGCGCAATCGCCTTTTTCCCCGACCCTTTTTCGCCGTCCAAAATATAAGCGTGGGAAACCGCATCTGTCGCAATGGCCAGCTTGAGATGTTCCACGACATCCCTATGGCCGACTATTTCCTCAAATCCACTCATCCTCGCTTTTCCCACCCTTTCTGAATCAATTCTTTCCTACGAACATTCCTGCGCACGATTTTTCCATCTAAGGTAACTTTCCATTTCCCATTTGAAAAATCATTTCCCATTTGAAAAGCCATTTCCCATAAAAGACAACTTTCTCATTTGTTTGCCTGGCGAAAACGCGCGGCCATCCTCACATCTGCGCTCGAATAAATCGAGCAACTTCCCGCACGCAGGATGCGCAATCCCCATCATTTGCAAATCGCCGCCCTATCCCCGCCGCTTGCAATTTTTCCTCGGAAAAGTCTGCCTGGTCCGCCAAAAAACGGCGGCACATCTCCTCGAATTTCCGATTTTGGGACTTGCACTCTCTTTCCAACGCGCGCCGCAAGCGATTTTCATCGCTGACTTCCAGGTAAATCGGAACCACCCGATCCGCCCCATAATAGGCCTTTAATTTCGCATAAGACTCCAAAGTGCCGATCGCCAAATAAGAAAAATGCGCCAAATCCGTGCGCGCGTCATCCACGGTAAAATACCGCCAAATGCCGTGAACCGTTTCGTAGGCGCGCATCTCGATGACCTTTCCCGCGCGCAAAAGCGCGTCCGCCGCCGCTTCGTCCACAAAGACATACTCCTTGCCATCTGTCTCATCCGCGCGAATCGGCCGCGTCGTATACATCACAAGCTGGCGCAAGGGCAAGGACGGGTCATTTCGCAACGCCTCATAGAGGGTATCTTTTCCCGTGGAGCTTTTTCCCATAATGTAAAACAGCTTTCCCATAAAGCCCCCCTTGCGCAAATTTCCTCAAACCGTGATTCAAATACTTTTGTCGTTTACGATAGTATAACTGATATGCCCAAAAATGGCAAGGGCTTCTTTTTCTGAAAGAGCCGCGATCTCCACCGTTTGTATCGTCTGATCCGACATGCCCTGCAAAAAAACCCCTTCCCTTTGGCAGTCCAAAATCCACGCAGCCAAGTCCTCGCTAAAGACCTCCCCGGGCACGATCCTGGGAATCCCAGGCGGATATTCATAGATATATTCCGCGCAGATCTTCCCCACTGCCTGCCGGATGGGCACGCGCAGGCGGGGATATTCCGCAGCCTCCGAGATAGACATGCGCATATGGCACTGGGGCTGTTTCACTTCTGCATCGGTATTTAGAAGGTTGCACCCTTCTCCGTCCGAATGTCTGCTGACGCGCAATCCGCCAATCTGATCGCTTGCTCGCGGCGCATATTTTCCGATTTCCAGATCCAACGTTTGCAGTGCCGCAAACAGGCGGTCGAATCCCTCTTTTGTGTCCGCTATGGTCGTCAACGCAAGGGCATCGGTGCGCGTCGCCATTTCCAATTCTAGCTGAAACCGCTTGCGCAAACTATCAGCAAGCGCATATCCCGTCTGCCCCTCTGCGGCAATCATGATTTTTGACCGATCCCGCACGTTTGGGGCGCAATCCCCCCAGACATGAATGTAGCGCAAGGCCTTTGTTTTTTCGTAAAACGCATCCAGCAAATCGGAAAAATCCGCAAACAGGCGCGCCCTGTTTTTCTCCAAAAATCCAATGCACGCATCCATGCTCGCCATCAAAACATACGATGGGCTGCTGGTCTGGTAAACGTCCAAAAATGCCTCGATTCTCCCCTTTTTTACCAGCGTCCCGTTGCAGTGCAGCAACGCGGTCTGCGTCATGGACGGCAATGTCTTGTGCAAACTGTGTATCACGACATCCGCGCCAAGCCTTACCGCGTTTTCCGGAAAACCCGGGTGAAACCCGAAATGCGCGCCGTGCGCCTCGTCCACAATCAGGGGAATCCCAAAAGAATGGGCCACTTGCGCAATCTGCCCCACATCCGAAACGACTCCCTCATACGTTGGGGATGTGAGAAAGACCGCCTCGATCTGCGGATCTTTTTCCAATATCTGGCGGACATCTTCCGGGGAAACTGCGCCATATGCCCACATGGCATTTTCTGAATTTTTGCAAAATTTCGGAAACACATAAGACAGACAAAGCCCGCGCAGCTGGGCGGCATGGTAGGCCGCCTTGTGGCTATTTCGCGCCATCAGAAGTTTGCCCCCTGGCCTCACACACGCGGAAATGGCGGCCAAAATCCCTGCCGTGCTGCCATTTACCAAAAAATAAGTGTCGCGCGATCCATACAGCTTTGCCGCCCGTTCCTGCGCTTCCCTTAGCACCCCATTTGCGTGGTGCAAGTTGTCAAACCCGTCAATTTCTGTAATATCCACATCACACGCTGCGCGCGGCTCGCCAAGCCTGCGCTTGTGCCCCGGCATGTGAAACGGATATGCAGAAGATGCCGCATAATTTTT
>CAYVVW010000098.1:0-7579 GCA_964455335.1 uncultured Marvinbryantia sp.
TTGAATTGCGGGGGCGGTGCTTTTTTTTTTTACAATTGCAATGATAGGAAATATATTTGCTGTTTCCTATGGCAATCTCACACCAGATCTGTTATGATGGGGATGTTCGGGGAATACGCTGATTTTGCAAGGGGAGGCAGTTGCTTATGGGAGAGTCAGTTTTACAGGCATTGAGGGAGAATCTTGCCCGCGTGGTGATCGGCAATGAGCGGACCATTGACTTGACGCTCATTTGCCTGCTGGCGAATGGTCACATTTTGCTGCAGGATGTTCCGGGAACGGGAAAGACGGTGCTGGCAAAATCGCTTGCCCGCTCTATCCGCGCGAAGTTTGGCCGTGTGCAATTCACGCCGGATTTGCTTCCATCGGACGTGACGGGCCTGAATTATTTTCATGCAAAAACGGGGGAGTTTGTGTTTGCGCAAGGCCCTGTGTTTTGCAACATTTTGCTGGCGGACGAGATCAACCGCGCCACGCCCAAGACGCAGAGCAGCCTGTTGGAATGTATGGCGGAGCGCCAAGTGACGGTGGAAAAGGAGACGCACGCGCTCTCGGAGCCGTTTTTGGTCATCGCCACGCAAAATCCCCTGGAGACCCTCGGCACGTTTCCGCTGCCGGAGGCACAGATGGACCGGTTTTTGATGCGGATTTCCATGGAGCCCCTTTCGGAGGGGCAGGAGTGTGCCATGGTGAACCGGTTTTTGGCCGATGAGCCATTGGAGAGCCTGGAAGCCGTTTGCTCCAAGGAGGAGATCACGCGGCTGCAAGGGGAATGCCGGCAGGTCGCCATCCACCCCGATTTGCTGGGGTATCTCGTCGCCGTGGTTCACGCCACCCGCCGCCACGCGCAGGTGGAGGCCGGCGTAAGCCCGAGGGGAACTTTGGCGTTTGTGCGAGCCGCGCAGGCCTGCGCAATGCTGCGCGGGCGCTCCTTTGTGACGCCGGAAGACATCAAGCAAGTGGCGTCGCCTGTGTTGGCGCACCGGCTTCACCTGTTGTCGGGCATTGGGGAGGAAAAACTTGCGTCGCACATTGTCAATGAGATTCTTGCGACAGTTCCCCTGCCGACAGAGGATTGGGGGAAACGTTAAATGGTTGCGCTGCTTTTGCTTTGTGTGCTGTTCGCGTTTGTCCTGCAGGAGTGGGTTTACCGCAAGGGATGGGACAAAAATCTGTCTGTGCGCGTGTCCTTTGTGGATGCGTATGCCTACGAGGGTGACACGTCTTACCTGCGGGAGGAAATCGCCAACGACAAGCTGCTGCCCCTGCCTGCATTGGAGGTGCGCCTTGCCATCAGCCGCAACCTTGCGTTTGCAAAGGAAGCGAAAGCAAACTCCAACGTGACAGACCAAAGCTATAAACGGGACGTGTTTTCGTTTTTGTTCCACCAAAAAGTGATTCACACGCTGCCGTTTCTTTGCAAGCGGCGCGGGTTTTATCGGATTTCCACGGCGGAGGCGGTGGGCTGCGACTTGTTTTTTTCCGCTCGGTACTGTCGGGATGAGCCGCAGCAGACGCAGTTTTACGTATATCCCCGCCAGGTGGACGCGCGCCGCATACGCCTGGTCTGCCAGACGGTCACGGGTATGGCGCGGGCAAAGAGCCGCCTGTACCCAGACCCCTATGAATTTGCGGGCATTCGGGAATACCGCCAGGATGCGATGCGCCAAATCAATTGGAAGGCTTCCGCCAAAAGCGGCAAATGGATGGTCAACCAATATGATTCGACTACGAACATTTGTGTGACATTGGTGCTGGACGTGGAGGATGCCAACATCCTGCGCTCCGATCTGCTGACGGAGGAGGCCATTCGCATCGCTTCGTCGCTTGCCGCCCGCATTGAGAAAGAAGAGATGGAAATGCGACTCGCGAGCAACGCGGTCTATGACAGCCACGCGGGGGAGGATATGCAAAAAGAAGCCCTTTTCTGGCACGCGAAACCGGGGGCGGGGCATTTGCGGGAGCTCAACCGCAAGCTCGCCTGCATCGATCTCGTCCAGCCCGCGCGGCCGCTGCTGGAGTTGCTGGAAAAAGAGGCGCAGGCGAGGCGAACCGGGCAAATTTATGTGCTGATTTCCAAAAATCAGGATGCGTCCATCCTGGAACGCCTGCGGGCGCTCGCGGCAGGCGGGGAGGTGCTGTGGGTCGTGCCGGTGATGCCGGGAGCGGACATTTCCCTGCGAGGCACCCAGGGGGTACGCATGATGCGATGGGAGGTCGGGCAGCCATGAAATTGCGAAAATCGGGGGATAACCTTGGGTTGGCGGTTTTGTCGTGGGTACATTTGCTGCTCTTGGCGGGTGCGCTCTACTTGCTGGAATCGCTTGTGTATGAGACGCGCACCCCGCAGTCGCTTCTCGCGGACGCCCTGTGGCTGGCCATTCCCATTGTCCTTAGCTGGGTGGCCATTCGCGCGCTGGGGTCTCTGGTGGCGTATTTGGCGGTTGGCGTCGCGGTCTGCGCGGGGATGGCGTGGCTGTCTCATGCGTTTTTGACGGCAGCGCTTTCCGTGAGCCTGTTTGCCATCCGCGGGTACGCGCGCGTGAAAAAAGGGCGCGCCAACCAGCTCATGCGGGAAATGCCCGGGGCGGCGGGGGCGCAAATGCCGCGTGACACCTGGGAAATCCCCACGTTTTTGGACAGGCCAAGCCCGGGGCACTGGGCGTGGTTCGTCGCCTGCTATGCGGCTTGCATCTACACCAAAAAAGTTGCGCTGCTCCCATGGGAATTTTTCTTATTGTTTGTGGATGTGTTTGTCTGTTTCGTATTCTCGTATTTAGACCATATGTGGCGTTTTATACGGGAAAACCGCAAATTGGCAAATCTGCCCGCACATTCCATCCAGAAAGTGGGCGGCATCGTCCTGTTTGCCAGCGCGATGGCACTCTTTGTGCTGGTGCTGCCGTCCGCGCTCTACGGGAAAGAGCCGCTGGTCGATTTTCGTCCGCGGATGCGGCCCGTTCCGGCGGCGCGCCATGTGGAAACGGAAAGCCCGCAGCTGCCGGATAATTTTGACGGCGCGGATCTGAGTGCCATCGCGGGAGAGCCTGTCCATCTTCCCGCCTGGCTTGAGGCGGCCGCGCAGATCTTTTTGTACCTGACGGTGCTGGCGGCGGCGGTCGGGATCTTGGCGGTTCTTTGGCGCGTTTGCCGCAACGCCCTTTCCTATTTTGCGCAAGGCGAAGAGGATGAAATCTATTTTCTCGGAGTAGAGGAAAAAAGCTACCTGGGCAGAAACGGCCGCGGCAGGCGGCGGGGGCGCGCGCAGGAGCGTGCCATTGACAAAAAGATAAGGAAATTGTATAAAAAGAAAATACGCGGCGCACTAAAAGTCAAGCCGGGCGGGTGGGAAACCCCCACGGAACTGGAAAACAAGGCGGGGCTGGCAAACGAAATGCAAGAGAGCAACCTGCACGACTTGTATGAACGGGCGCGCTACGCGCCGCAGGGGTGCGGGGATTTGGCACGATGGAACATCGTGCAGAATTCCCGATAGGAGAAAATCATACATATCGTAAGCGGCAAATTTTGTCTTTCACGATAGTAAATAATGGTAGGATGCCAAGGTATATCGTAAACGACAAAACGATTTTCGCCTTCGTCGTTTGCTGCGCCGAATTTGCGTAAGCAGCGTGATTCCATGGCGTATCCACGGGGCAGGTTGTCCGAAAACCTAGACGTGTACTTTGCAAGTGGGGGATGGCAACAGGAACTGTGACGAAATACTGCAAAAGTGGAGTCATCACGGAATAATCGCGTACACTTGGAACGGAAAGTGGGAGTCAATGACCGCAACGAGACAGTTTTCGGACGGTCTAGGGGGCTATCGTAAGCGGCAAATTTTGTCGTTTACAATAGCAGACACTGGATATTGATAGATACATATTGACACATATTGGTAGGCGTTGGTAGACAAAGACAAAAAGAAGGGAGTGCACAGGATGATTGTCACATTGAAGGATGGTTCCAAACGGGAGTATGACAGGCCGATGTCGGTCATCGACATTGCGGCGGATATCAGCGAGGGGCTGGCGCGCGTCGCCACGGCCGGCGCGGTTGACGGGGAGACGGTGGATTTGCGCACGGTGGTGGATCGGGATTGCGCCCTGCAGATTTTCACGTTTGACAGCCCGGAGGGCGCCGCCGCGTTTCGCCACACCACATCGCACATTTTGGCGCAGGCCGTCAAGCGTCTGTTTCCCGATGTGCGGCTCGCCATTGGCCCTGCCATTGCGGACGGGTTTTATTATGACATTGACAGTGACACGCCGCTGACGGCGGAAGACCTTGAAAAGATCGAAAAAGAGATGAAGCAGATCGTCAAGGAAGGGTATGCCATCACGCGCTTTACGAAGCCCAGAGACGAGGCGATTCGCTATTTCACGGAAAAAGGAGAGCCATACAAGGTGGAGCTGATCGAGGATTTGCCGGAGGACGCCGAGATCAGTTTTTACCAGCAGGGCGAGTTTGTGGACCTTTGCGCCGGCCCGCATTTGATGAGCACAAAGCCCGTGAAGGCGTTGAAGCTGACGAGCCTTGCGGGCGCATATTGGAGGGGCAGCGAGAAAAATAAGATGCTGACGCGCATTTATGGCACGTCTTTCCCGAAGAAGGCGGATTTGGACGCTTACCTCACCCGCTTGGAGGAGGCGAAAAAGCGCGACCACAGAAAGCTCGGACGCCAGCTCGGCCTGTTCCTACTGCGGGACGAAGGCCCGGGATTTCCGTTTTACCTGCCAAAGGGCATGGTCTTGAAAAATACGCTGCTGGACTACTGGAGGGAAATCCACCGCAAGGCGGGGTATGTGGAGATTTCCACGCCGATTTTGCTCAACCGCCAGCTCTGGGAAAAATCCGGGCATTGGGATCATTACCAGGAAAATATGTATACGACGGTCATTGACGACACCGATTTTGCCGTCAAGCCGATGAACTGCCCGGGCGGCATTTTGGTTTACCAGTCTGAGCCGCGCTCTTACAGGGATCTGCCCTTGCGCCTGGGCGAGCTGGGGCTTGTGCACCGCCACGAAAAGTCCGGGCAGCTGCACGGCCTGATGCGCGTGCGCTGCTTCACCCAGGACGATGCGCACATCTTTATGACCCCGGAACAGGTCAAGGAGGAGATCAAGGGTGTCGCGCGGCTGATCGACGAGGTGTATGGCCTGTTTGGGTTTTCGTACCATGTGGAACTGTCCACGCGCCCGGAGGATTCGATGGGAAGCGATGAGGACTGGGAGATGGCGACGGATGCCCTGCGCAGCGCGTTGGACGATTTGGGGCTGCCGTATGTCGTCAATGAGGGAGACGGCGCGTTTTACGGTCCGAAGATCGATTTCCACCTGGAGGACTCCATCGGGAGGACCTGGCAGTGCGGCACGATACAGCTTGACTTCCAGCTGCCCTTGCGGTTCGGTCTGGAATACACGGGCGCGGACGGCGAGCCGCACCGCCCGATTATGATTCACCGCGTGGTATTTGGGTCTGTGGAGCGCTTTATCGGCATCCTGATCGAGCACTTTGCGGGCGCGTTCCCCACCTGGCTTTCCCCGGAGCAAGTGCGCGTGCTGCCCATTTCCGACAAGCACCTCGACTATGCAAGGGAGGTCAACCGGCAGCTTTTGGAGCAGGGCATCCGCTCCTCCGTGGACGAGCGCGCGGAAAAAATCGGCTACAAAATCCGCGAGGCGCAGATGGCAAAGCTGCCCTACATGCTGGTGGTCGGGCAAAAAGAAGAGGAGGAAGGTCTAGTCGCCGTGCGCAGCCGCGCGGGGGGCGACGAGGGCCAAAAGAGCCTCGGGGAATTTGCCACGGCCGTCCTGGAAGAAGTGCGCGCGAGGGCGACATCCGCAAATCAATCGTAGAGCATGTTTGACAGCGTTTCCGGTTTCCCAGATTCGGCGGATGACCTTGCGCTACCTTGCGCATTCGCCAGCAAATTGTAAGAACACACATCCGCCAACAAATCGTAAGAATGTTCTTGACACCGCCCTGCCGGCATGTTATGCTAGACGGGCATGAAAAGAAAAAGCATGACGGATCACAAGCAGAGTGTCCACTCTCACCGCAGCACGCCGAAGTGACTGATGGTTTTGCCGTACCGATGCCGAAGGGATTTCCTTTTGGACGTTTACGCGTGGGCAGTTTGTGTCCACGCGTTTTTTTGCGCAACAGCTTGTGCGCCATGCCGGAGGATTCTTATGGAGGTGCAAAACAATTAGCGATTTAATGATTAACGAACAGATCCGAGACAGGGAAGTTCGCCTGATCGGGGTGCATGGCGAGCAGCTTGGCATCATGTCCGCCAGGGACGCCATGCGGATGGCAAGGGAAGCAGAGTTGGACCTGGTAAAGGTGGCGCCGCAGGCGCGGCCGCCCGTGTGCAAGATCATCGATTACGGGAAGTACCGTTATGAGATGTCACGAAAAGAAAAAGAGGCAAAAAAGAAACAAAAGATCATTGAGGTTAAGGAAGTTCGCATGACGCCGAACATCGACGTGAACGACTTGAAAACCAAGGTCAACGCAGCACGGAAATTTTTGGAAAAGGGAAACAGGGTCAAGGTGACCTTACGCTTCCGCGGGCGCGAGATGACGCATATGCAAAGCAGCCGCCACATTTTGGATGATTTTGCGAGGGAATTGGGGGATATTGCGTCTGTCGAGAAAGCCCCGAAAGTCGAGGGGCGCACCATGACGATGTTTTTATCTGAGAAACGCTCGTCTCTCAGGGGAAAAGACTAAATTGAAGGAGGACACAGTCACATGCCGAAAATGAAAACAAAAAGGGCGGCCGCAAAGCGCTTCCAGCTGACCGGCACCGGTAAATTAAAAAGGAATAAAGCCTACAAAAGCCATATCTTAACCAAGAAGTCCACAAAGAGGAAAAGGAACCTTCGCCAGTCCACCATTACGGATCAGAGCAACGTAAAGAATATGAAGAAGATTTTGCCCTACCTATAAAGAAGAGACGAAGGAGGAATGAGACATGGCAAGAATCAAAGGCGGAATGAACGCCAGGAGAAAACATAACAGGGTATTGCGGCTGGCCAAAGGCTACAGAGGCGCCCGCTCCAAACAGTATAGAATTGCAAAACAGTCGGTGATGCGCGCGCTGGCATCGTCCTATGCGGGCAGAAAGCAGAGAAAGCGCGATTTCCGCCGCCTCTGGATCGCCCGCATCAATGCGGCGGCAAGGCTGAACGGCCTGTCCTACAGCAGGTTCATGCACGGCCTGAAGCTGGCGGGCGTGGAACTCAACCGCAAGGTGCTGGCCGACATGGCGATCCACGATGCGGAAGGATTTGCGACATTGACAGAATTGGCAAAGAGCAAGCTGGTATAACCCGCCATGTTATCGCAAACGGCAAAAGTATTTGTAAATTTGTAAATGTAGGATTTGTAAATGTAGGATAAGTGCAGGAAATTCTTCTTGCAAAATCGCGGACATGGTGTTATCGTACAACACAGAAGGAACAACCGCCCACAAGGTGGTTGGCCGAGATAAGTAGCAAAAGCCACCGCTCCGGTCAAGTGAAGGGTGGCTTTCGCTACGTCTGGCTACTTACAAAACGTAAAAATA